>JBFXAS010000058.1:0-23795 GCA_050184075.1 Gemmatimonadales bacterium
CGTCATCCCGAGCCCGAGCGCGCGGAGCGCCGCCGTAACCGGGGATCCGTCGCTCCCGCCGCTGCCGGTCACCTCGAGCACGATGAACCAGGCCACCGGCTAGCCGATGGCGGCGCCGAGGGCGATCTGGATCAGCGAGCGCTTGAGGAGCACCGAGACGAGCGCCCGCCGCGACGCGCCCAGCGCCGCGCGGATGCCGATCTCCCGGGTGCGCTCGGCCACCGAGAAGGAGAGCATCGCGTAGATCCCGATGCTCGCCATCGCGAGCAGCACGCCGACCAGGAGGCCGAGGCCGCTCGCCACGGCGAGGGTGAGATACCAGTCGCCCTGGTATACGTCGCTCAGCACTCTCGCCGGGCCCATCCGGAGGTCCGCGTCGATCCGGGAGCCGACGTCCCGCACCCGGGGGATCAGGCCCGCCGGGTCGGCGCTGGCGTGGATTCCAAGCTGAACCGGGTTGATCCGCCCGGGCGCGGTCGGCAGGTACACCGCCCCGCCGCCCTCCTCGTTGATCATGTTGACGCCCAGGTGCCGCACCACGCCGACGATCTCACGCCACTCACCCTCGCCCGCGCGGGCGCCCAGTCGGATCCGCCGACCGATCGCCTCGCCGCCGCCGAGCATCCGATCGACGAAGGCGGAGTTGACGATCGCGGTGGCGCGGGTGGAATCGGTGTCGGCCTGATCGAAGAGCCGGCCGGCGAGCGGCTGTTGGCCGAAGGCCGTGAAGAAGCCGGGGTCCACCCGGGCGGTGCGAACCCAGCGCGGGCCGCCGGCGGTGGAGAGCTCGACTCCCTGGATCTCGATCGGGGTCGAGCGGTGGTCCATCCGCGGGAGCGCGTCGGCCAGGGTGACCGCCACCACGCCGGGCTCCCGCTCGAGCTCCGCGACGAGGGTGCGCTGCGCCGCGGCGAGCCGGTTCGCGAAGCGCTCCGCCGCCGCGGAGCCGGTGGTGATGCCGTCGTCGAGCATGGTGAACTCGACCGAGAGGTACTGGTCGGCGGGAATGCCCGCCAGCCGGGCGGCCTCGCCGCGGTCGACCGCCTTGCCGGCGATGCCGATGGCAAGGCTCACCGAGGCGACCGCGACGGCGATGTCGGCGACGATCAGCGCGCCGGTGAGACCGCCGAACCTGAGCCCCGAGCGCCCTGCCCCGTACCGAATCCCCTGCTGGATGCCCTTGCCGGTGATCCGGAGCGCCGGAAGCACGCCGGCCACGGTGGCGCTCAGGGCGGCAAGGCCGACGGCCTGGAGCAGCGCGTCACCAGTCGCGCCGAGGTTGAGCCAGTAGGGCAACGCGGTCTCGCCCGCGAGGGCGGCGAGGTTGAGGTGCCGAAGGGCCCAATCGATGGAGGCGACGCCGATGCCGGCCGCGAGGATGGCGAGGACCAGCGCTTCGACGAAGATCTGGGAGACGATCCGGGCGCGGCTCGCGCCGAGGGCCGTGCGCACCGCCAGCTCGCGGAGGCGCGAGGCGGTCCGCGCGAAGAGCAGCAGCGCGACGTTGCCGCAGGCGACCAGCAGCAGCCCCAGGGTGAGCAGCCGCACGAAGCGGTACTCCGGCATCGACGCGAGCCCGCCGCGCGGGACGCCCGCGTAGAGCAGTCCGAACGGCACCACCTCGGGCTGCAGCCGGCCGCGGGTCTCGTCGGGCTCGGCGAGCGGCGCCAGACCGGTGGCCGAGAGCTCGGCCTGCGCCTGCTCGGTGGAGGTCAGGTCGGCGAGCCGGCCGAAGATCCGCACCGGAGCGAGCTGCGCGTCGGCCGAGGCCGGTTGGCTGCGCAGGGGAAGCCAGAGCTGCTCGTTGGTGGGAAAGCGGAAGCCCTTGGGCATCACGCCGACGACCGTGCGGGGCACCCGTCCGATCTGAATCGTGCGGCCGATGATCGCCGGGTCGGATCCGAAACGAGCGGTCCAGAGATCGTGGCCCAGCAGCACGACGTCCGGCCCACCCGGGTCGGCGTCCGCGTCGCTCAACACCCGACCGAGCAGCGGCGGCACCGGCAGGACCTCGAAGGCGGCCGAGCTGACCTGGGCGCCGGCGGCCGGACCGCCGTCCGGGCCGACCGGGTAGGTCGAGCTGCGGAATCCCGCCACCGCGGCGAAGGCCGGCAGCCCGTCGGACCAGAAGCGGAAATCCGCGTAGCGGGTCGGCGCGACGCTGCTGGTGAGCGGGTCCCAGAAGCGGATCGCGCGGATCCGCCCGTCGGCGTCGCCGGGGATCGGCCCCTCGAGCGCGTTGGCGAGATGGGACGGCGCCAGCCCGACCGGGATCCCGACCGCCAGCGCGAAGACGCTGACCAGGGTCAGCATCGGGTGCTTGACCAGCATCCGGAGCGCGAGGCGGAGGTCGAGCCAGGAGAAGCGCAGCTGGTCGATCGAGCGGAGCCCGCGGGAGGCCCGGGCATGCTCGCGATAGGTGTCGGCTCGCCCGAATTCCAGCCGAGCCTGGCGCCGAGCCTCCGCGCCCGACAGACCGCCGCGCTCCAGATCGGCGGCGCGCATCTCGATGTGGTGCGCGAACTCCTCGCGCATGTCCGACTCGACCTCGTCCCGTCGGGTCACGCCGCGCCAGAGCGAGCGGGCCCTGGCGACCAGGCCGCGGGCCGCGGAGCGGAGGGCGCGCACGGGCATCCTCAGATCTCGCGCGGCGTGGCCGTGAGGGAGAGCGCGATCGCGTCGGTGAGCCGCTTCCAGCTGGCCTTCTCCCGATCGAACCGCTGCCGGCCCTCGCGCGTCAGCTGGTAGAACTTGGCGCGGCGGTTGTTCTCCGAGGTGCCCCAGGTGCTCGCGATCAGGCCCTGATGCTCGAGCCGATAGAGGGCGGGATAGAGGGCGCCCTGCTGCACCGTGATCGCGCCCTTCGAGATCTGCTCGATCCGGAGGAGGACGCCATAGCCGTGCACCTCGCCGAGCGAGATGGCTTTGAGGATGACCATGTCCAGGGTGCCGGGTAGCAACTCGGCCTGAGGCGCCACGTGGCTCTCCTAACTCGAATAGGAGAACGCTATCGGGGCTCTCCTAAGCTGTCAAGGAGAGAGTCGGTGCTTGCTTGGCAGATGGCACTTAACTATCTTGGTTAAGTAGCACAGGCTACAGTGCTGTTCTCTTCACCAAGATAGTTGCGGGAGAAAGGGTCCGAGACCGTGGACGTGGCGTTCGTCATCCACCGCCGGCTTCGCGAGTTGGGCCGGGGGCAGAAGCAGCTCGCCCGGGCCGCGCGGGTCACCGAGTCGTACATCTCCCAATTGCTGCGCCGCAAGAAAGCCCCACCCGATCCCCACCGTACCGACATCTACGACCGGATGGACCGGTTTCTGGAGCTCCCGCAGGGCGAGCTGGCCCGCCTGGCGGCGATCGAGCGGACCAAGCAGCTGACCCGCTATTTCGAGGACGGCCTGCCACCCCTGTTCGAGGAGGTGCGCGCGCTCGTGCTCAAGAAGTGCCACCCCGACCGCCGGGCCGAGGTGCAGGCCATCTTCGAGCAGCAGCCGTTCGGCGAGCTCGAGCGCCTGGTGACCCAGAAGCTGCTGGACGTCGTCAAGGATGCCGCCCGCGTCGAGCTGGAGAACCCGGCCTGGATTCGGCGGCTCGCTAAGCGAGCGCGGCGGAGCTACGAGGAGATGCGGGTGAGCGCGCTGGAGCTGCTCGACGCCGACGTCTTCGACCTGTCGAACGACAACTGTATCTCGTTCCTGGAGCCACTGGTCGCATCGTGGGATGTCGATCTGGACAGCTTCGCGCTCAGCGTCACGCTCGACGAACGGACGGTCGCGGCGCCGTTGCGGCGGTTCGAGATCGTGGAGCGACCGGCGCCTGCGGAGCACGAGCAGCCCGGCTTTCGGGAGTTCCTGGCCGACCCAGCGATGTCGGCCGGCGCGGCCGAGGAGGAGCTCCAGTTTCTCAGGGACCTGCCACTCGGGCGAAGGCAGCCCACTTCCCTGTTCTACTACCGGACGCTGCAGAACCTGCGCGATCCGGTTCATTTCCGGGCGGGCACCACCGCCGCGCCCGATTCACGCGCTGCGGCGCGTCACACCAGTTGAGGCACGTCATGCCAAGCGCGACCAAGCAGCGAACGAAGCTCAAGATCACCCCGATTGCCGACCGACTGGTGATTCAGCCGGACGACGAGCCCGAAACGATGCGGGGCGGCCTGTACATTCCCGATACCGCGAAGGAAAAGCCCACCCAGGGCGTCGTCCTGGCGGCCGGACCGGGCCGGTTCGAACGAGGCGCCCGGGTGCCGATGGATGTGCGGGTGGGCGACCGGATCCTCTACGGCAAGTACAGCGGCACCAGCATGTTGCTCGGGGGCGACGAGGTCGTGATCATCACGGCGTCCGACGTCCTCGCCAAGCTCGGCTAGAGAAAGAGGCACGGCATGTCAGCCAAGGAACTGCTGTTCGACGCGGACGCTCGCGGCAAGCTCAAGCGCGGGGTCGACGCCCTCGCCGAGGCGGTCAAGGTGACCCTCGGCCCCAAGGGGCGCAATGTGGTGATCGACAAGAAGTTCGGCTCGCCGACCGTGACCAAGGACGGGGTCACGGTCGCCAAGGAGATCGAGCTCTCGGACCCGATCGAGAACATGGGCGCTCAGATGCTCAAGGAGGTCGCGACCAAGACGTCCGACCTGGCCGGCGACGGGACCACGACCGCCACGGTCCTGGCCCAGGCCATCGTCCGGGAGGGGCTCAAGAACGTGACCGCGGGCGCCAACCCGATGGAGCTGAAGCGAGGCATCGACCGCGCGGTCGAGGCGGTTGTCGAGGAGCTCAAGCGGCTTTCGACCAAGACGGCCGGGAAGAAGGAGATCGCCCAGGTCGGTTCGATCTCGGCCAACAACGACCTGGAGATCGGCACCCTGATCGCCGACGCGATGGACAAGGTCGGCAAGGACGGGGTGATCACCGTCGAGGAGGCTCGCGGGCTGGAGACCACCCTGGAGACGGTCGACGGCATGCAGTTCGATCGCGGCTACCTCTCGCCCTACTTCATCACCGATCCGGAGAAGATGGAAGTCGTGCTGGAGAGCGCCTATATCCTGATCCACGACAAGAAGATCTCCGCGATGAAGGACTTGCTCCCGATCCTGGAGAAGGCGGCTCAGGCGGGCAAGCCGCTGGTCATTCTGGCCGAGGACATCGACGGCGAGGCGTTGGCCACGCTGGTGGTCAACAAGCTTCGCGGCACGCTCAAGGTCTGCGGGGTGAAGGCGCCCGGCTTCGGCGACCGGCGGAAGGAGATGCTGGTCGACGTCGCCAAGCTCACCGGCGGCCAGGTGATCTCGGAGGAGCTCGGCCTCAAGCTCGAGAACGCGGTCCTCAGCGATCTCGGCCAGGCCAAGCGGGTGGTGATCGACAAGGACAACACCACGATCATCGACGGCAAGGGCAAACCGAGCGACATCCAGGGTCGGATCGCCGAGATCAAGGCGTCGATCGACAAGTCGACCAGCGACTACGATCGCGAGAAGCTGCAGGAGCGATTGGCGAAGCTCGCGGGCGGGGTCGCCGTGATCCACGTTGGCGCCTTCACCGAGACGGAGATGAAGGAGAAGAAGGCGCGGGTCGAGGATGCCTTGCACGCCACCCGGGCGGCTGTCGAAGAGGGCGTGGTCGCGGGCGGCGGCGTGGCCCTGGTGCGAGCCCAGGCGGCGCTCGATCGGGTGCGGGGCACGCCCGATGAGAAGGTGGGGGTGGCGATCGTGCGCCGGGCCCTCGAGGAGCCGCTCCGGATCATCGCGGAGAACGCCGGCCAGGAGGGCGCGATCGTCTTGGGCCGGGTCCGGGCCTCGAAGCTGACCCACTTCGGCTACAACGCCGCGACCGACACGTATGAGGATCTGGTCAAGAGCGGGGTGATCGACCCGACCAAGGTCACCCGGGCGGCGCTCCAGAACGCCGCCTCGATCGCGGGGCTGCTGCTGACCACCGAGTGCGTGGTGGCCGAGCGCAAGGACGAGAAGGCCGCGCCGGCGATGGGGGGTGGTGGCGGGATGGGCGGCATGTACTAGCGCCCACCGGCCGACCAGCAGCGTGACCAGGGCCAGGCGGCAACCGCCTGGCCCTGGTCGTTGTGCCGGGTCCGCGCCGCGACCGTGGTGCCGCTGGTCCGCGCCTTCGCCAGCAGGGGCCGTGTTCGAGGGGTGCATTACCCTGGGAGCACCACTCGGCGCTCGTCCCCTCGTTGTCACGACGAAGACGGCGGGAACACGGCATCGACCGCGCGTCAGGAGACGCCAGCTCCACGTGTAGCTGAAGGTGCTCCTCGTGGTCGGGCGCCACCCCACCAGCACCGCACGCGCTCGCGCTTGTTGCGCCTCGACTCGAGGCGTACGTTTCGGCTGCCAGTTCACCTCGTACGCTCGACGGCAGGGGTGGCGATGACGCAGCACCTGTTCCGGCGCCCGAGAGAGGCGATCGGGCTGCTGACGCTCGGGACCGCGCCCCGAACGGCGTGGTTTGGCTCTCCAGCGCCAACGTCGCGGGGAGGTAGCCGTCGTGGCATCGCCCCGAGATCCCGCTCGGAGCATGCCGTTAGGCCCGCTACCCGCCTGGTGATGGACTTCCAAGCCGGGACCCGCGCCGCGTCGCGCGTGCGGTGCGCGCCGAACCGCGTTTGAGAACAGCGGGCCGCTGGCCGGATCCAGCGGACCCGGTCCACGTACCCCGCTTCGTCACCGGAGTCCGCCCAGATGGCGACCACCAGTCCCGCTCCTGAGTCCCCAGGTCGGCGCACGACCCTGATCCGCTTCCTGGATGTCGTGGAGCGGATCGGCAACGCGCTGCCCGACGCGGTCACCCTCTTCGTGCTCTTCGCCGTCCTCGTCGTCGCGGCGTCGGCGATCGCGGCCGCGGCCGGCGTCTCGGCGATCCATCCGGCCAACGGCAGCACGATCGAGGTGGTGAACCTGCTCTCCGGCGAAGGCATCCGCCGGATGCTCACCGAGGCCGTGCGGAACTTCGCCGGGTTCCCGCCGCTCGGGCTGGTCATCGTCGTGGTGATCGGGATCGCGGTGGCGGAGCGGAGCGGGCTCGTGGCCACCGCGCTCAAGTCGCTCGTGGCCTCGGTCCCGCCGTCGCTGCTCACCGCGACGCTGGTCTTCGCCGGGATCATGAGCAGCATGGCGGTGGACGCGGGCTACGTGGTCCTCACGCCGCTGGGCGCGATGGTGTTCGCGGCCGTCGGCCGCCATCCGCTCGCCGGGCTGGCCGCGGCGTTCGCCGGTGTCTCGGCGGGATTCAGCGCGAACCTCCTGCTCACCTCCCTCGACCCGCTCCTGAGCGGCCTCTCGACCGAAGCGGCGCGGCTCGTGAACGCCGATTACGTCGTGGACCCGACCGCGAACTACTACTTCATGATCGCCTCGGTGTTCATGCTCACGCTGGTCGGAACCTTCGTCACCAACCGGTTCGTGGAGCCGCGCTTCGCCAAGTGGGATCCGAGCGAGGGGGCGCCCGAGGCCGCGACGGGGCTGACCATCGGCGAGTCCGGGCCGGCCGAGCGGAAAGGGCTGGCCGCGGCGGGCATCGTCTTCCTCGTCTCGATGGCGGTGTTCGCCCTGCTGGTCGTGCCCGAGGGCGCGCCGCTCCGGAACCCGGAGGCCGCCGGCGAGCCGGTCCTGGTGCAGATCCGTCCGTTCTTCGACAGCATCGTGACGCTGCTGATGGTGCTCTTCCTGGCAATGGGACTCGCCTACGGGATTGCCGCTGGCACGATCCGGTCCGACCGCGACGTGGCGAGGATGTCGGCCGAGGGCGTGGCCGTGCTCGGCAGCTACATCGTCCTCGCCTTCGCCGCGGCCCAGTTCATCGCCTACTTCAACTGGTCGAAACTCGGCCTGATCATCGCGATCAAGGGGGCCGGCGGGCTCAAGGCGGCGGGCTTCGACGGCATCCCCCTGCTGATCGGGTTCATCGCGGTCGCGGCGATGATCAACCTGTTCATCGGCAGCGCATCGGCGAAGTGGGCGCTGATGGCCCCCGTCTTCGTGCCCATGCTGATGCTGATGGGCTATTCGCCGGAGACGGTGCAGGCCGCGTACCGGGTGGGAGATTCCACGACCAACGTGATCACGCCGCTGATGCAGTACTTCCCGGTGATCCTCGCCTTCGCGCTCAAGTACAACCGCAAGGCCGGAATCGGGACCCTCATCTCCGCGATGCTGCCGTATTCGGTCTTCTTCTTCATCGCCTGGGTGCTGATGTTCTCGGTCTGGATCACGTTCGACCTACCCCTCGGGCCGGGAGCGCCGCTGCGCTACCTGCCGTAGCCGCCTCGGACCCGGGCCAGACGAGGCGGGCCTACTTACAGGGGAGTCCATCTTCGTCGACGATCCAGAGCATGGAGTGACCCGCCGGGGCGGTGCCGCCACCGCCAGCTTGCGGCCGAGAGCTGGTTGTGCACCCGAAGCTCGACCCGACTCGCGGGCCGCTCGAGGCGACGGGCCGCCGCGCCGGGGCGCCGCCGGGACGGGTGAGCAGCGAACCCGACAGGACGAACGAGCGGCGAATCGACCTCGGCGCTTCGACCGGGGCGCTCAGCGAATCGCGATCGGGCGCCCGGGCGATCCCGTCGCGCCCTTGAAACGGATCGGCGTGAAGACGAAGAGAAACTCGTACGCCCGCTCGGCCACGAGCGCCTCGAAGTGGAGGTTCTCGAGGTTCCAGATTCCCTGCCGGTTGATCAGCTCCTGGTGGACCGGATAGGCGAGCTGGCCGCCCGGCGTCGGGTTGACCTCGAGCCCCGGCGAGTCGCTGCCGACCATCGCGGGCTTCCGCTCGACCAGCCAGCGCGCCACCTCCATCCCGATCCCGGGCTGGGTGGCGGCGTAGAGGTCGGGCTTGGTCCAGTTGGCGGCCCAGCCATAGGCGAAGAGGATCGCGTCGCCCGGCTGGATCGAGGCTTCGCTCATGCCCTGGCGCGCGAGCGCGCCGCGCACGTCGGCGAGGGTGACCTCATAGGTCGGCGGCAGGACCGGCACGCCCTTGTAGCCGGCGAGGTCGATCAACACGCCCCGCGTGACGATCGGCTTGATCTGCTCGATCCCGATCTCCCGGAGCCCGTAGCGGCCCTGGGCCTCTTCCCAGGTGACGCCGTTGTAGTAGACGTCGTGCTCGGTCCCGTCCGCCATCTTGAGCCGGGTGCCGATGTGCCCGGGGCCGTCGAACTGGGTCCCGACCTGGCCCAGCTCGCCGGTGATCATCTCGTCGTTGTAGACCAGCCGGTTGGCGCCGAAGGTGCCGCCGTCGGGCGCCGGAATGGTGAGGGTGTAGGTGCGGGAGCCGAAGATGGGCATGCCCGCCTCGTAAACCTGCCCCAGCTCGTAGATCCGGCCCGTGCGCACCAGCGCCATGGACGCGAGCACCTTCTCCGCGGTGATCCAATTGGAGCTGCCGGCGCGGTCGTCCTTGCCCCAGATCGGATGGGGCCACCAGGGGCCGGCCTCGCGGGTTTGGGCGTCGGCCGTCGGGAGGGCCACGCAACAAAGCAGCAACGGGAGCCATTGGCGGGCGAAGCGCAAAGCCGTCATCATGAGCTCGCTGGCGGAGGGAACCGCGAACCTAACCAATCGACGGGCGCGGGGGCCAGTCCGGCGATCGTCGGGTACTGTCCTAGGACACGACCGATCGTCGGGCCCCGAGGCGCCCGGTGGCGTCGCGGCCCGAGCGACGTACCTTTGGCGGCAGCCGATCCAACCCGATCAGGTGGAGACTATGTCGCTTCCCCCGAAGCTCGACCCCATCGACGTTCGGATCACGTCGTGGATGGCCCGCCACGGGATCACCCTGACTCGGATCGCGCTCGGCGTCGTCTTCCTCTGGTTCGGGGTCATCAAGTTCGTGCCGACCTGGAGCCCGGCCGCGGAGCTGGCGACCCGGACGATCGACCGCCTCAGCTTCGGCCTCGTCGCTCCGTCGGTGAGCCTGCCCTTGCTGGCGGCCTGGGAGTCTCTGATCGGCCTGGGTCTCCTGACCGGGCGTTATCTGCGGACGACGCTGTTCCTCCTGTTCCTGCAGATGCCGGGGACGCTGATGCCGCTGGTGCTCTTTCCACACGAGGCGTTCCGGGCCTTTCCGTATGCGCCCACGCTGGAGGGCCAGTACATCATTAAGAATCTCGTCCTGATCGGCGCGGCGATCGTGGTGGGCGCCACCGTGCGGGGCGGCCACCTGCGTGCGTCCCCCGGCACCGAGGCGGACCTTCGCGCCAGCTGACGCCGTGTCGATCGGATCCTTCACGTTCGGGGAGACCTGTGAATGAGTCAGCATGACAACCTGACGCTGATGCGACGGACGCTCGAGGCCTTCCGCTCGGGCGACGCGGCGACGCTCCGCGAGGTGTTCGCGCCGGACGTCGTCTGGCGGGTGCCGGGGCGGAGCGCCCTGGCCAGGGCGTACACCGGCCAGGCGGAGGTGTTCGGCTTCTTCGGGCAGCTGATGGAGCTGACGGGTGGCACGTTCCGGGTCGAGTCGCTGGGCCTGCTGGCCGACGAGCACGGCGGCGTGTTCATCGATCGGTTGAAGGCCGAGCGGAATGGGCGCCAGCTCGATGTCCGGATCTGTCTCACGGTGCGCATCGAGGAGGGTCGGATCGTCGAGGGAATCGACCACTTCCACCAGGAGCACCTGTGGGACGCCTTCTGGGCGTGAGCCAGGGTTTTCGAGAGTCGGAGGGCGGGACGTGATGAGGACCCGCCCCGCCGCGAGCTGGTCGACGGAGACACCCTGCTGGTGACGGACGTGAGTCCCGCGCTCCGGCCGGCGTCCGTGCAGGTCCTGCTCGACGGCGCGCCGATCGAGCTGCTGTCGCTGTGCCGGACTCGGTTTCTGACGAGCGCCAAGCAGCCATCACCCATGTGACAGAGGTGTCTGAATGGCGACCGCCGATTCCAGGGTGACGATCCACATGGCCGCGAGCCTCGACGGCTTCATCGCCCGGCGGGACGGCAGCGTCGATTGGATCGAGACCACCGACCTGTTCCCGGACGGGGAGGCCATGGACCCGGCCTACGTGGCGGAGTTCCTGCAGACGATCGACTGCTACGTGATGGGGTCGCGCACCTATGAGACGGCGCTGGGCTTCGAGGCCCAGGGGGCGGGTTGGGCGTACGGCGACAAGCCGGTCTTTGTCCTCACCAGTCGCGACCTGAAGCGGGCCCGAGAGACCGTCGAGCTCTGCGGCGGCGATCTCGCTCGGCTGGTCAACGGGCGACTCAGGCGGGCCTATCCGAGCATCTGGGTGGTCGGAGGGGGCGCGCTGTCCCGCGAGTGCCTGCGGCTCGGCCTGGCGGACGAGATCCGGTGGACGGTCCTGCCGGTGCTGATCGGGGACGGGATCCCCTTCTTCGGAGCGCTCGACCAGGACGTCGCCTTGCACCTGGTGGAGGTGAAGGCCTACACCAATGGCTCGGTCGTGCTGCGCCACGAGGTGATGCGTCGGTGATGCGGTGGCTCGGGTCGTGACCATGGTGAGGCCGGAGCGCCTGTCGGACACGGATCAGGTGCGGGAGCTTCTCGGGCTCGCCTTCGGCGGACCGGAGGAGGCGGGGATCGTCGATCGGTTGCGCGGGTCGCCGGGCAGCATCGCGCTGGTCGCGACCGACGCGGATGCCGTGGTCGGCCACATCCTGTTGACCCCCGCGAGGGTCGAGGGGCGAGACACGCGCGTCGCCACGCTCGGGCCGATGGCGGTGAGGCCGCCCCGCCAGCGCGAGGGCATCGGCGCGAGGTTGATCGCCGCGGGACTCGCGGCCTGCGCCGACGCGGGCTACGCCGCGGTCGTGGTGGTGGGTCATCCGGCGTACTATCCGCGCTTCGGCTTCCGCCGGGGAACGACTTTCGGGCTCCGCTGTGGGTTCGAGGTGCCGGACGAGGCGTTCATGGCCCTGGAGCTCGACCCGGGTGCGCTCGCGGGCGGCGGCGAGGTTCGCTTTGCGCCGGAGTTCGGGTAGACCGACGCCGCTCTTCTGAGCGCGAACCCGCTGGTGCATCTTTCGTGACGGCCGCAGTGGGTGCGGCCCGCGGAAGGGTTCAGGCACGATGAGGCCGTGGCACCGCCACCTGCTGCTGCTCGCCATCGCCACGCTGGCCGCCTCGTCGCTCGGCGCCCAGGCGGTCGTCCGGGGGCGGGTCGTGGCCGACTCGACCCGGCTGCCGCTCGCGCTGGCCGACGTGCTGATCGAGGAGCTCGATCGCATCACCACCACCTCCGACTCGGGCACCTTCAGGCTCGCGGACATTCCACTCGGTGTGTACAGCTTGAGGATCCGGCGGGTCGGGTTTCGGAGCGCGGTGGCCACGCTCCGGATCGAGGCCCCGGACAGCGTGATGGTCGAGCTGCCGATGGTGTCCTGGATTCCGCAGCTCGAGCCGGTGCTGGTGCGGGCGCGGCAGCGGTACTCGCGAGAGGCCGAAATCGCGGAACGGCATCGGATCGGTGGTGGTCGCCTGATTCCCTTCGATCGGTTGCGGGAGCGGGAGCACCTGGGACTCGCGGACGTTCTCGCCGAGACCGGCGTGCGGATCGCGTACGACTCCTTCCGCCGGGCTTATGCCCTGTCGCCCCGAGTGCGGCGGTTGACGCCGGGCGGTGGATCAGGCTGTCCGATGCAGATTTTCCTGGACGGGGTGCTCGTTCAAGAGGACCTCTCGCAGGTTGCCGTGGCTGGCCTCGGCGCGGTGGAGGTCTTCCGGAGCGGCACGGAGGCCCCCATCCAGTACAGCGGACTGGGGCGCCAGTGCGGCGTGGTCCTGCTCTGGACCCGCGAGCGATGACAGCGCCGGCTGGTGCCGCCAGCAAGCCCGGGCGACTCGTTAGGCCTCAGCGAGCCACGGTCGGGGATCGAAGGATGGACTTGGGGATCAGGGCCGTGACGACCTGGACCTCGTCGACGGCTTCGGTGATGGTGAAGTCGACCGCCGCGCTGGCCAGGGAGAACGCCTCGGAGGGCCTGAGCGCCTGGGTGGTGACGAGATAATCGACCACCTCGTAGGTCGCATTCCGCAGCGCGCGATCGAGGTCCGTGTCCATCCCCAACACGAGATGGTGGGTCGGGGTCTCGCCTCGGGGCATCCGGGTGGCCCCGCCCTTGTGAACCAGGAAACGGAAGACCCCGATCATCGACTGCTCGATCGCCGTGCCGCTGACCTCGCCGTCACCCTGCGCGGCATGCGGGTCGCCGACGTAGAAGCGCGCGCCAGAATGGAAGACCGGGAGGAAGAGCGTGGCCCCCGCCGTTAGGTGCTTCAGGTCGAGGTTGCCGCCGAAGGGGCCTGGCGGCGCGGAGCGTCGAACGCCGGGGACGTCGACTCCGAAGGTGCCCGGGGTCGGGTCGGGCGCCACCGCGTAGATCCCCATGAAGGGGGCGAGCGGCACCCGAATGCCGGAGTCCCAGATGCCGAACAACCGCCCCTCGATCTCGCGGGTGCGGATCAGATGGAACTCCTCGGGCGGCAGGTCGGGCGTCTCCGGCGGGATCTCGAGCGGCGGGTCGCCATCCCGGTAGCCGGGGTAGTCTGTCGCGAAGACACCGCTCCTCGCCCGAGTGAAGTTCATTCCCCAGGGCACCCGCGGGCGAACGTCGAGGATCTGGACTTCCAGCAGGTCGCCCGGCTCGGCACCGGCGATGTAGACGGGTCCGGTGATCAGGTGGCGGTCCCGCCCCTCGCGGGGCCGATCCTGGCGGGTCTTCCAGAAGGCGACGAGGTCTTCCGGAACCTCCTCGGCCGGAACGCCGAGGCCGCCGAGCACCGCGATGGGGTCTTCGGTCGCGTCCGACCCCGCGCCCGACAGGGTGTGGATCTCGACGACTTCGCCCGGCTGCGTCACCACGACGGGCTCCTTGTCGATCGGGAACCACCCCCAGCTGAGATTCTCCGGGGTCGACCGGACGACGTGGTCGACCTGGTACGACGCGGGATCCGCCGGCTCCGCGGGTATCGGGCGCGCCGGCGCTCCGCAGCCCGAGACGGCGAAGAGCGCAGCCAAGGCTTCGACGACCGGTCGGGCCGGGCGAGCGACGAGCGTCGAGGGTGATCGTCCACGATGAGTCACGGTCGGCGTCCTTGCCCTGGTGGCGAGGTGAGACGGGCCCGATCGCGCGACGTCCAACGCGCCTGGCTCGGTGGGCTATCTTGCGGCGCGTTCGGGCCACTGATCGACTCGGGGCGTAGAATGTACCGGTTTCCAGCAACTTTGCGCGCGAACGTGGTCGGTGAGGAGATCGAGTACCTGCTCGCCGGCGACGGTCCGCCAACGGTCGTGCTGGTGAACGGCTCGGGCGGGCCGATCGAAGGCTGGCACAAGGTCTTCGAGCCGTTGAGCGGATTCGCGAGAGTGTTCGCCTACAACCGTCCCGGTATCGGCCGGAGCGCAAAGCCGAGCGTGCCGCAGGTCGGATCGCGGATGGTCGAGTCGCTCAGGGAAACGCTCCGCGCCGGCGGGTTGGCGCCGCCTTACCTGCTGGTCGGGCACTCGTTGGGTGGCCTGGTGGTGAACCTGTTCGCGAGGCGGCACCCGGACGAGGTTGCCGCGGTGGTCTTTCTCGACGCCGCGACGCCGGAGGACGTCGGCGTGATGCCGAAGCATGAGACCTGGCTCCAGCGGGTGCTCGGCGGGCTGCTCCGGCGGATCGCTCCGCCCAATCCGAACGCCGAGACGGAGCACGTCTCGGCGACGGTCGAGGAGCTCGCGCGCGCGCCGGCCTTCCCCGCCGTTCCGCTCGTGGTGGTGACGGGCGGGAAGCCGGCGATGCGGTGGGCCACCGCCGCGGAGGCGGTCGCCGCCCGGGCCGCGCACCAGCGGGCGCTCGCGGGGCTCTCGCCTTCGGGGAAGCAGATCGTCGCGGCGAAGAGCGGACATTTCCCGCAGCTGAGCGAGCCGGAGGTCGTCGTTTCGGCGATCCGGGATGCAGCGAGCCAGGCGTCGGGAAGCGGGAGTCGCGAGTGACCTGGCAGTCCGACGCGCCGAGCGCGCACACCGAGTGGCTGGAGGCCACCTGGCGCCAGCTCGACGCCGCGATCGAGATGCTGGCCAACGCGATCCGCGCCTGCCCGGCGAGTCTCTGGGCCGAGCCGGGGCGGGGCCTCGAGTTCTGGCGGCTCGCCTACCACACCATCTTCGCGCTGGACTACTACGTGGCCGAGCTGCCGGAGGCCTATCGGCCACCTGCCCCCTTCACGTTGGACGAGAGCGACCCCGATGCCGCGCCCGACCGGGCGTACGCGCCGGCGGAGCTGCTGGACTATCTCGAGCAGGCTCGCGGCCGGGGTCGGGCGCGCCTGGCGGCGATGACGCCGGACCAGGTCGGCGCGCCGAGCCCGCCGCCGCGGATCGAGCTCACCGCCGCCGAGCTGCTGCTCTACAGTCTCCGCCACGTCCAGCACGGCGCGGCCCAGCTCAACCTGCTGCTGCGCCAGGCGACGGGCGAGGCCGCGCCCGTCTGGGTGCGGCGGTCGCGTTAGGGCCGGATCCGTCGGCGCCGATCGGGCGGCGACGGCGTCTCGGAGCTCGGGGAGGCTTTGCGTCCTTTGCGTCGAGGTGGTCCACGGCCACCGAGCGCCCGCCCGATCTGGTTGGCCATGGGCCCTCCATTGGGCGTGAGCGAGTCGCCGCGACCAATGGAGGGTCTGGTCCCCGACGGAGCGGAGGTCGAGCCGTGGTCCCTCTACGGTCGTTTGTGCATCGGGAACGGCGATAGGCCCGCGGCTTCCACCATCATGGTCGTGTCGTTGACGATGGTCCCGACCGAGCTGTTGCCCCAGTACGCCTTGGAGCCTTCGTACCAGGCGGTGACGGAGCCGGAGCCGCCGGGCGTGGTGGTGTAGGCCAGGTCGTAGGTGCGGGCGGCGCCGCCGGTCCGGGGGTTGGTCTCCTCCTGGCCGGTCGCGCCGAAGACGTAGACGTAGGCGACACCGCCGCCGCTGGTGCCCTCCCAGCGGCCCGCCAGTCGATCGGTCGGCGTGGGCTCGGTGGCACCGCTGCCGCAGGCCGTCGAGGCCGCGAGGGTGAGGGCGAACAGCATCCCGACGGCTCGATTCGTGACTCGCATCGCAATCCTCCTGGGCCAGATCTGGAGGGCGGCCCGGGGCCCACTTGCCACGGGATCCTCTGTCCTGGAAGGCGACGAAGCTGGATGGAGCCCCTCAAGGCCCGGCGGGGGCGGGCACGCCCGCCGCCTTCCAGGGGCAGGCCGGCCGTGGACGGGGTCCTCGGCCGGCGCCGCGCCGAATGATTGGCCGCGGGGCCGGTTTGCGTGGACTGGAGTGGACCCCTCTCGAGGAAGCGGCCCATGTCCCGTCCTGCTCGACCCCGGCTCCCGACGACCCTGGCGGCGCTGGCGCTGCTGGCCGCGGCCTGCGCCACGGAGCCCGAACCGGTGAGCCCGCCTCCGCCGCCCGGTCCTCCACGGCCACCGCCGCCGGCGCCCGTGGCGCAGGTCGAGGTGAGCTCCGGGACGGGGCGGCTCTACGTGGGCGAGACGCTCGCGCTCGAAGTGACCCTGCGCGACGCCTCGGGCAACGAGCTCTCTGGGCGCTCCATCAGCTTCACGAGCGACCAGGAGTCGGTGGCCACCGTCACCTCTGGTGGGGTGGTGACCGGCGTGGGCCGGGGCCGGGCCGGGCTCAGGGCGGAGAGCGAGGGAGTCTCGGGCACGGCGACCGTCGCCTCGGGCTACCGGCTGATCGACGTGGCGACCGGCGAGGGCTTCACCTGTGTCCGGGACGAGGGCCTGGCCGCGTTCTGCTGGGGCCGGAACGACTTCGGGCAGGTCGGCACGGGATCGACCGAGGTCTCGGTGCTCGAGCCGGCGCGCGTGGGCGCGCTCGACTTCGAGAGCCTCTCGGCCTACGGCACGGGTCGGGTGGCCTGTGGCGTGAGCGAGGGCGACGCGTATTGCTGGGGCACCGGCTACTTCGGCCAGCAGCCCGACGGCTCCCACTCCGACAATCGCGGGCAGCACCAGACCATCGCGCGCACGCCGCTCCAGATCACCGCCCCCACGGCGATCGGCCAGGTCGCGATCGGCGAGCACCACGGCTGCGGGATGACCGGTGCGGGTCAGGCGCTGTGCTGGGGAGTCAACGCGAAGGGTGAGCTGAACACGGCCGCCGGTGGCGCGCACCCGTCGATGCCGGTGAACACGCCTGTGCCCGTGGCGAGCGTCAGCGTCGGCTGGCTGCTCAGCTGCGGGCTGGTGGCCGACGGGCGGGCGTTCTGCTGGGGCTCGAACGGCTACGGCCAGATGGGAACGGGAGCGGTCGGCCCGGACTACGGTTTCGCGGTGACGGAGGCGGCCGGCGGGATGCGCTTCACGGAGCTCGGGGTGGGCGACCTCCACACCTGTGGGCTCACCTCGGACCAGCGGCTCTACTGCTGGGGCTTCGGGCTGCTGGGCCAGCTCGGAATCGGCACCACCGACGACGAGAGCGCGCCGCGGCCGGTGCCGGGCACCTGGCAGTCGGTGGCGGTGGGGCCCTACCGGACCTGCGCCGTGGCGGCCGACGGGGCCGGCTGGTGCTGGGGCGACGGCCTCGCGGGCGACGGCGAGGCGAGCCGGCTCCACACCACGCCCACCCGGGTCGGCGACGGGCTCGAGTTCGTCCGGATGGCGGCGGGGCTGACCCAGAGCTGCGGGGTCACCCCGGCCGGGGAGCTCTACTGCTGGGGCGACAACTTCGACGGCGAGCTGGGCGACGGGACGAGGGAGGAGCGGCGGAGCCCGGTGCGGCTGGAGTGGCCGCGCTGACCGCGAGGGGGTGAGCGCCGGGGGTGGGGCTCGTCCCTATCCCGGTCCGGCTCGTCCCGGCTCCCCTGCCCGGTCCCGAGCGATCCGGGTAGGTTGCCCGGCTCAGATGCGCGCTCCCCGTTGGCGGTCGATCGGTCTCTACCTGGCTCTTTGGGTCGGCATCACCCTGGCCTTCGCCACCCAGGAGTACACGCTCGACTTGCTGGAGCAGCGGGCCGCCAACTTCCTGCTCTCGCTGGGGCGGTCGTTCAACGCCTGGATGAGCTGGGCGGCCGCGGCCCCGCTGGTGATCGTGGCGGCGCGGCGCTGGCCGCTCGACGCGGAGCGCTGGCGGCGCCACCTGCCCGCGCACCTGGTCGCCATGGTGGGCGTCGTGGCGGTCCACGTGCTGCTCTATACGCTCTTTCACGAGCTGACCTACCGGCGCGTGCCCGGCGAGTCGATCTGGGCGGCGGTGACCTTCTTCTTCGTCACCAGCGCCACGATGGACTGCCTGGTGTACTGGGCGATCGTGGGTCTGACGCACGCGACGGCCTTCTACCGGCTCTATCGCGAGCGGGAGATCGCCGCGTCGCGGCTCGAGACCCAGTTGGCCAGGAGCGAGCTCGAGACCCTCAAGAGCCAACTCCATCCGCACTTCTTCTTCAACACCCTGAACACCGTCTCGTCCCTGATGCAGCGGGACGTCGAGGGCGCGAGCCGGGTCGTGTCGCGTCTGGGCGAGCTGCTCCGGATCTCGCTTCGCCACGGCGAGAGTCAGGAGACCACGCTCCGGGAGGAGCTCGACTTCCTGGCCCACTACCTCGCCATCCAGCGGATCCGATTCGACGATCGGCTCACGGTGACGGTTGATGCGCCCGAGGAGACGCTGGAGGCGCTGGTGCCGAGTCTCCTGCTGCAGCCGCTGGTTGAGAACGCGATCCGCTACGCGATCGAGCCCCGGGCCACCCCCGGCCGGGTGGCCATCGGCGCGCGGATCGAAGCGGACAGGCTCGCGATCGAGATCCGCGACGACGGACCGGGCATGCCGCCGGCCGCACTGGAGGCGTTCCGGAGCGGCGCGAGCAACGGCGGATCCAACGGGTTCGGGATCGGGCTCGGCAACACGCGCGCTCGGCTGGAGCAGCTCTACGGCGCGCGGCACCGGTTCGAGCTGTCCGCCGTCGAGCCGTCGGGCTTGAGGCTCCGGATCGAGCTTCCGCTGGGTTACGACGCGGCGCGGACCGTGGCGGAGGCGCAGTCGTGAGCCGGCCGCTGCGGGTGCTGATCGTCGACGACGAGCCGCCAGCGCGGGCGCTGCTGCGCGGCTATCTCGAGGCGGAGGACGGCGTCGTGGTGGTCGGTGAGGCTCGGAACGGCGGCGAAGCGGCCGTCGCCACGGAGGCGCTGGAGCCGGACCTCGTCTTTCTCGACGTGCAGATGCCCGAGGTCGACGGCTTCGGCTACTTCGACCTGGTCGGTGTGGAGCGGGCGCCGTACGTCGTCTTCGTCACCGCGTACGACCGCTACGCGCTCAAGGCTTTCGAGGTCCACGCCGTCGGTTATCTGCTCAAGCCGTTCGACCGCGACCAGTTCCGCGCCGCGCTGGAGCGCTGCCGGGAGCTGGCGCGCGGGCGGGAGCGTGGCGGCGCCGACCTCACGGCGCTGCTCGCGGCGCGCGCGCCGAAGTACGCCGAGCGGCTGCTGGTCAAGCAGAGCGGGCGCACGGTCCTGGTGCGGACCGACGAGCTGGACTGGATCGAGGCCGCCTCCAACTACCTCAAGCTCCATCGCCGGTCTCAGGTGCTGCTGCTGCGGGAGACCATGCAGCGACTCGAAGTCCGCCTCGATCCGACCCGGTTCGGCCGGATCCATCGCTCGACCATCGTGAATCTCGACCGGATCGCCCACCTCGAGCCGTACTTTCATGGGGATGCGATCGTCAAGCTGCACGACGGCACCACGCTGACCCTGAGTCGGACCTATCGACGACGGTTCGAGGCTCGGATCCAGAAGACCTCCTGAGGCGGCGTCGCCCGCCGGGTTGACCCATCTAGAGTCCACCTCGTCCCAGACGAACGGGGTTCCGTCCCCGGCGAGACGACTTCGTCACGCCCGCCGCGCATCTTGATGGCGTCGCCGTCCCACGAGGAGCCGGACTCCCATGAAACGTGTCGTACTCGCGGCCCTGACCGCGATGCTCTCCTGCGCGCCACTCCTGGCCCAGGACGTGCCGACGCTGCCGTTTCCCACGGCCGCGCGCTACTTCGACTACTGGGAGGGAACCTGGCACCGACTGGTCGACGGCCGGGTCGACACGACGGCCACCCGCTTCGTGGTCCGGCGCGGGGTCCATCCTTCCTCGTGGATCGAGGACTGGCGGATGGTTTCGACGGACACGCTGGCGGCCCTCGGTGTCCGCAGCTGGGACGCGACCCGCGATCGGTGGGGGTACCTCTGGGTCAGCGCCGAAGGCCATTTCCAGGTCTGGGAAGGCCGAATGGTCGAGGGCGACTGGTACGTCTACCGCGAGTTCACCTTCCCGAACGACCGTTACCTCTCCCGGCAGGCGTGGCTTCCGGTGGCGCCCGGGCGCGTGCATCGGATCAGTCAGAAGTCGTACGATGGCGGACGGACCTGGGAGACCCGCTTCGAAGAAGACTACGTACAGGCGCCGTGAGCGCTCCATCGAGTCATCGGAAAATCAGCCATGGCGCGCCGATCACGAGCAACCGCCCGCTTCGCCCTCTTCGCCCTCTTCGCCCTCGCCGGCTTTGCGGCCGTCGTTTCGTGTCACCCGCTCGAGGCGATCGGCGACGAGGAGATCGCCGACGAGAGCCGGATGGACGACTGGCTCGCCTACGGCCGCACCCACTCCGAGCAGCGCTTCAGCCCACTCGCCGAGATCGACCGCGAGACGGTCGGCCGGCTCGGCGTGGCCTGGTTCATCGACCTCCCGAACGACGTCGGACTGGTGTCGACGCCGCTGGTGGTCGACGGCGTCCTCTATTTCACCGGCACGATGAACGTGATCCGCGCGGTGGACGCGGCGACCGGCGCGCCCATCTGGGAGCACGACCCGGACGTCGCGGGCGCGATCGGGGGGCGCCGGCAGGTGGGGTGGGCGCACAGCCGGGGGATCTCGTTCTACGAGGGACGGATCTTCGCCGCCACCTGGGACGGTCGGCTCCTCGCGCTGGACGCGAAGTCCGGGGCGCTGCTTTGGAGCGTCCGCACCTTCGACGTCGGTAAGCCCCTGTACATCACCGGCGCACCCAAGGCCTTCAGGGGCAAGGTGCTGATCGGCAACGGCGGGACCGAGGTCGGCCGGGCGAGGGGCTTCGTCGCCGCGTACGACACCGACACCGGCGAGGAGGTGTGGCGATTCGAGATCGTGCCCGGGAACCCGGCGGACGGCTTCGAGAGTCCGGCCATGGCGATGGCCGCGGAGACCTGGACGGGCACCTGGTGGGAGCACGGCGGCGGCGGCAACGCCTGGCACGGGATCACCTACGATCCCGAGCTGAACGCGGTCTACATCGGCACCGGCAACGGCGCCCCCTGGAACCGCCGGATCCGAAGCCCGGGAGGCGGGGACAACCTCTTCCTGAGCTCGATCGTGGCGCTGGACGCGGACTCCGGAGAGTACCTCTGGCACTACCAGACCACGCCGGGCGAGACCTGGGACTACACCAGCACCATGGACATCGTGCTCGCCGACATCGAGGCGGGCGGCCGGCCCATCAAGGCGATCCTGCACGCGCCCAAGAACGGGTTCTTCTACGTGATCGACCGCGTGACGGGCAAGCTGGTCTCGGCGCAGCCGTTCGCGCGGGTCACCTGGGCGACGCACGTCGACCCGGAGAGCGGGCGCCCGGTCGAAACCCCAGACGCCCGCTACCCCGACGGCGAGGCCGAGATCTGGCCGAGCGGACATGGGGCGCACAGCTGGCAGGCGATGTCCTACAACCCGACGACCGGGCTGGTCTACTTGCCGACGATGAATCTCGGCGGGCGCTACGTCGACATGGGCCTCGACACTTCCTGGCGAGCGAAGGACTTCGTGGGCGGCACCGGCGTGGGGATCTTCGAAATCCTGGTCCCCGACGACGCGAGCCCGGGCATGCTGCAGGCCTGGGATCCGGTCGGGCAACGAGCGGCGTGGGTGGTGCCGCAGCGACATCCCTGGAACGGCGGCACGCTCACGACGGCGGGCAACCTGGTGTTTCAAGGCCGGTATGACGGCGTCTTCCTGGCCTACGACGCGGCCACCGGCGAGGAGCTCTGGAGCCGCGATCTCGGCCTCGGAATCTCCGCGCCGCCGATCACCTATCGGCTCGGGGGCCGGCAGTACGTCGCGCTGTTGGTCGGCTACGGGGGCGGCTACACGATGGGCCTGACGCCCGGACTGCCCGACGAGGGCTGGGCCTACGGCGTCCACACCCGGCGGCTCGTGGCCTTCGCGCTCGACGGGAAGGTGAGCCTGCCGCCGCAGCCCCCGCCCGTGACGCCGAAGCCGCTCGTGGCCCGGGACTTTCGAGTGGACGACTCGCTCGCGACTCGGGGCGCCGCGCTCTTCGGGACCTATTGCGGGATCTGTCACGGAGGCGGGGCGGTCGCCAACGCGATGGCGCCCGATCTCCGGGCGTCGGCCGTTCCGCTCGACGCCGCCGGATTCGCGCGGGTGGTCCGCGAGGGTGCCCTTGCGAACCGGGCGATGCCGCCCTTCGCCGACCTGACGGACGAGCAGCTCGAGGCGCTCCGTCACTACATCCGCGCGGTGGCCCACCACGACGCAGGCGCGCGCTAGCGAGCCGCCGCCTGCATCACGGCGGTGTCGTGGAGGGCCGTCAGGCCGGTGATCCGTCCCTCGTGGACGGTCCAATGCCATGCGGCCCGGCTCTCGTAGCGCTTGCCCGTAGCCGCGCCGGTGGCGCGCTCTCGGCCTTCGAGTGGCTTCGAGTGCAAGGCCTGCCCGCTGCAGGCTATCTTCTCCGGGCCATGCGGAAGCTCTTCTGGACCTGGACCACGCTGCTCGCCTCGCTCGCCGCCCTGGGCGCGACGGGTGGTCGGACGTCGGTCCAGTCCCGGGCCGAGCGGGCGCTCTCGCCCGCGGAGCGGAGCCAGGCGCCCACCGAGGCCCGGTCCTCCGCGGCCGAGAAGACGCCGCTCTCGCCGGCCAAGCACACCCTGTCCCTCGGCGCCGCCAGGCCTGGCTCCGCGCCCGCGGATCCGCGGCTCCGGTGGTCGGCCGTCGGCGCCGCCTCCGCGGGGGCGGCGCCGGCCATCGCCGAGCAGGGCGGCGCGCCGCGCTTTCCCACTGGTCCTCCCCAGGCCTGATCGCACCTGACAACTCGAGGGCGCGAAGCCGCCGGCGCATCCGCGCGCCGGCGGCGCGCCCATCCGTCGAACGCGATCGCGTCTCCGTCTCCGGCCCGACCGGAGGGGAGCGCGGGAAGGGATTCTTCCCATGTGGCTTCCGAAGCTCCGCCACCGGGTCTGGCTGATCGCCGCGCTGGTCATCGCCGCCGGTCTCTCGCTCTGGTCCAACGTCCGCCGCACCGCCACTCCGGATCGTCCGGGGCAACCGGTCAACCTGGGTCTCGATCTTCAGGGCGGCATCCATCTCGGTCTCGAGCTCGACCAGTCGGTCCGGGTCTCGGCCGACCCCGACGCCGACCTCGAGGCGGCGCTCCTGGTGCTCCGCAAGCGAATCGACGAGTTCGGCGTGGCCGAGCGGGTGGTGCAGCGGGTGGGCGACCGGATCGTGGTCGAGCTGCCCGGCTTCAACGATCCGGCGCGGGCCCGCGAGATCGTCGAGCGGAGCGCCTTCCTGGAGCTCCGGCTCACGGACGGACGGGCCGACCTGACCCGCGCGCTGCCGGCCATGGATCGCGCGCTGGCCGCGTTAGGCATCCGACCCGGGCCCGGCGCCGCCCGCACCGCCGACCGGCTGCTCGGCACTGACTCGGCGGGTGCCGGGTCCGGCACCCTGAGCGAGCTGATCTCGCCCGGCGTCCTGCCCGGGGAGTACCTGGTGCCAGCCGCCCGGATGGCGTGGGTC
>JBFXAS010000059.1:0-23559 GCA_050184075.1 Gemmatimonadales bacterium
GCGGCGCAGGTCGAGGAACTCGCAGGGCAACCCGGCGGCCGTGTGCGCGATGGACGGACGCGGCCCGCCGGCGTGCAGGTACAGGGGCACGAATGCGCTGCCGAGGCGCTGAAAACGCTCTGCCAGGATCAGCGCCTGCTCCTCGAGCGACCCAAACTTGTCCGTCGGGTCGAGAGCAATGGCATACAGCACGTTGGGAAGCCGTCGATTGGCAGTCGTCATCGTCGCGCGCCCCGGCTGATGCCCTTGCCGGGCTCCCGGCCCGACGATCCGCCTCATGCTTGCTGTGCCCACGTCGTCGATGATGCTCGCACGTGCCAGTCGTTGGCCCGGGCCCGGGGGCCAGCAGGGCAACGCCATGGCTCCCATGGGAGACCGGACCGAGGCCTCCGTTGAGCACACTTGGCTCCAGCCAAGCAGCGGGCCCGGCGGCCGGGACTCGTCGATGCCGCCCCGCAAGATTGGGGCTATCCGCCAGATCGGCAACGATCGCGGTGTTGCCTTCTGCAACGTGCCGAAGTGGGGGCCGCGGGGGCTCGGACCCGTCGTCGTGGCGGCTGGCGGGCAGCTGGCGGGGGATGGTCCCGCTCTTGCGACCTCCGAGGCGCCGCCTCGGACGGGGAGCGGCTACCGGTCGCGGCCCCGGGGGTGCCTCGTGGCCCCGTGCGGCCGCGGCCTGGAGGCGACCCTGTCTTGGCGCCGATCCTTGGGCGGGTTATCCTAGCAGCCCTCCGGCGGCTCGCGCTTGGGGCGGCGCGATTCAGGAGAACCAGCGAGAGACATGCGGATAGTCTACGTATACGACGGCGACTGGCCTCGGGGGGCAACGCGCGTCGCGAAGGAGACTCGGAGTCTCGCTCGCGCCGGCCACGAGGTGCATCTGGTCGCGCGCAACTCGCAACGAGAGGCCCGCGAGGAAGCGGGCGAGTGGATGACCGTCCATCGCCTGCCAGCGGTTGGCCCCGAGTGGGCGAACCGACTCCTCAACTTCCCGTACTTCTTCAATCCAGTCTGGATCCGAACGATCGACCGGGTCGTCCGCCGAGTCGACGCGGACTGCCTGGTCGCCGGTGACCTGCCGATCGCGCCGACGACCTACTGGGTGGCCCGCCGCCACGGCTTGCCGGTGCACTACGACATGGCCGAGGTCTACCCGGTGTTTCTCGAGTCCCTTTGGGAGTTCGAGAAGATGGGGCTGGCCGATCACGTGGTGCGAAATCCCTCGCTCGCTGCGATGCTCGAGCGCTACGTGCTCCGCCGGATGGACACGATCTTCGTGGTGACCGAAGAGTCGCGCGACCGCTGCCTGAGCCTCGGCGTGGCGGCCGAGAAGCTCGTGATCGTGGGCAACACCCCGGATGACGTGGACCGTCTCCAGGCCACTCACGAGTTACCGGTGGACTTACGGCCTAGGGCCGATCGCTTGCGGGTGCTGTTCGTGGGCATCCTGCTGGGCGACCGTGGTGTCGCCGAAGCCGTCGAAGCGAAGCGCTCCGACGTCGACCAGGTCCCGGAGGCGGCCTTGATCGTGGTCGGGGACGGCCGCGACGCGCCACGAATCCGAGCCACTGTCGAGCGGCTCGGTCTGAAAGGCCACGTTGGGCTCCTCGGATGGCACGAACACAGCACGCTGGCTGCCTACTACGCCCACTGTCACGTCGGTCTCCTTCCGTTCCGGGACGGGAAGCACGTCCGTATCACGCTGGCGAACAAGCTCTTCGACTACATGGCGGCGGGACTGCCGGTAGTGGCGACCGACCTGCCGCCGATGCGACGGGTTCTGGACGAAACCGGGGCCGGCGTGACCTTCGCGCCCGGCGACGTCCAGGCGCTCGGGCAGCGGATCGTCGAGCTGCTCAGGAATGAGTCGGATCGACGGCGCTTCGGCGCCAACGGCGCCAGAGCGGTGGCGGAGAAGTACCGCTGGAGTGTCGATGAGCGGCGGTTCATCGAGGCGCTGGTCCGACGGACCCCGCGAAGGGGCGGCCACCGTGGTGGTGAACGGGCCGCGTCCTAGAAGCCCCAAGCGGGATCTTCGTTCCAGACCCGAATGCGACCCCACCACAGCGACTGCTCCCGCAACGGCCCCTGATTGAGGTTGCGGCCGAGGGCGATCCCGACGATGCCCTCGACCGGCACGATGATGTTCGACAGCGTGTTGAGTCGTACGCCGTCGATTCGGGTTTCCATGTAGCCGTCCGCGAGCAGGGGGTTCGACGATACCCGCAGGTGCTGCTGGATGAGGTGCCAGCGTCCGTCCGTGATCGCCGACCACTGGATCGGGCCGGGGCCACGCCCCTGGAACGCGGGCCCCTTGCCGGGATACTCGATCGTGTAGAGTCTGGCTCCCATGACGCCCGCGGTCACGGCAAAGCGTCCCCTGCCGCGGACCCGGGCGAACAACAGCTTGTAGGCGTTCGCGGAACGACCACGACACTGCGGTACCATCGTCTCCCAGCCCGGCGAGAACTTGAACCAGGCTTCCAGCCATACCTCCTTCGCCGCTCTCGGGAACCGGATGTTGCGCCCGATCGTGTAGTCGCGGCAAAGGTTGGGGTTGCCGGCTCGGCTGGCGAAGGTATAGCGCATCGACTGCCCGCCGACGGGCGGCGCATCCTGGTCGAGCGAGATGGATTGGCGATTGACGTCCTCGTTGCGGCCACTCCAGATCGGATTGGGGTAGCGCAGCAGGTCCTCGGTCGAGACATAGGCGCTGAAGTCCTCGACCAACCAGGGCTCGGTCGTCGACTCGGGCGTCTGGCGAGGCGCTTGCGAAGGGGTCGGGGGGGGGCCACCGTGGGGGCACGGGGTCAGCGCGAGGGTGGCCAACAGGCCGGCGGTGTGTGTCGTTCGTCGCAGCAACGGTTTCTCCTATTCGCTTCCCGACCCGCATGGAGTCGGTTCAGCCTGCCGGCGTCATCCGCTCTCTTCCGACGGGGCGGCAGCCGCCGGCTCAAGGGCCGGATCCAGAAAGCGCCCGAGCTCAGTGCCCGCGAGCGCCTTCTCGAGCTCGTCGTAGTTCGCGATTCGATCGCGAAGTCGGGACGGGTTCTGCTTGACGGTTCGCTCCTTGAGCGGCTGATCGGCAGCAACGCCAAGGAAGGTGAGGACCCGCCGCTCGGTGTCGGGGAGGCTGATGTCTTCGTAGTCCACCGTCTCGAAGCGTTGTCCGGTGAGCTTGAGCAGCAGCTTGGTCAATCTCAGGAACAAACTGCGCTTCCTGATGAACTGGCGCAGGCCTGCCAGCTCCATCCGCACCTTCTGCTTCGGCGACTGCCCGGCTTGCTTGTGCTTGGCAACGCTCCAGACCTGGGTCGCCTGGGCGATCAGCTCGGAGCTGTAGGCCTGCAGCCAATTGCGGCGCTCCATCACGATCTTGCGGACCCGGCGCGACAGGAGGAGGCTCAGAAGGACGGCGTTGCTTTGTCCCGGAGCCAGCTTGAATCCGACGGCCTTCTGTCCGTCGGAGAAGCCGTAGACCTTGACCACGAAGCCGTGGGGGTCCCGATCGCGCGACTCGGTCGTTCCGAAGCTCAGCGGCGAGTCCTTGTAGGACAGGGACCGGTGGATGCCGTCCGGATTGAACAGCTCATGATGGCAAACGATGTCGGGATGCGAGTCGAGCTTGGCCGCCAGGAGGTTTGATCCCGTTCGTGACAGGAAGACGATCAGGAACGGGACCCGATCGGCCGGGGCGTAGGATCGGACGGTCAGGTACGGAACGGCCCGAACCAGCTCGGCGAAGGTGCCCATGGGTCAGCGCTCCATCGCCGGTCGAGCGTCCCGAACGATCGCCTGGATCGGGGGTGGCAGAACGGCATCGTTGAGGAAGGCTCGCAAGCCGCTGTCTCCGTCGATCGAGGGACTCCACGGGCGAGGACGTCGTCGCATGGTTACTCTCTCCCCTGCGGGGTCGGGACGGGGTCCGTGCCGCACCAGTGGAGTTCCACCCGGTACACGCGGTAGTCGAGCCGCATCCGCTCCCACGCCGACAGGCGCCGGCAGTTGGTGTCGATCCACGCCGCGAGCCGGGGCCCTCCTTCGCGAAGGCCATAGCGCTGGTACGAGGTGACGAACCAGAAGCCCGTTAGTGGCGGCACCTTGCGACGGACGGCGCCGAGGCTCCGAGTCTCCAGGCTCGGCTCGAACGCCACCTGCAGCGTCTCGATGCCCCCGACGACTGGCCGGTCCGGCGCCAGGTCGCGAATCATCGCGTACGCCGCCCGGTAGTCGTACCGCGACCCGTCAATCAGGTGCGAGACGGTGCCCGGCGCGGCCGCGATGCCGAGCGCGGCGGCGGCGCACCCGGCAACCCACGGCGACATGTGCGGCGGCACGGCGTCGACGACCCGCTGAACCGCCCCGCCGATCGCGAGGTAGACGAGCGGGAGCACCGCGATGCCGTAGTCGGCGTACACGGCCGTGAAGATGGAGCTGAAGTAGAGGATCACCACGCCCGAGACGATCCCGAGCGCGGACATGACGGCATAGCGGCGGTCGCCAGGCCTCCCGACGAACAACAGGAAGCTCAGCGACAGGGCACTCGCGCCGGCAATGGGGAGCGGTGCCCATTGGACCATGGCCGGGATCAGCCGAAGTGAGGCAACCACGCCTCGGCCGTCCGAGTTGCGCAAGGCGTTCCCGTGGCCTCCCGATTTGATGATCAGATAGTAGCCGACCAGGATCACCACGAACGGACCCCAGAGCAGCAGCCAGGATCGCAGCGTCGGCCAGCGGATGGCCCACTCGCCGTTGGGCTTCACCAGAGACAGCCCGATCAGCGCCCCGATCATCGGAAACAGGAACGTCGGGTGCGACAGGGCGCCGAGCAGCATGATGGCGAGCGCCCCCAACAGCCGCCGGGGCGTGCCTCGATCGAGGGCCCGGGGAAGCTCGGTGATGGCGACCGCGGCGATGAGGAACACCAGAGTCCAGTACCGGGCGAACTGGCTGGCCTGCAGGTGCCACGGGGAGACCGCGACCAGCAGGGCCGTGACGAGTCCGGCGACCGTACCGAACGCCCGGCGTCCGAGCCACCACGCGGCGCCCACGCCGAGCACGCCGAACACGAACGCCGGCAGGCGCAGGAAGAGTGGGGTGGGGTCGCCCACGGCCAGCAACGCGTGCTGGAGGAGGTAGTACACCGGCCGGGCGCCGATTCCGGGCGAGCCGTCACCGGACAGCACGAGGGAGATGGAGTCCCGGAGGGTGTAGAGCTCGTCCTCTTCCCACTGCCACGAGCCGAGTCCCCAGAGTCGGAGGGCGACCGCGAGTGCAAGCACCGCCAGGAGCAGGAGCAGCCGAGTGCGACGGCTCGACAAGGCGGTCATGCGGTCCTTGCAGTCGGGCGGCCGGCTTGGCTGCTGCCTTCCCGGTAGATGGCTTCGTAGGCGGCGATCATGGCACGAAGGCTAAACCTCTCGACGACCCGGCGCCGGCCCGCGGCGCCATCGTTGTGGCGGGCATCAGGGTTCCGCAATGCGGCGAGCCAACCCTCGGCGATCGCGTTGGGCTGCTCCGTAGGCATCAGCCGGTGCGCAAGTCCTGGGCCGAGGACGTCGGCGTTGCCCCCGACGTCGGTCACGACCACGCAGAGGCCGACGCTCATGGCCTCCAGCAGGCTAACACTGGTTCCTTCGCTTCGGGAGGTGAGGACAAACAGGTCCAGACCAGCGAGTAGCCGCGCGAGGTCCTGTTGCCAGCCCAGGAACCGAACCTGATCCGCGACACCCCGCGCGCGGGCCAGCGCCTCCAATTCCAGCCGATCGTCGCCATCGCCGGCGATCACCAGCCGAACGGGTCGGTCGGGGGCCAGCGTCCGGAGGCTCGCGAGCGCTTCGATCATGATGTCGTAGCCCTTGATGCGCTCGAGGCGGCCGACGCTCCCGATCACGGTTGCGTTCTCGGGAACCCCCCACTCGGCCCGGATGCTGGTATCGCGGTGGGGACGAAGCCGATCCGTGTCGACTCCGTTGGGGACAACCCGGACCCGGGCCGGATCCGCCACGACCGTGGCCCGCATCGTCATCGCGAGGGGCTCGGACACCGCGACCACGACGTCGGTCCGCCGCGAGGCGAGTCGGTCGACCACCCGGGCGATCCACGGATCCGGCACCATCCGGCCGTGGTCCGTGTGGACGAGCCAGGGGACGCGCGCCTGCCGTGCGGCGAGCGAGGCCTTGTACCAGACTCCGCTGTGAGAGTGAACCACGTCGGGTTGAATCGCGGCGATCGCGCCACAGAGGAGGCGAGGCCAGATCATCGACACACGGGACTGGCCGTGGATCGGGTGAACCGTTGCCGAGTCACCGATCGTGGCGGCCAACGGACCGAGCTCACCCAGCACGAGGACGTGCGACTCGAACCGGGTTGGGTCGACGAGCTCGGTGAGCTGAACGGTGAGCCGCTGCAGGCCGCCGTAGAGCAGGTCCGGGACGATGTGCGCCACCACCAACCGGTCTCGCGCGCTCATCGACAAAGCCAACCGGCCAGCCGCAGTCGAAAACCGGACCGCGATATCCCGGCGGGGACGTTCCATCGGGGCAGATTGAACGACTCGTCGATCGTTCGTGGCCACCACCCGCCGTCCACTCTCAAGGCTCCCGCGAAGCCCTGGGCCGCGACAGCTCGAGCGACCTCGGTCGTCACCAAGCCGTAGGGGTAGGCGAGCCAGGGCACCGTCGTCGGGAAGCGCTCGCTGAGCCACTCCGCTGGTCGGGCGAGCTCGTCACGGAGCTCTTCCGGGGCGAGCGCGCAGAGGTTGGGATGGCTCCAGGAGTGCGAGCCGAGTGTCACGCCTGGTCGAGCCGCGGCGCGAGCGAGCTCTTCCTCGGTGGCGATCCGGTGCCAGTCTCCCAGCGAGCCGGTCGTGAGGCCGGCCTCGGTAGCCCACGCCGCCACGTCCCGGTCCCGGCCAGCCCGATCCCGCAGCAGCCTCTCCCGCAGCTCGGCGCTCCACTCGCCGCCCTCCGGGGCGAAGCGGTCCCACCAGGGCTGGCCGCCCATCAATCCCGGGGCGACGAAATAGGTGGCGGGGAGTTCCGCAACGGCCAGGGCGGCGCTCCCGTGCACAGTGGCGCCCCGGTATGCGTCGTCGAAGGTGATCACCGCGCGCGGTCGGGAGGAGCGGTTGGGGGCGAGCGCCTCCGTCAGCGGCACCACGTCGACCGTCCGGCTCAGGTGTTCGAGCTGCCACACGAAGCTCGAGAGCGGAAGGTGGAGCGACCGATCCCCGCACGCCGGGTCCTCGTCCGGAACCAGGTTGTGGTACGCCAGGACCAACACGCGCCCGGCCACCGAACGGCGTCCCAGCCGGTTCGAGGCGATGGGGACCGCAAGGCGCTCGGCCGCGGACTTCCACCCGCCGGGAGCTGGGGCGGCCTTCATCGGACTGACGTCAGTTGCTAACGACCGGACGCCCCGCTGGAAGCCTCGCGGGTCCCGGGTGGATGCTCCCCACGGGACCTCCGCGACGTCCCCGGTTTGGCCGGCGGCGTCCGGTCGACGGCGGGCGAGGCGCACTGGATGCGCCGTTGGTCACGAACGCGGGTGCGGCCACGGGCGCACGCGCCCCGGCGAGCTTCATCATGCCGATCACGAGCGCGAAGATCGTGTAGAGGTAGGCAGAGTAACCGGCCGACACGAAGAAACCTGCCACGCAATAGGCGATCAGCGTGCCGCCGATGGCGTGTCCGAAGGCGCCGAGTGGTCCGGCCCGCGCCGCGTTCCGTGGGGCGCCAATGTCTCGAACGAAGCGCCAGGCCGTCCACAGGGATGCGAGGAACAGGCCAAGTCCGATGAAACCCAGCTCCGCGCCCACCTCGACGAAGGAGTTGTGCGCGGCCGACCATTTCAGACCGATTCCGACGTCCTGCCGCGAGGCGATCTGCGAAATGGTACCCTCGGCGATGCCGAACGCCCGGCCGCCCACTCCAGTGATCGGGTGGGTCACCATGTATCCGAAGCCTCGCTTCCAGATCTGTCGACGCCCGACCTCACCAGACCAGTTCGCGTCCTGGGTGGGCTCGAGCAGGCTCGACATCATCTCCCAATACGTCGGGCCGCCGAAGATCAGGAGGAAGGCGACGAGCGCGGCCACGGCGTAGATCCGGACTTTCTTCGTGATTGCGCTGAAGTTGAAGAGCAGGTAGGCCCCACACGCGAGAAACGCGAGGAAGGCCCCACGGGAGCCGGTCTGCACGATCGTGAACACGATCATCCCGAGCGCCGCGCTCGAGACTAATCGCGTGAGGGGCTTGGAGCTCGGCTGCAGGAAGTACACGCACATCGGGATCGTGCAGACGAGCAGGAGGCCGAGATCGTTGGAGTCGTAGTAGATCAGACTGCCCAGTCGGCCGTTCCGAAGCTTGAAGGTCGTGACGACGAAGTAGCTGTAGACGAGTGCCCCGACGATGTGCATGACCGCGTAGCGTCGCAGGTCGGTCATCGATCTGATGCTGGCGGCCATCAGGACCATCAGCAGCAGGGTCTTGGCGTGGTCGTTCATGAAGAAGCGGAACGAGTAGCCGGGCCAGAGACTGGTCGGGATGCTCAGCATGACCATGAGGCCGACGCCCATGGTCTTCTTGAACAAGGGGTTTACAATTCGGTTGATCTTGCGGCGCGGATCCGACTCGACCATGAACGCCAGCAGGGCGAGGGCCGGCGCGATGTACTGGATCTTGATCGCGCCGAGAACGGTGAAGAGGTCCTGCAGGCGCCACACCGCGACCGAGGTCATCAGCATTACGGCGAGCTGAAACAGGTCGAGCGGCGTCCGGCCCTCGTTGGGCGCCAACGCCCCTTGGGTCGCGCCGGGGGGGTGCATCGGGGCCGATGGGGCCAGGGTCAACTTGCTCTCTCCATAGGTGCTGAAGGTATTGGCGCCTAACCGACCCGGGCAAGCCGGATGCCACCGAAGTGCGTTCGGGCCCGGCGGCCGGGCGGAGTGCCCTCGAAAGGGCCTCGCTGGCATGCGGCTTGCGCGGTTGGCACGCTCGGAGAGCTCTGGCTAAACTATTATGACAACGTCAGTTACGGCACACGAGCCGACCTCGATCGCTCCGGGCCGCCCTACCGTCAGCGTGGTGATCCCGGTCTTCAACGAGCGGGGCACCCTGGCACAGTTGCATACCGAGGTCACCGAGCAGCTCCGTCGGTTGGCTTCATCGCATCAAATCGTGTTCGTCGATGACGGGTCGACCGACGGGAGCTCCGAGGTCCTGGCAGCCCTTGAGGCGTCCGACCCTTGCACCGAGGTGCATCGTTTCCGGTCCAATCGCGGCAAGGCCGAGGCACTGAACGCGGCCTTCGCGGTGGTCACCGGTGACGTGGTCGTGACCATGGACGCTGACCTCCAAGACAAGCCGTCCGAGCTGCCTAGGATGCTGGCGGCGTTGGATGGCTGCGACATGGTGTCGGGCTGGAAGCAGCACCGCCACGATCCCCTCGGGAAGACGATGCCGAGCCGGCTCTTCAACTGGGTCACGAGCAAGGTGTCCGGGCTCGAGCTCCACGATTTCAACTGCGGATACAAGGCCTATCGGGCCGAAGTCGTGAAGGAACTGGACCTCTACGGGGAAATGCACCGCTTCATCCCGGTGCTCGCCGCGAGTCGGGGCTTCCGCGTCAAGGAGATCGCTGTCGAGCACGCCCCCCGGACCTGGGGAAAGAGCAAGTACGGGTTCAGCCGCCTCTTCAAGGGCGCCTACGATCTCCTGACCGTGCTCCTGCTCACCCGGTTCGAGCACCGGCCAATGCACTTCTTCGGCAGCGCCGGGCTGGTGCTAGGGGCGATCGGCTTCCTGCTCCTGACGTACATGAGCTATCTCCGCCTGATCCTCGATCAGTCGATCGGCACGCGCCCGCTCTTCTTCCTGGGTGTGGTGCTGCTCCTGGCGGGTCTGCAGCTGGTCACCGTGGGCCTGATCGGTGAGCTGATCGTCCGGCGCACCCGTGCCGGGCGGGGCTCTCGCTATCCGGCGATCCGCGTCACCGGGGGCGGTCCCGGCTAAGCTGATGGCGTCCGGCCAGGGGCCGCCTTGCCGTAGGCCCGCTCGAGGGATCGTCCGACCACGGTCCACGCGTAACGCTCCTCGACCAGCGTCCTGCCTGCGAGGCCCAGCGCCCGGCGGCGCTCGGGGTCGCTCGCGAGCAGGTCGATGGCGGCCGCGAACTCCGACGGGCTCTCGGCCTGGATGAAGTGCTCGCCCTCGACGATCGCCAGGCCTTCGACCGCCACCCGGGTTGCGACGACCGGCCTCTCCATCGCGAGGGCGTCGAGGATCTTGAGCCGGGTGCCCCCGCCACTCCGAATTGGGCAGACGTAGATCTCGGCCGCCTCGAGGTAGGGACGGACGTCCGGCACGAAGCCGGTGACACGCACCCTAGGGTCCTCGATCGCGGCGACTGCGGGCGGTGGGTTGCGTCCCACGATGGTGAGGGTGCGGGAAGGCTCGCCGGCCGACACGAGGGGCCAGATCTCGTCGACGAGGTACTCGACCGCCTCGCGATTCGGATACCAGTACATCGCGCCGACGAATATCAGACTGTCCGGTTCCGGCACGCCGTCACCGCTCGGCCGGAAGTACTCCACGTCGACGCCGTTGTCGACCACCTCGATCCGGCAGCTCGGGGAGACCCCTCGGAGCCGCTCCGCGTCGAGGGGTGAGACCACGAGATTGACGGCGGCACGGGCTCCGGCCCGCTCTTCAAGGCGTCGCAGCTTGGTCGCCTCCCGACTCAGATAGTGGCGTCGGAGCGGGTGCGACTCCCTGCCGGCGCGCCGGGACATCATCTGGGATTCGATGTTGTGGTGGTTGAGGACCACCGGCGTGCCGGGGAACGTCTCGGCGAAGGGCCACAGGCCGACCGTGTCGACGTGCACCAGGTCGGGCGGCCGCGAGCTGGCGATCTCTTGCAGCCGCGCTTGCATCTCCCGACTCTCGAAGAGCGTGACGTCGTACGGGGCGGCGCGGAAGTAGGTCGTGGCCAGCAACGCCCACCAGCGCCACCGCGCCGCGTCCGATGGAATCGGGACCACGGTGACCGAGTGGACGAGCGAGGCGAGATGGTCGGTCGCTTCCCGCAGCGAGGCCGCCCCGTCGAACATCGACCGCTGATAGAAGGCGACGAGCGCCACCTCATGGCGGCCGGACGCCTCCCGCAGCAGGTGGTAGCCGCGCTGCAGGTGCCCGCCCTTCGGCGGGTAGGGAACGAAATGGCTCAGCCAGAGGATGCGCATGGGTCATCGGGGCGGAGCAGACCGCTACCGTGCCGTCGCCGGCGGACGGCCAGGGTCGGGGAGCCCGACTCGACCCGTTGCCGCGATGGGCCCGGTCGGTTGGTCAGTCGACCCAGTGCGACCACCAGGAGAGCAGCACGAGCAAGGCCCAGAGGGCCAAGCCGGAGTGGCCGCGCCCGCGTTGGAAGCTCTGCCAGGCGTCCCGGGCGGCTGGCGCGTCGAGCAGACCGGTCCGCTCGAGCAGGCCGCCACCCATCAGGTCGTCGCCCCAGGCGCGCATCGGCCCCCGCAGCCAAGCTTCGACGGGGACGGTGAAGCCCATCTTCGGTCGCTCCACCAGATGCTGCGGGACATAGCTGTACAGGACCTGCCGCAGGATCCACTTGCCCCGGTTGCCGCGGACCTTGAGGTTGGGCGCCAGTCGCCAGGCGAACTCGACTACGCGGTGGTCCAAGATCGGAACCCTGGCTTCGAGCGAGACCGCCATGCTGGCGCGGTCGACTTTGGCGAGCAGGTCGTCCGGCAGGTAGACCTGCTGATCGGCCATCTGCATCCGGCCGAGGAGGTCGCTCGGCTCCGACGACGACAGCGCGGCGACGAACGGGCCGGGCTCGTCCAACGCCGTCGGCACGACTACGGCGGGATCCCGCCACGCTTCGTGCAGCGCACGGTACATCTCCGCTCTCGATCCCGCCGCGACGAGCCGACCCACCTTGCCGAGGCGACCCCGCCAGGAGCGGACCGGCGCGGCGTCCGAGCCGATCGAATCGCAGATCGGTCGGAGCGCGCGTCTCACGCCACTCGGGATCAGACCGACCGCGTTGAGCATCCGGGCGCCGTAGACGTAGCGGTTGTAGCCGGCGAACACCTCGTCGCCGCCGTCGCCGGTGAGCGCCACCGTCACGTCACGCCGGGCGAGCCTGCATACGAGGTAGGTGGGCAGCAGCGACGGGTCGGCGATCGGCTCGTCGAAGGTCGTCGGCATGTCGGGCACGAGCGTCATCGCGTCGTGCGGTCCCACGCGAAGTTCGGTGTGGTCGGTGCCGAGGGCTCGGGCGACGGCGGCGGCGTGGACCGCCTCGTCGTAGTCGGACGAACCGTCGAATCCCACGGTGTAGGTCCGAACGGGACGCGAGGACACCCGCTGCATCAGGGCGACGACGGTCGACGAGTCGATGCCACCGGAGAGGAGCGCTCCGACTGGGACGTCGGCGACCATCCGGATCCCGACGGCGTCGCTCAGCAGTCGATCGACCGTCTGGATCGCCTCCCGCTCATCACCGGGGAAGGGGTCGGCGGATCCGAGACGGGCGGCCTGCTCGACGGACCAATAGGGCTCCGACGCCGGCAGCGGCTGCGACGGGTCTTCGACCTCGAGCAGATGGCCGGGCGGCAGCTTGACGACCGATTCGAAGATCGTCCGCGGTCCCGGCACGTAGAGGTAGCGGAGATAGTCGGCCACGGCGGCGACGTCGATCCGTTTCTCGAAGCCGGGCAGGGCGGCGATCGCCTTCAGCTCGGATGCGAAGGCGACGACCGATCCATGCCGCCAGACGTACAGCGGCTTGATACCCAGGCGATCGCGAACCAGGATCAACCGCCGGGAGGTCGCATCCCAGATCGCGATGCCGAACATGCCGACGAACCGCTCGACCGCCGAGCGGACGCCCCATTCTTCGACGGCAGCCAGGATGACCTCGGTGTCGGAGTGGCCGCGGAAGCGATGTCCGCGGTCGAGCAGCTCCTGTCGAAGCGGTTGGTGGTTGTAGACCTCGCCGTTGAACATCAGGACGTAGCGACCCGAGGCCGACCGCATCGGTTGCCGGCCGGCCTCGGAGAGGTCGAGGATCGCGAGACGTCGGAAGCCGAAGGCGACGCCAGCCGCGGCGTCGGTCCAGACCGAGCTGTCGTCCGGACCGCGGTGGGTCAGCGTGTCGCTCATGATCGTGGCGAGGGACGCAGGCGTTCCGTTGTCGGCGCCGTTTCTGAGGAGCACCCCTGCCAGACCGCACACGCGATGGCATCCTTTGCGAAGCGTCAACGAGGGCCGTTCCGCGACGACTCCCGAAATCAAACCTAAGCCGCAAGCCGCGAGCCAGCCCCGAGCGCGGTCGCCCGCCCGGAGCGCGATCGGCCCATCCGGTCGATGGCTGTGTCGATCAGCGGGGTGGTCCCCCGACCCGTCCGATGGCGTCGACGAGCAGAGCCATCTGCCGTTCCGTGGTCCAGGCGGCGAGCTGAGCCTCGTTCGGTGGCACGCGGCCGTTGCCGAATATCGCCGACTCCACCTGCTGCTCGACGTCGTCGGCCGCCGCCTGGGTCACGGTGTGCCCGCCGACCGCGGTCAGCATTCTGGCCGTCTCGCCATCCCGATCCGCAAAGGCCAGGATACGTCGTCGCGCGCCGAGGTATTCGTAGACCTTGTTGGGGACCTGGAGCGGCTGGCGCTCGGCGAGCAGCAGCAGGACGTCGGCGGTCTGGGTTCGCTCCGCGGCCTGTTGGTGCGGGAGCCAACGCGTGAACTCCACCATCGGGCCGATTCCCAGCTCCGCCGCAACCCCGCGGATCGACGCCCCGGCAAACTCGTCGCATCGACCGACCAGCTCCACCCTGACGTCGTCCGGGCCGAGGCCGCGCCGTTTCACGATCGAGGCGAACGCTCGCAGGAACGGTCTGGGGTCGCGACCCAGGTAGCAGGTGCCGGCGTGGAGGATCCTCAGGGGGCCCTCGCCTCGCGCGGGAGTGGGTGCGGCGAGCCTGTCGATCCCGTTCCGAACCAGGACGGCTCGGCTGGGTGGCAGCTGGGCGCGGCCGTTCACCAGCATCTCGCAGATGCCCTCGGATACGCCGACCACGAGGGCCGCCGAGCGGAGACACTGGCGCTCGACCATCCACTCGATCGCGTCGGTGGCCGCGCTGCGCGAGTACCAGGGCTTGCCGGGGTTCCCGGTCCACGGGTCACGGAGCTCGACGATCCAGGGCGCCCGGGTGGACAGGTGGGCGATCAGGCCCGCCACGTGAGTGGAGTGGGGCGGCGAGGTGCTGTAGAGCAGGGCGTTCGGACCGTAGCGGCGGAGTTCCTCGATCGCCGCTTGCGCCCCTCTCCAGATGAACCCCTGCTTGTCGTCGGGCAGCCAGAAGAGGGAGAAAAGCCAGCGCCGCCAGGGTGCGAGCTCGCGAGGCGGTTGCCAGGTCTCCGCGGGGGCGGCCTGCTCGGTCGAGCCGGAGGTCCGAGCCGAGGAGACTCGCTCGCGCAGTCGGGCGTAGAGCTCCCGAGGCGAGGCGCCCGGCACCACCGTCACGATCCGGCTCCCGGACTCGTCCCTGGTCGGCTCGGCCGGAGTCGGCGACGCCCGAATCACGGTGACCTCGTGGCCGGCAGCCCGAAGGGCGCCGGCGACCTTGGTCGCTCGAAGGCCGCCGACCTCCGCGTCGGGCGGATAGTGGTAGGCCAGCAGGACGACCGGCTGCCGCGGTCGTTCGGCCGCCATCACGCGGACGTTGCCGGCGCCGCTCCCGACGCCGGGCCCGGTCGGTTGCGAAGCAGGCGGTAGAGGTCGCGGAGTCGGTGCCGCATCGGTAGGACTCCAAGGGCGAAGAAGACCACAGCGCCGACGATCATCTGAACGACGAGGCGGATCGCGGGGGCCAGGTCGGCGGGCAGGGCCGCGCGGATCGCCAGGAGCGCCGCCAACATGGCCAGCACACCGCGGGTCGCGGGCCAGACGGCGCGCACGTAGGCGGCAGGCGAAAGCTCGACCGCCCGGAAGCAGCGCACGTACAACGGTACCACGAAGAGCGGGTAGACGACCACCCAGGCGGCGGCGATCCCGGTTCCACCCCAGCGACTGCCGATGACGAAGCCGACGGGCAGCACCAGCGCCGTGGCGATGCCATTGAACATCAGGAAGCGGGTGTCGTCGAGCATCGTCAGGACCTGAGGCAGCAAGGTGACGATGGAGCGGAGCGTGGCGTACATCGCCAGGATCCGGAGCGGCCCGACCGCCTCGAGCCACTGCGCTCCGAGGTAAGCCAGGACGAAGTCGTCCGCGACCACCGCCATGCCCACCGTCAGCGGCAAGGTCACGAAGACCAGGCCCTCCGTGACGTTGAGGAGCATCCTCGCGAGCGCCGCCCGGTCGGACTGGAGCCGACTGAAGAACGCTGGGGTGACGCGCGTGACCAGGGCCGTGACCTTCTCGACCGGGACGCTGGCGATGTTCCACGCGAAGGTGTACGCGCCGAGGGCCGCGGTTCCGAGCATGCGGCCGGCTACAATGAAGTCGGCGTTGGTATAGACGTACCAAGAGACTCGGCCGACCAGCACGTTGCGAGTGAAGTGGTAGTAGCGCCGCAAGGTCGCGACCCTGGGCAGGGAGAACCCGTGGGGCGAAAGCAACCGGCTCACCCCGGCCGCGGCCAGGGTGCCGGCGAGACCACCGGCGACGAGCGACCAGTACCGCGCGCCGGCGAGGGCGAGTCCGAGTGTAACCACGGTGCTCGCCACGGCCTGAGCGCCTTCGACCAGGGCCAAGCCCCGGAAACGAAACTCGCGCTGCAGTGCGGCGACCGGCACCAGGCGAAGGGCGCTCAGCACGGCGTTGATGCTCAACGCCACCATGACCAGGGGCAGAGCGGGCGCCTTGAAGTACCACCCGAGCGGGATGGCGGCGGCGCAGGTGAGCAGCGCTCCCGTCAGGCCCAGAAGCACGGCCACGGTGTTGAGCTGCCTGATCTCGGCCTCGGTCATCTCGCGCTTGGCGATGATCGACGTGCCGAGCCCGCCCTCGGTCAGGATGCCGACGAAGCCGAGGTAGAGCGTGGCGAGTCCCACGAGGCCATAGTCCCCCGGCGTGAGGAGCCGTGCGAGCACCACGACGGCGCCCCAGCTGAGTGCCTGGCTGCCCCACTTCACCAGCGCCGTCCAGGCAACGCCCCGCACCAGCGTGCGCTCCAGCGAACCGGCGGAGGTGACGTGATCCGGCGCCGGGCGCGGCGGGTCGGGCGCCGCGGGCGCTGGCGGGTCGTTCGGGGTCACTTCGAGAAACGTTGGCGGATCGCGCGGGTGGCCCGCGCGAGGAGGAACTTGATCTCGGTGCCGTACCGGCCGCGCCAGGGTTCCTTCGAGGTCGGATAGCCAAGCTCCTGCAGCACGGACCCAGCCCGCTTCTCGAAACACACCTGTTCGGGGATCCCGATCGACGCTCGCCACCGGTCGGCGTTGTCGGCTTGTGGGCGCTCGCCGATCAAAGGCCACAGGTGCCTCTTCTCGGCCGGGATCGAGCGATCGAGCGTCTCGGGGTAGGTCAGCATGGCGTCCGAGTACCGGACGTCGAGGAAGGCGCAGACCTCCTGCAGGACCGCCGCGGGCTCCGTTACCAGGGTTTCGTATCGGACCTCGTGATAGCGGGCTGGCCCGAGCAGTCGTCCCATTCGCCTGACCCACGACACTTCCTCCCGCCATTGGTCGGCGCACTCCATCAGATCGTCCGATCCGAAGCTCTGCTTGATCAGCGAGGCACAGGCGCCGCGTCCGTCGCGGATGATGTGGAGGATCCGCCCTGCCGGAAACCAGCGGTTCAGCACGTCGATCCGGGTCATGTTGCCCGGATCCTTGTCGCCCCAGTGGGGCTTGCCGTGGTGCGAGGCGTATGCCTGGTAGAAGGCGGCGATCGCGCCGGGATAGCCGGGGGCCGTCCATCGTGCCAGCAGGTCGTCGACCGACAGCGGCACTTGCCACAGCTTGATCCGCTCTTCGGCGAGCAGCGATTGGAGGAGCGCCCGTCGGGTCGCAGGCTCGGTGAGGTCGCCAAACCGATCGAGCTGCCGCTCGAACCGCCACCAGAGTCCGGTGACGTCGAGCGGGATCGCGATGTCGGGGTGAGCGTCGAGCATCACCCGCAGCAGCGTGGTGCCGCTCCGTTGGAATCCTATCACGAAGAAGGGCTGCATGGCGGCTCCCCGAGCACGAAACGTGCGAACCCGGACGGCTCGGATTGTGAGCCGCCGGCTCCTCATGTCAAGCCCGTGGGGGTATTCTGCAAGCCATGGCAGCAAACCGCAGTGTCCTCGGGAAGGCCCGTTCCTTGGTCGATCTGGCCCGCGCCCACCCTGCAATGAACCGGCTGGCCAGGGCGGAACTCGCCGTCGATCGGGCCGGCCGACATCCCGTGGACGCGGATCACATCCCACACCTCTCGGAGGCCCTTGCCTGGCTCGGCCGCGCCCAGGACGCGACCGACAGCGGCGGCGTCGCCCGGGGCTTCAGCCTCGCGTGGAACCCCTACTTCAGGTCGTCCGGTTGGCAAGCCGCTTACCCCGAGACCACGGGGTACATCATTCCGACCTGGCTGGAGGCGGCGGTCGAGCTGGAGCAGCCGGAATGGGCCGAGCGCGCACGCCGCGCCGCCCAGTGGGAGTGCGATCTCCAGCTGGAGACCGGAGCGGTACAGGGTGGGGTGGTCGGTGAGGGGCGGTCTCCGGCCGTCTTCAACACCGGCCAGGTGATGTTCGGCTGGCTCGCCGCATGGGAAGCGAGCGGTGAGCAGCGCTTCGCCGACGCGGCGGAGCGGGCCGGGCGTTGGCTGGTCGAGGTCCAGGAAGCAGACGGGCTCTGGCGGAAAGGGAATTCGCGGTTCGCATTGGCCGCGCCGACGCTCTACAACGCTCGGGTCGCTTGGGCCCTCGCCGAGGTCGGGGCGGCGTTCGGGCAACGGCCGTTCCTCGATGGCGCCCGGCGCAACCTCCGGGCGGTCGCCGCCGCGGTGGGCGACAACGGCTGGATTCCGAATTGCTGCCTGACGGACCCCGACGCTCCCTTGCTCCACACCCTCGCATATGCCGTCAGGGGTCTTTTGGAGGGTGGCAGGGCGCTCGAAGACGAAGCAATCGTTGCCGCCGGAGCCCGAACGGCTCGCGCCTTGTCCGCGACGGTTCGGTCCGACGGAAGCATGCCGGGTCGGTATGGGTCCGACTGGCAACCGGCCGTCGGGTGGAGCTGCCTCACCGGCCAGGCGCAGTCGGTCAACAACTGGATCCGCCTCCATCTGATCACCGGGGATCCGAGCTGGCTCGAGCCCGTTCCGAGCGTCCTCGCCTTCTTGAAGTCCACCCAGAATCGGGTCTCTTCGGAGGGGGGGCTGCGAGGCGGGATCAAGGGGTCCTGGCCACTGGATGGGGACTATGGACGCTTCGAGCTCCTGAACTGGGCCGCGAAGTACTTCGTGGATGCCCTGATCCGCTCCCGCCAGCTCGATGGCGGCCGAGCCGCCTCCCGCGCGTCGGCCTTCCGGCTCGCCTGAGCCCTATCGCTCGTCCGTACCCTCCAACTGGAACAGGTCGACGTTACGACTCGCTTCTTCGTGGATCGCTTCGGCCTGCGCGAGCAAACGCTCCGTCAGGTTGCAGACCCGCGCCGCGCGGCCTGAGTCGCCGGGCTGACTCCGCAGACCGAACATCACCGTCATCTCGCCAAAGTCCCCGAGCGTGTCGAGACGCTCGCAGAGCTCGACCAGCTGCGAAGCCAGCGCGACTGGGCCGCCGCCGGCGACACGGGTCAGGACGATGTGGCTCACGCGACGGCTCGCCAGGAAATCGCGGAGCTCCTCGCCGGTCTTGCCCTGCGCCTCGACCGAGTAGACGGCGAGGTGGTGCGAGTGGTAGGCGAACGCCGCTTCGCGGTTGGTCATGATGACGGCTGAGTCCGGCAGCTGCCGCGCCGCCTCGGCGGCCCTGATGAAGGACTGCTCGATCGGCGTGTAGCAGCGTTTGAGCTCCCCCTGCCGACATTGTATGCCACGGCTCAGCACGTCTCTCGTTCGCCAGGAGGTGCCCGGGGCCAGGAGCAGCAGCACGAGGAAGCTCGTGAGCGCAGAGCCATGGCGGCCAAGCCGCCGCCCGATGACGTGCGCTCCGGTGAAGAGGAGCAGTCCGACGAGAGGGATCACCGGGTGGAGGAACCGCCGGTCGGCCCAAGTCCAGGCCGACAACAGTCCGAACATGCACACGATCGCGAGCAGCGCCACGCGGAACCGCTTCCACAGGGTCACCGCTCCGGCGAGGCCTGCGGTCAGCAACAGGCCGAGCCAGGCGAGGTTGTCCGCCAGGGTCCCCTGGATTTGGGCGAAGCCCATCACCGCGTGCAGGTGGCCGAGCACGTAGCGTCTCAGCCGCAGGAGGGCGTTAATGGCGTGGACCACGAGCGGGTTGTGGTCCGAGAGGACCTGCTCTCCCGGCACCTCCAGCAGGTCACCTGCGTAGGATCGGCCGATCAACTGGCGCGGGCCGAACACGGACCAGGCGAGCCAGGGCCCGAACAGCACTCCGGCCGCCAGCGCGAAACCGACGGCCCATCGCCACCGGCGCGCGAAGACGAAGTGGAGCAGCACCGCCGCGATCACCGCGATGCCTGCCGTTCGCATGAACGCGGCGGCGATGGCGGCCGCGGCCCCCAGCAGCATGCGTCGATTGCTGGGGGCGGGCGACGCGAGCGCCCAGAGCGCAAGCATGGCGAAGAAGAACAGAGCGGCCTCGGCCTTGAGCCGGCCACCGTAGGTGATAATCAGGGGGTTGAACACTCCCACCGCCAGCACCGCGAGCGAGGGCACCGGAGGCAGCAAGCGACGGGCGGCGTCGAACAGCAGCAGGAGGCCACCGGTGCTGAGCGCCAGTGGCACCATCAGCAGCAGCTCTGGGCGGTCGCCCAGGACCGCAACCGGCACTGCCAGCAGCACCGGCCAGCCCGGCGGGTACTGCAAGTGGAGCGGCGCGTTCGGCAGGAAGACGTCGCGGTACGTTCCCTGGAGCAGCGACTTGGCCAGGAAGAAGTACATCGCGTCGTCGTTGCCCACCCCGATGCCCGGGAGTCGGCCGACCAACGCCATGACCACATACCCCGCGAGGAGAGTGGCGGCGGCCCACCAGGCCCAACGCGGCTGCACCTGCGGCTCACTCATGGTGAAGGCGGGATCGCACGTTCCGTACCCCTGGCCGGAAACCGGCCACTCGGGGCGCTCAGCCCGTCACGCGGTCGTACAGGTCGGCCAGGTGGGCGGCCGATTGCCGGATGTCGAAGCACTCGAGCATTCGGGCCCGCATCGCCTGGCCATCCGCCAGGACCCGATCTGGATCCTGGACGTAGCCCTCGAGCCGATCGGCGAGCGCGCCCGCGTCCCGCTCGGGCGCGAGACCGCCGGCCAGGTCGCCGAAGAGGAACGGAATGTCGCTGTGGCGGGTGGAGACGACCGGCATGCCGCTCAGCATCATCTGCTGGATCACGAACGGGGTGCCCTCCGCGTCACCGTCGCGCGCCGTCACGCTCGGCGCCACGAACACGTGGCAGCGGAGGGCCAGGTCCATGAGCTGCTTGAACTCGAGCCACTTGTATCGCTCGAGCCGACTCTCGAGGTCGAGTCGGGCGATGGTCTGCACGATCTCCTCGCCCGTCTCCCTGTCGCCGCTGCGCTGGCTGATCTCGCCAACCAGATGGAGCCGGAAGTCCACCCCGCGCCGCCGGAGCAGGTCCGCCGCCTCGAGCAGATACACCACGCCCTTCTTCTCCCGAAACGTCCCGGCGAAGAGCACCTCCAACCGCTCCCCGCGAGCCAGATGACGCTCCCCGCTGGGCACGTCTTCGACGTCCACGCCGAGCGGATGGACCACCACCTTCTCCGCGGGGCATCCCAGCTCGACCAGCGCCCGCTCCATCGCCGGGCCGAGGGCGAGCGCCAGATCCAGTCGCTCGAAGAGCTCCGCGTACCGCGCCTGCCACTCGGGCTCGCGACCGTGGAGATAGACGTCCGCCCCGTAGAAGCCGACCAGCCAGGGCAGGCCGAGGGCCCGATGGAGGGGCAGGTCGTCGACACCCATGTAGCCGAAGTGCGAATGCAGCACCACCGGACGGTAGCGCCGCGCGCGAGCCAGATCCGGCGGGTAGGGGCGCGCCTTGGTCAGCCGCTTCCACACCCGTGAGCCGAGCCGCTGCCAGGGCAGGTCGAACGCCTCGAGATCCGGGTACTGGGTCCGGTTCTGAAGGGCGTTGGTCATCACCACCGGCCGATAGCGAGGCACCCGGCGGAGATGGTGGTACATCCAGTTCATCGCCCGTCCGACGAAGCGGTCCGTGCGCTGCAGCGCCACGGGCCGGTCCGCGTCCGGGGTCGACGGCTGGTCGGTCAAAGCACCCTCACAAGCTGGTTTGGGCAACGAGATTCGCTCGCCAGGCAAGGCAGTTTGCGTGCCTTCGATGGTGCCCGGCTGGCCCCGGTCCGCCTGGGTCCCGCCGCCGGCATTCCCCTTGCCCTTCATGGCCGGGAAGCCCCACAACCCCGACAAACGTGAATCTGACCCAGCGCTATTCCAACCCCTGGCACTCCACCCCGCCCGAGGGGGCCCCGGTACAGAGCTGGGTCGTCGTGGCCTTGGGACCCGACGCCGACGCCTTCCTGGACGCCCTGTTCCGGCAGGCTGAGGCGGGAATGGGCCAGCAAGTGGTGGTCGTTTGTTGCGCCGACTCGTCACATATTGCATCCATGCCACGATGGGTGACAGTGGTTTCCGTCTCCGACCCCGCGGCCACCAGTCCCGAGGAGGCTCGGCGGGTCGGGTTGGCTCAGGCGGTCGGCGACGTGGTCTACTTCGTCCACCCCGACGACCTCCGGACCGCCGATCGGGGCCCTGGGAGCCCCCACTGGGGCAAGGAGCTGCTCGCGGCCGGGGTCGGGCGACCGGAAAGGCCGGCTGGGCCGCGGCCGTGACGGCGCGGGATCCCGAGCTCTCCGTCGTCGTCCCCTTCGTCAACCAGCCCACCGACCTGGCCGACTGCCTCGCCGCGCTCGCCGCGACCCGCGCGGGTCTCGAGCTGGAGGCGCTGGTCGTCGATCGGCAGGGAACGGCGGCCTCGGCCGCAGGCGCCGGGGCCTCCTGGGTTCGGGTCCTTCCGGTTCCCGCTGCCAGCTCAATTCCCGAGATGCGGTTTCGTGCATTTCGCGAGGCAAGAGGGGCGATCGTCGCGGTGATCGAGGACCACGTGATCGTCCCGAAGACGTGGGCCCGGGCCATGATCGACGCGATCGGGCAGGGACGGGACGTGGTTGGCGGGGGACTCTACAACCTGGCGACCTCGACCCTGGTGGATCGGGCCGCCTTCCTTGGCGAGTACGCCCCGTTCCTGCCTCCCGCCGACCACGCGTGGCCTCCCGGCAACAACGTCGGCTACCGCCGGTCCGTCCTGGCCCGGTACCTGGAGGTGGCGGCCGAGGGAGGCTGGGAGAACCGGCTCCACGGGGCCCTGGAGCGGGACGGGATTACCCCCGTCTGCCTGGCCGAGCTCGCCGCCGGTCACAAGCTGCACCTGAGTTTCCGGGCCTACACGAGCCAGCGCTATCTGTTTTCCCGTTCCTGGGCTGGAATCCGGCATCGTGGTGCGCCCCTTGCTCAACGGATCGCCGCCGGCCTGGCCTCGATGGCCTTGCCGCCGGTCCTGCTCTGGCGCATGGTCTCGACGGTGTGGCGTAAGTCATGCCACCGCCGCGAGTTACCACGTTCGCTCCCGCTCCTGGCCTGGTTTGCGACGGTCGGGGCTGTCGGGGAGGTGGCGGGTTGCTGGTTCGGGCCGGGCGATGCCACCCGGCGGGTCCAATGAACGCTCGCGGGTAACCGAATCGAGAGACGATGAGCGCTTCGCCAAACGCGATTCCCCGAACCGTGGCCCGGCTCGAGCCAGGCGACCGCGTGGTCGTGCTCGGCGCCGGCCCCGCCGGACTCACCGCCGCCTACCTGCTGGCCAAGGAAGGCGTCTCGGTGACCGTGCTGGAGGGCGACGACATCGTCGGCGGGATCTCCCGCACCGCCCAGTACAACGGCTACCGCTTCGACATCGGCGGGCATCGCTTCTTCACCAAGATCCAGCCCGTGCTCGATTTCTGGGAGGAGATCCTCGGACCGGAGTTCATCTCCGTCCCGCGGATGAGCCGGATCCATTACAACGGGAAATATTTCGACTATCCCCTCAAGGCCAAGAACGCCCTCAGCGGGCTCGGTCTCCTGGAGGCCTTCCGGATCACGGCGAGCTATCTCCGCTGGCACTGGAAGCCCTACCCGGTCGAGGAGAACTTCGAGCAGTGGGTGACCAACCGCTTCGGCAAGCGGCTCTACGAGATCTTCTTCAAGACCTACACGGAGAAGGTCTGGGGGATCCCCTGCACCGAGATCAGGGCCGAATGGGCGGCCCAGCGGATCCAGGGCCTCTCGCTCGCCAAGGCGATTCTCTCGGCGGCCAACCTGAATCGGCGATCGGACAGCATCAAGACCCTGATCCA
>JBFXAS010000060.1:0-23551 GCA_050184075.1 Gemmatimonadales bacterium
GGCCGTCATCGGGCCTCTGGTCGAGGTGCCCGTCCTGCTCGGGCTGGTGACGGTCGCCCTGCGGTGGCGGAAGCGCTTCTTCGAGGAGGCACCGGCATAACGGGCAAGAGCGCCGCGGCGCGTCGCAAACGGCCGGGGTCGGAGAGATCTGACAGATTGATCACCCGGACTGCTCGGCTGCTCCGGGGCCCGAAGGCCGTGCTCTTGCGGGAAACGGGCAAACCCAGGTGGGACGGGGGCGTCAACCCCAGCCCCTCGCCGGCACTACCGAGGCGTCGATCCTCCACGAGCCCGGTCGCGGGGCCCCACCCCGCCGCGGACATCATCCGGGTCTGCTTGAGCGGACCGCCGAGGCGGGCGTACTCGGGCCGGGTCGAGAGCGCGATCCATCCGTACGGCTGATGCTGGTGCCGTCCGAGGTCCAGGCGCGCTTCGGAGAGCACGGCGCCGTGCCCGGCGCCGGACACCGGCTACTGATCGAGGCCTCCGCGAGCACGTACGGGTCGCCGCCCGGGTGGTGCTCCTGGGGGCGAGTCGCGACGTTCGAGCGCTTGGTTCACCAGCTTCGCCCCGTGATGCGCCTCGGCGACCAGGGGGGAGACGCGGAGACCTCCCAGGCAGCCACGGGGCCGTCCCGCCGAGAGCGAGACCCGGCCGCCGGCCCCGACCCGCCCCATCTCGAGCCCCCGTTCCCTTAGAGCTCGACGCCCCTGAGCCGAAGCGAGTTGCCGATCACCGAGACCGAGCTCAGGCTCATCGCCGCGCTGGCCACCATTGGCGAGAGCAGCAGGCCGAGCACGGGATAGAGCACCCCCGCCGCGAGCGGCACGCCCAGCGCGTTGTAGACGAACGAGAAGAACAGGTTCTGCCGAATGTTGGCCATGGCCGCGCGGGAAAGCTTACGCGCGCGCACCAGCCCCTCGAGATCGCCCTTGAGGAGCGTCACCCCGGCGCTCTCGATCGCCACGTCGGTGCCGGTGCCCATCGCCACGCCGACCTCGGCCAGGGCCAGCGCCGGCGCGTCGTTGACCCCGTCGCCCGCCATCGCCACCACCCGGCCCTCGCCACGGAACCGCGCGACTACGTCGCGCTTGGCGTCGGGCAGGACTTCGGCCTCGATCCGCTCGATCCCGAGCCGGCGGCCGACCACCTCCGCGGTGGCGCGATTGTCACCCGTCACCATCACGACCTCGACCCCCTCGGCGCGGAGGGCCGCGAGCGCCCCCTCGGCGGTGTCCTTGATCGGATCCGCCACTGCGAGGAGCCCGGCCGGCTTGCCGTCGACCGCGAGCAACATCACTGTCTCGCCCGCCGCCCGGCGCCTGGACGCCCGCTCCTGGAGCGCCGCCGCGGATACACCCTCGGCCTCGAAGAGCCGGAGGTTGCCAAGCAGCACTCGCCGCCCGCTCACGGTGCCGACCACACCCTGACCCGTCACCGACTGGAACTCCTTCGCGGTGGACGCCTCGACGCCCCGGGTCCGCGCACCGTCGACCACCGCCGCCGCCAGCGGGTGCTCGCTCGCCCTCTCGAGACCAGCGGCCAGCCGGAGGAGCTCATCGTCACCGAATCCGGCGAGGGCCTCGACAGCCACCAGCTTGGGCTTCCCTTCGGTGAGCGTGCCGGTCTTGTCGACCAGCAGCAAGTCCACCTTGGCCAGTCGCTCGATCGCGGCGGCGTCCTTGAAGAGCACGCCGGCCATGGCACCCCGCCCCGTGGCCACCATCACCGAGATCGGCGTCGCGAGGCCGAGCGCGCAGGGACAGGCGATGATCACCACCGCGATCGCGTTCACGAGCGCGTAGCTCAGACTCGGCTCCGGACCGAAGAGCCACCAGGCGAAGAAAGTGCCGAGCGCGATCAGGATCACCACCGGCACGAACCAGCCCGAGATTTGATCGGCCAGCCGCTGGATCGGCGCCTTGCTGCGTTGCGCCTCGCCCACCATTCGGACGATCTGGGCCAGCACCGAATCGGCGCCGACCCGCTCCGCACGGACCACCAGCGAGCCGGTGCCGTTGACGGTGCCGCCCGTCACCTGGCTGCCGGCGCTCTTTTCGACCGGAATCGGCTCGCCACTCAGCATCGACTCGTCGACCGCGGAGGCGCCCTCTTCGACGACCCCGTCGACCGGCATCCGCTCGCCGGGCCGGACCCGAACCTTGTCTCCGACGGTGATCTGCTCGAGTGGCACGTCGACCTCGCTGCCGTCTGCTTCGATCCGGCGGGCGGTCTTGGGCGCGAGCCCCAGCAGTGCCTTGATCGCGCTGCTGGTCTGTCCGCGGGCCCGGAGCTCGAGCACCTGGCCCAGCAGGACCAGCGTGGTGATCACGGCCGCGGCCTCGAAGTAGACGTGCGGGGCGCCGCCCGCCCCGCGATACGCGACGGGAATCAGCGCGGGCGCCAAGAACGCCACCAGGAGCGCGGCGACGCTGTACCCCCAGGCCACCCCGACGCCCAGGGCGATCAGGGTGAACATGTTGAGGTTTCTGGTCCTGACCGAATCCCAGCCCCGGTGGAAGAAGGGGCCGCCCCCGTAGAGCACGACGGGCGTGGCGAGCACCGCGCTCACGAGGGCCACCGTCCAGCCCGAGCCGAGCGTGCCGAGGAGGTGCCCCGGCAGCATCTCGGCCATCGCGATCACCAGCAGCGGGAGCGACAGAACCACGGAGACCCAGAACCGACGGGTCATGTCCACCAGCTCCGGGTTGGGACCATCGTCCAGCGTCGCCACCTTGGGCTCCAGCGCCATCCCGCAGATCGGGCAGCTCCCCGGCCGATCGCTCACCACCTCCGGATGCATCGGGCAGACCCATTCCGCGCCCTGCGGCGCGTCGGGGGCCGCCAGGGCCGTGGGCGCGGCCGAGTCCTCACCGTGGTGGTGATGGTCCGAGTGATCAGGGTGGTGATCGTGCTGATGATGATCGTGATGGCGGTGGCCGGTCATGCTGTACCCCCTTCGGGCAGCCGGGTGACGGGCCTCGTTGCCGGCCCGGATCGCTTCCACCCTGCTGACGCGGGCCGGCGAGAAGCATTACACCCTGGATCCTATCACCCCGCCGGGGCCGCGGCGACCGGGATTGCGCCCGCCTTCGGCCACCGAGACACTTCCCTGATGGGAACCCGCCCCCCGAGCGAGCTCGACGAAACGGCCGAGCTCGCCGAGACCCCCGAAGTCGTCGACCGGCTGGTCGCCAACCACCGCGAGTTCCTGCGATTCCTGGAGCGGCGGGTGGGAGACCGCGCGCTGGCCGAAGACATCCTCCAGGACGCCTTCGTGCGGGGTCTGGATCGGCTGGGAACGCTGAGGAACGACGAGTCGGCCATTGCCTGGTTCTATCGGGTGCTCCGGAACGCGGTGACCGACCATTACCGCCGCCGGGCCACCCGAGACCGGACCCTTGCCGCCTTCGAGTCGGAGCTCGAAGCCGAGCCCGCCGGAGAGCTGCGCGACGCGGTCTGCCGCTGCGTCGGCGAGCTCGCCCGCACGCTCCAGCCCGACTACGCGGAGGCCCTCGAGCTGATCGAGGTGCAGGGCCTGCCGGTCAAGGCGTTCGCGGAGCGCGCGGGCATCAGCGCCAGCAATGCCGGCGTCCGGATCTTTCGGGCGCGCGAGGCGCTGCGGCGCCGGGTGGCCCGGTCCTGCGGCACCTGCGCCGAGCATGGCTGCCTCGACTGCAGCTGCGGTGGTCCGAGCCGTGCGGGGTGACCGGGAGCGCTACTGCCGGAGGATCTTCTCCATCGCTTTGCCCCTCGCCAGCTCGTCGACCAGCTTGTCGAGGTAACGGATCTCCCGCATGGTCGGCTCTTCGATCTCTTCGACCCGGACGCCGCAGACCACGCCCTTGATCGACCCGCGCGAGGGGTTCATCCGAGGAGCGTCCGCGAAGAAGGTCTCGAAGTCCGTGCGCTTCTCGATTTGGGCTTCGAGTGCCTTCTGGCTGTAGCCCGTCAGCCAGCGGATGATCTCGTCGACCTCCGCCTGGCTGCGCCCCTTCATCTCCGCCTTGGCGACGTAGTGGGGGTAAACGCTCGCGAAGCTCGTCGTATAGATACGATGCTTGCTCATGGTGTCGGTTCTGCTCGCCTCTCGGGGTGGGGCCTGCGCGCTGGCGGACATGGTTGCCGGGCGGGCCCCACAAAGGCGAGCGCCGCCCAGAAGACGGCGCCGGAGACTCGACCGAAGGCTCAGCCGCACCTCACGTTCACGGAGTCAGGTTCTGCTTCGGCTGGAGCCGGGCCGCCCAGAGACCGGTGTTGAAGTCGGTGAAGAGCACGTGCCCCTTCCAGGGCATCGCGTTCATCACGAAGGCCGCGTTCGGGGTGTAACCGCTCGGATCGTAGGGCTTGAACACCGCGATCTCCCGCCCCTGATCCGCCAGGTTGCCGAGCAGCTCGCCGGAGACGTCCACCAGCCGGACTCCGCCCTCGTAGTAGGCCTGATAAAGCACGTCGTCCTCGACGATGATGTCGTGCGAGCCGAAGTCCTCGAGGTGGTAGCGTCCGACGCCCTTTGGATTCGCCGGGTCGGTGAAGTCGACGATGTGGACGTACCCGCCCGAGGTCTGCGGCACGCCGCCGGGCGTGGTCATCTCGCCGCGGTAGTTGGTGCCCGCCCAGACCCGGTTGCTCCGGTTCATCTCCTCGTCACCGATGAAGAGGTAGGTCTTGCCGGTCGAGCGCTGCACGTAGGGGTAGATCTCGTGGCCGCTGTTCACCTCGTAGACGGTGATCAGCTTCGGATTCTCGATCGAGCCGCCATACTTGCCGTTGCCGACGTCCACCACCACCGTGCCCGCCCCGCCCTGCGCCGAGTAGGCGATGCCGTCGCGGACCCAGAGGTCGTGGAGCCGGGCGTTCGGATGGCGGTACTCGCTCACGTACTTGGGATTGTAGATGTCCTTGACGTCGATGATCACGTACTTCGCGCCGCCCGAGACGGCGAAGAGGTAATCGTTGGTGGCGAACATGTTGTGGACGCCGCCGGTCAGCTCCTGCGAGAAGGTCGACGCGATCTTGGGATGCGCCGGGTTGGCGAGGTCGAGGATCACCACGCCATTCACCCGATTCGAGGCGCCCTCGCGCGAGAGCGAGGCGTAGCGCCCGTCGGGCGAGACGGTCACGTCGTTGATGGTCCGGGCGTCGATCCGGACCGAATCGGTCTTCTTGATGTCGTTGAGATCGGTGATGTCGAAGATGAAGGCGTAGCCGTCGCCGCCCCAGGTGCCGACCACCGCGTAGTCCCGCCCGTCCTTGCCGGTCCAGGGCCAGAGGTCGGAGGTGTGGGTGCTGTTGATCGTGCCCCGGCCGGTCACCGCGATCTGCCGCCGCACGTCGCGGCCGACCACCTCGACGGTGGTCTCGGCGAAGCTCGAGCCGCTCCGCGCCATCAGGGTGTAGCGCCCCGGATAGTTGCCGGTGAAGAGCCCGTACTGCACGATACCGGCGCCGCCCGGCACGCCGGCGGAGACCAGCGAGTCGTGCGGTGTGTAGCTGTAGCTCCAGACGATCGGCGCGTCGCCGACCGGAGTGCCGTTGGCGCGGCGCGCGGTGGCGGCGAGCCTCAGGACGTCTCCGGTGCGGATCGTGGTGTCGCGGATCCCGATCTCGAGCGAGGCGACCGGATTGGCCGCCACCGTGTAGCTCGTCGACGCCGTGGCGCCGTCGACCGACGCGGTGATCGTGGCCGAGCCCGCTCGAATGCCGCGCACGTTGCCGAACCGGTCGACGCTCGCCACCGCCGGGTTCGAGCTCCGCCACTCGGCCTCGAGCCCGGGGCGCTCGCTCCCGTCGGCGTGCCGGCCCCGCACCGAGTGGCTCAGGGTGACGCCGGTGTACATCCCGCCCTCGGCGGCTACGATCTCGAGCCGCTCGAGCGGCGGCCAGGTGACCATCACGGGGATCTCGAGCTGGACCGGCTGATCGTTGGCGCCGACGGCGAAGGCGTTCAAGGTGTGACTCCCCGCCCGGAAGGCCAGCACCATCCCGTCGCGGTAGGCCACGGCCCGCCGTGCCCCGAACACCCGAATCACCGCGCTCCGAATCTCCCGGCCGCTCGCGTCGAAGGCGCGGAGCGTGAGCGCGGTCGAATCGCCCGCCCGGAGGGTGAGCGAGGAGGGCTCGGCCACCAGCCGGGCGACAGGGGCGTCGGACTGCGCGCTGGCGCCGCGCGCGCCCGCCAGCGAGAGCGCGGCGATGGCGACGAGCCGAATGGCGCCGCTCCTGGAACGGATTAGCTTCATGACCGAAGGGCCTCTCGAGTTCGGGACACGATCTTCCGCGGGAAACCCCGCGTCTGGAACGAGGATGATGCCGGTCAGGAAATCTACGCGCAATGGGACCATGATGTTGCTCCTCTCTGCCTGGGCGGCCGGGACCGTCCATGCGCAGCCGGCCCCGAGACCTACCTCCACCTATTGGGCCTACGTCGGGGCCGAGTCGGCCGACGTGATCCAGCGGATCAAGTTCGGACCGACCGGCATCGAGGTCGAGAAGACGGTCCCGGTCGGCGAGCTGGCCGCCGAGATGGAGGGCCCCCACGGCCTCGCGATCTCCAAGGACGGCCGCTACCTCCACATGACCACCGGCCATGGCTTCCCGGACGGCAAGTACTGGCGCTACGCGCTCGGCCCCGACACCCTGGTCGGCCCGGGGATCCTGCTCGGGAACTTCCCGGCCACAATCGACGTCTCGCCCGACGGTCTCTACGCGATCGCCGCGAACTTCAATCTCCACGGCGACATGGTGCCGTCCTCGCAGTCGGTGATCTACACCCCGACCTTCACCGAGGTGAGCCGGATCGTCACCTGCACCATGCCGCACGGGAGCCGGATCGACCCGACCGGCCGCTTCCACTATTCCGGATGCATGATGGACGATCAGTTGGTCGAGATCGACACCCGGACCTTCGAGGTCTCGCGCCGCTTCTCGCTCGCGAAGGGCAGGGAAGGTCCCCTCGATCCCGACGATCGCGGCGCGGCGGCGCACGCGGGCCATGCGATGGCAGCGGACGCCGGCGCACGGCCCGAGATCGATCCCGCCGACGTCGGCTATCAGGGCAAGCGCCACAAGATGGAGCCCAACAGCTGCTCCCCCACCTGGGCGCAGCCCTCGGCCGACGGGAAGAAGATCTACGTCGCCTGCAACAAGGCCGACGTGATCTTCGAGATCGACCATGGCAGCTGGAGCATCACCCGCCGCTTCGGCACCGGCCGCGGGCCCTACAACCTGGCGGTCACCCCCGACGGCACGCTTCTGGTCGCGACGCTCAAGCAGGGCAACGGGATCGAGATCTTCGACTTGGCCGAGGGCCGGAGCGTGGCCCAGCTGAAGACCGGCACCACGCTGGCTCACGGCGTCGCGGTGAGCTCCGACTCGCGCTACGCCTTCGTGAGCAGCGAGGGCGTCGGCGCCGCGCCGGGCATGGTGGACGTCTACGATCTCGAGGCGCTCGCCGCGGCGGGCACCGTACCCGTGGCGCAGCAGGCGAGCGGGATCGCCTTCTGGAAGGTGGAGCCGGCGGGACGTTAGGCGCCGAGCCCTGCGGCGCAGTCGGCGAGCCCGGTGTGCCCGGCAGAGGGGCCGAGGCTCCGAGACCACCCCGAAGCCCATTCGAACGCGCAGACCGTTGCATCCGCCAGCCGCCCGGTATCCGCGCCGGGCTGGCAGAAGTGCCCTGCCCACCGACCAGGTGGAGGAAAACCACCCACACGGGCCCTGACCCGTGGCGTGGAATCGGGCGTCGGGACCGAGCATCGGACCAACCCGGCGTGACTCGGTTCGCGCGCACGCGCCGTTCCGAAGTTTGACAGATTGCCCTTCGGCACTTTGTTCGGTTGCCAGCCCGTAACGACGTTGTCACATTGGGTTACCGATCTCGTTAGGCTTTCGCGCCCGGAGGAGTGCTCAATGCTTGGGCATCTGGCTCGCACAGCGTTCATCGTTGCACTGTTCGCCCTCGTCCCCGTCCGCGCTGAGGCCCAGTATCTCGATCCGGGAGCCGGCAGCGTCGTCGTGCAGGCGCTCGTCGCGGGCCTCCTCGGCGCGGCGACCGTGCTCAAGCTCTACTGGGGAAAGGTCAGAGGCGTCTTCCGGCGCGGCGCCGGACGCGAATCCTGACGGACCGGCGTCACCAGATCCGATGCCGGCTCATCCCGCATCCTATCGCGATCCGGCCGGGCAGGTGCACATCCGCGACGGGCGAGTGCTTCGAACGGTGCGCCCGGCCGGTCTCGCCAACTACCAGGCCGCTCGAGCAAGCGGCTTTCTCGCCGAGGCCGTCGCCGCGGGGAAGCTGATTGCGGGAGAGGAAGTCGATCGCGGCCTGCTGGCCGACGAGGCGCCCGACGCCAAGCTGGTGATCGAGCACCCCCGACTGCGCTTCGTCTCATATCCGTACGAGTGGTCGTTCCCCGCCCTCCGCGATGCGGCGCTGCTCACCCTCGACCTGCACCTCGAGGCCCTCGCGAACGGGTTGAGCCTGTCGGATGCCTCGGCCTACAACATTCAGTTCGTCGGCGCGAAGCCGGTCTTCATCGACTACCTCTCCCTGATCGAGTACCAGCCGGGACAGGTCTGGCTCGGCTACCGGCAGTTCTGCGAGCAGTTCCTCAACCCGCTGCTGCTGACGGCCAAGACGGGCGTGCCCTTCCAGCCGCTGTATCGGGGAACCATGGAGGGGATCTCCTCACCGGATCTTCGAGCCCTGCTGCCGCTCCGCGCCCGACTCGACCCCCGAGTCGCCCTCCACGTATCTCTCCAGGCCCGTCTCCAGCGTCGGGTCTCGGATCGTGGCACCGAGCGCGCCCGGGAGATCCGGCTCTCGCAGAACGGACTCAAGACCAACCTGGCCAGCATGCGGAGCTGGGTCGCCGGGCTCGAGCCGCCCGGGTCGCAGGTGACTCCCTGGCAGGACTACGAGCGCTCGGCCTCCTACTCGCCGGAAGAGCGCGAGCGCAAGCACCAGTTCGTCGGCGAGCTGGTCGCCGCGGTCTCGCCGCTGCTGGTCTGGGACATCGGCTGCAACGCCGGCGAGTACTCCGAGGTGGCGCTGGCACACGGCGCCGAGATGGTGATTGGGTTCGAGCCCGACGCGGGGGCCCAGAACGCCGCCTATCGACGGGCCAGGGAGCGCTCGCTGTCGTTCCTGCCGCTGGCCGTGGACGTCGCCAACCCCTCACCCTCGATGGGTTGGCGCGAGCGCGAGCGCGACGGACTCGCCGGCCGAGGTCGGCCGGACCTCATTCTCGCCCTCGCCCTGATCCATCATCTGATCCTCGGCCGAAACCTCCCGATGGCCGAGGTGGTCCGCTGGCTCGCCTCTCTCGCGCCACACGGCGTGATCGAGTTCGTGCCGAAGACCGATCCGATGGCGGCCCGGCTGCTGGCCATGAAGCCCGACATCGCGCCCGAGTACTCGCTCGAGGGGTTCGAAGCCGCCCTGAGACGCTGCGCTGACGTGATCGGCCGCGAACAGGTGACTGCCACCGGCCGAGTGCTCTTCGCCTTCGGCCGATGAGGCCGCCACTACGGGTCTCGTCGGATCGGGGCTGGTATCCGATCGCGGGATTTCTGTTGCTGGGTGGCCCGATCTGGCTGGAGCTGTTCCAGGCGGGCTATCCGCTCGGAGCGGTCGAAGCCTGGGTGCTCCCGATCACGGCCGGCCTGCTGGGCGGGTTGGCCGCGATGCTGGTCGCCAGATTGCGGGAGCCCGCCGCGACGCTCGCTTTCGCCGCGCTAAGTCTGGTCTTCATCGATCTGCAATTCGACGCCGAGGTCCGATTCCCGCCCCTCGTGGTGGCCGGTTGTGTGCTCGCGGCCGTGGCGATCTTCCGGCGGCATCGCGGGCTCCTGGCCGTGGTCACCACCGCGGGTTTCTACCTCTCCAGCCTGCCCGCCGCCTGGCAACGAACTCCAGAGGCGACGGCCGACGCGCCGGTCTCGTCGGATCTCCCCACCCTCGTTCACGTCGTGCTCGACGGGCAATGGGGTCCCGCCGGGTTTCGGTCGATCGGCGACACGGCGACCGCTGACGAGCTCGAGCGCTTCTACGTCGAGCGAGGCTTCCGGCTCTTCCGGGGAGCGTACTCGCACTTCGACATGACGCGCTACTCGGTGTCGGCGGTCGCGATGCTCGGCGCGGCGCCAGAGCCGGAGCCCAACGGTCGCGACAGCTTCCGGCTTCCCACCAACCCCTACTTCGAGAGCTTGCTGGCACGGGGGTATCGGATCCGGGTCTTCGAATCCAGTCACCTGCAGCTGTGCCCACAGGAGCGGCAGGATCGCTAGGGCCCGAGCACGGCGGCCCTCCGTTGTCGGAGCGTGCCCGCCAACAGCCTCGCCAACATCGGCTACCTGCCGGGGCCCTGGCAGCCCCGTGCGCTCCTGGCCGTCCGCTACCTGTTGGGAATCCGCTCGTATCTGGCCCATTGGATTCTCGACTCCGAGCCGATCGCGATCCGTCGCTCCGGAGCGGGGCGTGCGATCGCCCTGGGCGACACCGTCCGACGTGCCATCGCCGCCCGAGCGGCCGATGCGTACTTCGTCCATCTGCTGATCCCCCACGCGCCTTACGAGGTCGACTCGACCTGCTCGGGGTACCGGAGCTTCTCCGACCGGCTGTCGGCGAACGGCGAGCGGGGAGCGCCGTTCGCGAAGCAGGTAGCGGCGTATCGGGCCCAGACGCGGTGTGCGCACCGGGTGCTGGCGGGTCTCCTGACCGCCCTGGACGGCGTCGCCGGCTATCGGTCCATCGTCATCGTCCACGGCGACCACGGGCCCCGCTGGCACTTCTACGAGGGAGAGGAGGAGGTCGAGAAGCCCGGGTTTCTGACGGGGAACTACTCGACCCTCTTCGCCGTTCGAGCGCCCCGGATCCCACCCGGCACGGTCGATTCGGCGGCGGCGGTGCAGGACTTGGTGGCCGACCTGGTCGAGCACGACTTCGAGTCGGTCTCGGTGGTCTTGAGGCCCTTCTGGGTCATCCGAGAGCGCGAGGCGACCGGCCGCAAGCCGATCTGGATGCTCAGCGAGGCTCAGCTTCGTCAAGTCGCGCCGGCCGACACCGTCACGCTGCCGACGGCCGCGACCCCGCAAGGCGAGTGAGCCGGCCGCCAAGCTCCAGCCGCCCGCGATACCGCCAGCTCTGAGTCCCCTCCAGGCGATCGCGCGCGCGAGTATCTTGCAGGCGCCCGAGCGGATCCTTCGACCGTCCCCGCGCCGGAGCGACCATGCCCCACCTCGAAGCTCATCGCACCGCGCGCATCGGCTGGCTTCGCGCCGCCGTGCTCGGCGCCAACGACGGTCTGATCTCGACCGCGAGCCTGGTCGTCGGCGTCGCCGCGGCCGAGTCCGGCCGAGCCGCGGTGCTCGTGGCCGGGACCGCCGGGCTGGTCGCCGGCGCACTGTCAATGGCCGCGGGCGAGTACGTCTCGGTGAGCTCGCAGGCCGACACCGAAGCGGCGGACCTGGAGCGGGAGCGGCGGGAGCTCGAGGAGGAGCCCGCTGCCGAGCGGGCCGAGCTGATCCAGATCTACCGAAACCGGGGGCTCGACGCCCACCTCGCGGAACAGGTCGCCGACCAGCTGACGCGCCATGACGCCCTCGGCGCGCACGCCCGCGACGAGCTGGGCCTGAGCGAGGGCACCCGCGCGCGCCCCATCCAGGCGGCGCTGGCTTCGGCCGCCGCGTTCGCCGTGGGCGCCACCCCGCCGCTCCTGCTCTCCGGCCTCACCAATCCCGCTCGCCTGGTGATCGTGGTGCCCGCCGTGTCGCTCGCCCTCCTCGCCGGGCTCGGCGCCCTGGCGGCCTTCCTGGGCGGCGCCCCGCTGCTGAGGGGCGCGGCGCGGGTGGCCTTCTGGGGCGCCGTGGCGATGGCCGGGACCGCCCTGGTCGGTCGGCTCTTTGGCGCGGTGCTCTAGCCGCAGCTCAGGAAGAGATGTTCATACCCCCTGAGCACGTTCGGGGCCCAAGTCCCTGAGCTCTCTCGTGAGGGTTGTTTAACGCGCCCTTCGTCAGGCGTTCAGCGACCTGCGAGTAGGATGACGCGTCGTTGCCCAACCGTCACCCTCGCACTCGGAGCACAGCATGCTTCGTCGCTGCCTCGCCGGCCTCGCCGCCCTTGCCCTCGTCGCCGGCACCGCCAGCGCCCAAGACCCCGGCTGGCAGATCAGGACTCGGGCCCTCCTGATCGCCCCACTCGCGTCGTCGGAGCCGACCGGCCTCGACGTCAAGGCCAACGCCGTCGCCGAGATCGACATCACCAGGTATCTCGGCAAGAGCTTCGCGCTCGAGCTGGTGCTGGGCACCGCCGCCCATGAGGTGACCTCGACCACCGGGAACACGACCACCAGTCTCGGCTCCGTGGCCCATCTGCCGCCCACACTGATGCTCCAATTCCGGCCCACCACGGCGGGCAACTTCCAGCCCTATCTCGGCGCGGGCGGGAATCTCACCATCTTCTATCAGAAGAGCGGCGGGCTCAAAGACCTCGATCTCTCGAGCAGTGTTGGCTACGCGTTTCAGGCCGGCGCCGACATCCCGCTCGGTGGGAGCACCTTCTTCAACCTCGACCTCAAGTACGTCTACATCGCCACGGACGTGAAGTCGGGATCGACCAAGCTCTACGACCTCAAGATCTGCCCGCTCCGCGTCGCGGTCGGGGTTGGCGTCAGGCTCTTGCCTGGCGGGCGAAGTGCCGGGGCCGGGCGACTGCGGGTCGTCGCCCGAACCCGGTACGCGCCGGGCCGTGACTGAGTGGCCGAGACTCAGGGGCCGTGACTCAGTGGCCGTGACTGACCGGCACCCCGTTGCCGTGACTCAGCGGCCGAGCGGCTCGAGCCTGGCCGTGAAGTGTCGGAGGACCGGCGGCTCCCACACGATCCGGTAGCCCGGCACCCCGGCCCGGTTGGCGTGCACCTCGAGGATCACCTCGGCCAGGTAGTCGACGTGGCTCTGGGTGTAGACCCGGCGCGGAAAGGCCAGCCGCACCAGCTCCATGCTGGCGGCCCGCTCGGAGCCGTCGGGCTGCCGCCCGAACATCACGCTCCCGATCTCGACCCCACGCACCCCACCCGTCAGATAGAGCGCGTTGCTGAGCGCCCAGGCCGGATACTGCAGCGAGGGAATCCCCGGCAGCTCCGCGGCCGCGTCGAGATAGACCGCGTGCCCGCCGGTCGGCTGCATGATCGGTACCCCGCCGTCGGTCAACCGCTCGCCGAGATAGGCGATCGAGCGGATCCGGTAGCGGAGATAGTCCGGATCGAGCGCCTCGTAGAGCCCGCGCGCGATCGCCTCGAGATCGTAGCCCGCCATCCCGCCGTAGGTCGGAAAGCCTTCGGTGAGGATCTCGAGATTGCGGCAGCGCTGCGCCAGGTCGTCGTCGCGAAGGGCCAGAAAGCCGCCGATGTTGGCCATCCCGTCCTTCTTGGCGCTCATGGTGCAGCCGTCGGCCAGGTCGAACAGCTCGCGCGCGATCTCGCGCGGCGTGGCCCGCTCGTAGCCGGGCTCGCGGGTGTGGATGAACCAGGAATTCTCCGCGAAACGGCAAGCGTCGATGATCAACGGAATCCCGTGCTTGTGCGCCAGCTCGCTCACCGCGCGGACGTTGGCCATGCTCACCGGCTGGCCGCCCCCCGAGTTGTTGGTCACCGTGAGCATGATCGCCGGAATTCGGCTCCGCTCGGTGGTGGCGAGCAGCTGCTCGAGCCGCCCGACGTCCATGTTGCCCTTGAAGGGATGCGGCTCGCTCGGCTTCCGCGACTCGATCGAGGGAAGGTCGCGCGCCTCGGCCCCGACGTGCTCGACGTGCGCACGGGTGGTGTCGAAATGGGTGTTGTTGGGGATCACGTCGCCCGGCTTGGCGATCGCGCTCATCAGGATGTGCTCGGCCGCGCGCCCCTGGTGGACCGGGATCACGTGCGGAAAGCCGGTGATCTCGCGGACCGCGGCCTCGAAGGTGTAGAACGAGCGCGCCCCGGCGTATGACTCGTCGCTCGCCAGCATCTCGGCCCACTGCCGCGACGACATCGCGCCGGTGCCGCTGTCGGTGAGCAGATCGATCAGGACGTCCTCGGAACGCAGCTGAAAGGGGTTGTAGCCGGCCTTCGCGAGCGCCGCCGCCCGCTCGGCTTCGGTGGTGAAGCGGATCGGCTCGACCGAGCGGATCCGGAAGGGCTCGATGATGGTCTTGGGGACGAAGTCGGTCATGGCGGGCGGGTCTGAGGTGAGACACTTGGCTCGCGGGGAACGTCGGAACGATACTCCGGGACGGGCGCCCTTGCGGTCCCCCGGACCCTACTCGCAACTTCTCTTCACGATCGGCCGGCGCCCTGGCCCCGGACCGAGCGACTGAACCTCAGCTGGGTGGTTCCCATGCCCGCACGATCCATCGGCACCGCGACGATTTCCTTCGGCCTGGTTTCGGTCCCGATCCACGTCTACTCCTCGTCGGAGTCCTCGCGCAGCGTCTCCTTCAACCTGCTCCACAAGAAGTGCGGCACTCGGCTCAAGCAGCAGTACAAGTGCCCCAAGGACGACGAGATCGTCGCCCGCGAGGAGATGGTGAAGGGCTACGAGTTCGCCAAGGACCAGTACGTCACCTTCACGCCCGACGAGATCAAGGCGCTCGACGAGAAGGCCACCAACACGATCGACATCGTCGAATTCGTGCCCTTGGCCGAGGTCGATCGGATCTTCGTCGACAAGACCTACTACCTCGGCCCCGACAAGGGCGGCGATCGCGCCTATCGGCTGCTCGGCAAGGCGCTCGAGGAGACCGGTCGCGCCGCGCTCGGCCAGTACGCCGCGCGCGGGCAGCAGCACCTGGTGCTGCTCCGGCCCCTCGGCGGCGGCGTGCTCGCGATGGAGCAGCTCCATTACAGCGAGGAGCTTCGCCCCGCCGGCGAGGTGCCCCTGGGCGAGGGGGAGGTCAAGCCCGCCGAGCTCACGCTCGCCAAGCAGCTGATCGAGCAGGCCGCCACCGACGAGTTCCACCCCGAGCGCTACAAGGATCTGGTCAAGGAGCGGGTGCTCGAGGCGATCCAGCAGAAGGTCGAAGGCCACGAGATCACGGCCGAGCCGGCCAGCGACGGCGGCGGCAAGATCATCGACCTGATGGAGGCGTTGAAGGCCAGCCTGGCGAAGGGCAAGGAGGAGAAGGACGCCGCCAAGGCCGACAAGGACGACGCCGACCGCAAGGCCTCCTGAGGCCCGCGGGGTGGCGATCTTCCGCGTCGGAACCAGCGGCTACGCCTTCAAGGAGTGGAAGGGCCCCTTCTACCCGGAGAAGCTGCCGGACGCGGAGATGCTGCCCTTCTACGCCACCAGGTTCCCGACCGTCGAGATCAACAACACCTTCTACCGGATGCCCAAGGAGAAGAATCTCCTCGATTGGGCGGCGAAGGTGCCCGAGGAGTTCCGCTTCGCGCTCAAGGCGAGCCAGCGGATCACCCATCACGCGCGGCTCAAGGACGTGGGCGACCTGGTCGGCTACCTGGTGCAGACCTCGGTCGTGCTCGAGCGACGGCTGGGCCCCACGCTCTTCCAGCTCCCGCCTAACTTGAAGAAGGACGCGGCCCGCCTCGCGGCGTTCCTCGATGTGCTGCCCAAGCGGTTCCGCGCCACGATCGAGTTCCGGCACACCAGCTGGTTCGATGACGAGGTGTTCGGGCTCCTCAAGAACCGCGAAGTCGCCCTGACGATCTCCGACCAGGACGATCTGGAGACCCCACTGGTCGACACCGCGCCCTGGGGCTACGTCCGGCTCCATCGGATCGGCTACGACCTGGCCCAGCTCGACGCCTGGGCCGCCAAGCTCCGGGCAATGCCGTGGACCGAGGGCTACGTCTTCTTCAAGCACGATCACGCCCCGGACTCGGGACCGCCGGTGGCCGCCGCGCTCGCCGAGCGGCTCGAGGCCGGAGCGGACTAGCCGATCCGACGGGGCACGATCCCCATCTCGTCCAGGAAGCGGTGCCCCCCGGTCGGCCGGCCGGAGCGGGCCTCGACCCGCGTCAGCACCAGACGGTCGCGGGCGCGGGTCATCCCCCCGTAGAGGAGCCGCCGCGCCTCCAGCAGCTCCGCCTCGGTGACCCCGCGGCCGCTCGGCGTGCCCGGCATCTCCGAGTCTTCCGCGCCGACCACGTAGACCCGCGAGAACTCGAGCCCCTTGGTGGCGTGGAGCGTGAGCAGGTTGACCCGGGCGCGGTCGGCGTCGTGGCCGTCCGACTTGGTGAGCGCCACCCGGCCGAGAAACTCGTCGATCTGCTCCGAAAGCCCGGCGTCGGGCAGACCCTCCATCAGCCGGCGGATCCGAGCCATCGCCGAGGGATAGCGCTGCTCGGCCCGCTTGTCCGCCCGGATCCGGAGCATCAGCGCCGTGCCGCCGAGCCGCTCGATCACCTCGTCCACCGTCGCGGCGCTCGGACCCACCCGCGGCCGCTCGCCGGCATAGAAGTCGAGACACCCGCTCCACCGGCCGAGCGCGTGCGCCCGGGTGATCTCGGCGAGCGACTGCGCTTCGGGTCCGAGCGACTGGGGATCGGAAAGCGCCAGTGCCATCCCGAGGTAGTCGAGCGCGTTCGCCAAGCCGACCCGGCGCGCCCGCGCGAGCTTCTCCTGCTCGAGCTTCTCGAATACCCCCGCGAGGGTCCGGACGTCCGAGAGCGCCTTGTGCGGTTCGCCGGGATCGACGCCAAAGCGCTCCGCGAGCAGCTCCAGCTTGGCGCTCCCCACCCGGAGTGAGCGCGCCAGCGGCAGCGTGTCGTAGGTCGAGAGCTCGACCTCGCCCTCCGCCTCCCGCGCCATCCGGAACAGGATTGGGAAGTCGAACGAGTTGCCGTTGTGGGCCACGACCGTGTCGTCACCCAGAAAGCGGCGGATCGAGGGCCAGGCCTCCCCGAAGCTGGGCGCGCCTTCGACGTCGGCCATGGTGTAGCCGTGGGTCCGCGCGGCGCCCGCCGCGATCGCCACGGAGGGCTTGATCAGGGTGTGCAGCTCCTCGACGATCCGCCAGTCGCGGACCCGCGCGGCGGCCACCTCGACGATCTCGGCGGTCTCCACGTCCTTGTCGGTGGTCTCGAGATCGAGCACCACGAAGTCGCCCGCCGACGCCGCGGTCCGGCGGGTGGTGGCCAGCTGGAGCGCCTTGAAGGTCCCGAGCGCGAGGCCGAACGACCCGGCCTCGCCCGGGCCCAACACCAGGTCGTCGGGCTCGGCTTCGCGTCCCGGCAGCTGATAGTCGACCAGCCGATAGCCCGCCGCGTTGAGCATGCCGGCCAGCGCGATCTCGATCCCGCCCATGGGCGGGATCAGGATCCAGCCACGCCCCGCGAGGGTGCGGTCGAGCCGATCGGCCAACGCGACCACGCCGGGATCGAGCGCTGGGTCGGTCAGCTCGTCAGCGTGGAGCTCGAGCGCGGTCTGATAGCGGCCCACCCGCTGCGAGAGGATCTCGTCCACCAGACCCGCGAGGGTGGCGTGCCGGTCCGCGAGCGCTCCCAGGTTGGCGAGCGCGGCGAGGGCGCGGCGGATCTTGCGGCCGTCGGGATCGGTGTTCGCGAGCTCGCGGGCAGTCTGCCGAATCGAAGGCATGAAGCCGACCCGCCGCTGCCGCGCCTCCGCGCGGAGCCGGTCCACCAGGGGCGGCGGCAACACCAGCCGGACGAACTGCTCCGAGTAGATCGGATCGCGGGGATACGCGATCAGTCGGAGCGCGGCGATCAGATAGCCGATCACCGGCTCGTCGGTGAGCGCCCGCCCCTGCGCCAGTCGGCAGGGGATTCCGGCCCGCATCAGCGCGCCTTCGAGCCCGTCGCCGATCCGGTGCCGGCGATAGAGGAGCGCCACGTCGCCCCAGGCGATGCCGGAGCGCTCCCGGTCGGCCTTGATGTCCTCGATCAGCCAGGCCGTCTCCGCGTCGTCCGTGGGCAGGCTCACCGCCTCGACCGGAAACTCGGTGGAGCGGGAAGCGACCAGCACCTTCTCGAAGAGCGTGGGATTGCCGCTCACCAGCTTCCGAGCCGGCTCGAAGATCTCCCGCGCCGAACGATGGTTCTGATCGAGCACCGTGCGGGTCCGGACGCCGAAGTCGTTCGCGAATTGCTCGATGATCCGGGGGTCGGCGCCGGTCCAGGAAAAGATCGACTGCTCGTCGTCTCCCACCGCGAAGACCCGGCCGTGTCCCTGGCCGAGACGGCGGATGATCCGATACTGCGCCTGATTGAGATCCTGGAACTCGTCGACCAGGAGGCAGTCGAATTGGGCCGCCACCTCGTCCGCCACCACCGGATGCTCGTCGAAGAGCCGGCCAACGGTGAGCAGCAGGTCGTCGAAGTCGAGCGCTCGCCGCTTGGCGAGATACGCCTGGTACCACTCGAAGATCCGGGCGTCTTCCTCGGTCAGCTCGTGGCCGAGCAACCGGTGGGCGGTGAAGCGCGAGAGCATCGGCCGCCGATACCGCTCGTGCACCCGGCGCTTGGCCAGGATCTCGAGCTGGTACTCCTCGTCCGCGATCGCGAAGCCGCGCTCCAGGCCGAGCACCGATCCGTGCGCGCGGAGGATCCGCACCGCGAGCGAGTGGATGGTGGAGCGATGGACCAGGTCGGCGCGCTCGCCCAGGTCCCGCCGGATCCGCGCGGCGACCTCGTCGGCGGCCTTGTTGGTGTAGGTGACCGCGCAGATCCGCTCGGGCTCGAGCCCGTGGCGCTCGATCAGGAAGCGGACCCGCTCGATCAGGCAGAGCGTCTTGCCCGCCCCGGGGCCCGCGAGCACCAGCACCGGCTCCAGGTCGGCCTCCACCGCCTGCCGCTGCCGCTGGGTGAGCGCCGTCCTCTCCACCCTATCCGGCCGCGGCGAACGCCGCGATCGCGTCGGCCAGCTCGGCCATCACCTCGCCGTTGGTCCGGCCCGATCGCTTGAGCACCGCGAAGCTGTGGTCGCCGCCCTCGACCACGTGGACCGTGGCGAGCTGGCCCAGCGGCTCGGTGACCCGACGGATCAGCTCGAGATCGGCGAGGTCGTCCCGGGTGCCCTGGAGAAACAGCATCGGCACCGTGACCCGGGCGAGGTGCTCGGCGCGAGTTGTGGCCGGCCGCTTGGGCGGGTGGAGCGGAAAGCCCAGGAAGACGAGCCCCCTGACGCCCGGAAGCGGGGCCTCCGCCGCCGCGGTGGAGGTCATCCGGCCGCCGAACGACTTGCCGCCCGCCACCAGCGGCAGTCCGGCGAGCTTCTGCCCCGCGACCTCGACCGCCCGGCGCACCGTGGCCACCGCGACCGCCGGACCGTCGGGCCGCGGCTTGCCGGCTTCCATGTAGGGGAACTGGAAGCGCAGCGTGGCCACGCCCCGCTCGGCCAGGTCGGCCGCGATCCGCCCGAGGAACTTGTGCCGCATCCCCGCCCCGGCGCCGTGGGCGAGCACGTACCCCGCCCGGGCGCCCTCGGGGCGGAGCAGGAGCCCCGAGACCGTGCCGCCGTCCACCGCGATGGAGAGCTCTTCAACCGGCGCGCTCATGCCAGGAAAGCTAGCCGCTCCCCGAGCCGCCCGGCCAACCGAACCTCCGCAGACTCAGCGCTCGCCGCCGCCAAGCAGAAAGAAGTCGTACGCCGCCCGTGCCACATCGGCGATCACCCGTTCCTTGGCGCGCTCGTTCGGCGCCTCGTCCTCGGTGAAGACGGCGATGGCGAGGCGACCCCGTCCCGCGGGCAGCTCGATGATCCCGACATCGTTGGCCACGACGGTGCCGTAGGTGCCCGTCTTGTTGGCCACCACCGTGCCCGCCGGCAATCGGGCGCGGAGCCGATCGACGCCCCACTCCTCGCGCCGCATGATCGAGAGCAGGAGCCCGGTGCTCGAGTCGCTCAACGCCTCGCCCAGGGCGATCTTCGCCAGCAGGCTCACCATCGCGCGCGGCGTGGCCCGGTCCCGCTCGGAAGCGTGATAGGCCCGCTGCGCGGTGCGGACCTGGTCGGGCGTGCGGGAGCCGATCAGCTTGACCAGGGTGTCGAGATTCCGTCGCTCGATGGGTGGCAGCTCGGGGATCCCGACGTAATCGCGGTAGATCTCCATCACCGTCCGATCGATTCGCATCCCCTCGATCCCGAGCGCGCGCACCCGGCGGGTCACCGCGGGCGGCCCTCCGATCTCCCGGAGGATCACGTCGGTCGCGGCGTTGTCGCTCAGGATCAGCATCAGCTCGAGGTGGCGGAGCAGCGCGAGGTGGGCGCCCGGGTCCCGGTTGTCGCGGAACCGCTCCGACAGCAGGCTGCCCGAGGGGAAGAGGTCCGCCGCCAGGAGCGGCACCAGGCGATCGAGGCGCTCGCTCCCCCGATCCACCCGGGTGAGCAGCTCGACCGCGACGGCGACCTTGAAGGTGCTGCCCATCAGAAACGGCTTGTCGCCGCCGACGAAGACCTCACGCCCTGACTCCAGGTGGCGGATCCCGACCCCGACCGAGCTGCTCGACCCGGCCACGATCCGCTCGACCTCGGCCTGGAGCGCCGTCGGGCTCTGCGCGGACCCCGCCGTCGCGCCACCCGCGGAGAGCGCGGCGGCCGCGAGCCAGACGGCGGGCATCCGAGCGATCGGCCGGGACAGGATACAGCCCGTGGTCCGGGTCATCCCAGGATCTCGCGGTAGATCCGCATGAAGTTCCCACCGAGCACCTTGGCGGTGTCTCCACGCGAGAAGCCCTTCTCCAGGAGCCGCTTCTTGATCACGTGGAACTTCTCCGGCACGTCCAGCTCCTCGATGAACGGGGGCCAGCGGACGTCGGCGCCGGGCTTGAACTTGAACTGCCCGTGGAAGTCCCAGAACGCCTTCTCGTCGGGGAAGTTGAAGCGCCAGCCGGGGACGCTCGAATCGGTGCCGATCCCGACGTGATCGATCCCGACCAGCTTGGCCACGTGCTCGATGTGGGCGATGAAGTCGTCGAGCGTCGAGCGCGGTTTGTTGCTCACGAAGAAGTTGACCGTGGTGATGCCCATCACGCCGCCCTTGGCGGCCAGTTTCTTGATCTGCTCGTCAGTCTTGCAGCGCATGTTGTCGTTGAGCGCGCGGCAGTTCGAGTGCGAAAAGACCACCGGCCGCTTCGAGACCTCGATCGCGTCGAGGGTGGTCCGCACGCCGCAGTGGGAGAGATCCACCAGCATGCCGAGCTCGTTCATCCGCTCGACCACCGACACCCCGAAGTCGCTCAGCCCCACGTCGACCCGCTCCGTGCACCCCGCGCCGAGTGCGTTGAGCTCGTTGTAAGTGAGCTGGATCATCCGGATGCCCAACCCGTGGAAGAAATCCACGTTGGCCAGGTTGCGGGCCAGGTGCGTCCCGTTCTGGAAGCCCAGCATCACCGCGAGCTTCCCCTCACGCTTGGCCTGGACGATGTCGTCCGCCCGGCGCACGTGGATCAGTCGGTCCCGATAACGGGCGAAGTGGCCGTGCCAGGTGGCCAGGTCCTTGACCGCCGCCTCGTAGCTGAAGGTCGGAGTGCCCGCCGGCCCGAGCGTGGTGTCGAGCATGGTCAGGCCCGAGCGCGCGATCTCCGGCCATCCCTCGTCGCCCAGTCGCACGCCGCCAAGGGCGTCGATCCAGATCTCGCCCGGGTCCTGCGGCTCGACCGATTCGCCTCGGGCCCCGCGGGGCGCGATGCCCGCGGCGAGCGCGGCGCCTGCCACGCCTCGCACGAAGCTCCGCCTGCTGGCTGTCATCTCGATTCTCCTCGGCTGGGGTCGTCGTTCGCGCCGGTGGGCCCGGCCGAAACCGTCATTTCCGCTTCGCGCCGGCCCTGGAGGCGGGCTTGGGCTTCGGGTCGTCTCCGCTCGGAAAGGCCGCGAGCGCCAGCCGAAGAGCCGGCCCCCGCGGAGCGCCGTGCTTCGCCTCGAGGGCGTCGAGCCAGGCGGGCAGCTCCCGGGCGAGCCGCTCGAAGCCCTCGGCGGAGAGCCGCATCAGCCGGTCCTGGAGCAGCAGCCCCCGGCCCTTCTCACCCGGTCGGACCCGTCCCGCCTTGAACCCCTCGAGCAGGTCCTCCCTCGCGGCCTCCAGGATCCCGCGACCGAGCGCGACGAGCTCCTCGGTCGACTGATCCGGACCGGGACTCATCTCGAGCAGGCTCTTGTCGAGCGTGAAGCGACCCGCGCTGGCTCGAAACCGGCGCTCCACCGCGCCGCGGCGCCGGACCTGGCTCGCCACCTCGATCAGCCCCGCGTCGAGGAGCAGATCGACGTGGTGATAGAGACGGGTGAGCGGCGCCTCGAGGGTCCGGGCCAGCTCGGCCACCGAGGCCTCGCGCGCCGCGAGCGACTGGACCAGACGAAACCGCAGCGGGTCGGCGAGCGCCCGCACTTGGTCCAGCCGAGTCAGCACCAGCTCAGGTCGCAACGGCAGGCTCCCGCGCGCGTGGAGAGACGGCGACCCCGATCCGCCGCCGTGGTTCACGATCTTCCACATTATTACAAAAAACTTGAACGATTCGGAAGGGGGGACCGCGGCCGGCGCTCAGCCGGCGTGGTGGACGACCCGCTCGACCTGGGAGAGCTGGTCCTTGGTGCCCAGCACGATCAGCACGTCGCCCGCGCCCAGCTCGGTGCCGGGAACCGGCGCGGTGATCAGCTCACCCGGGCTGTGGCTCACCGCGACCAGCGAGGCCCCGGTCCGGCGCGGCAAGTCCAGCTCGGCGATGGTCCGTCGCCCTTCCCGGTCTTCCGGGACTCTGATCTCCTCGAGCCAGAGCTCGACGCCGGCGAGCGTCACCCGGTCGAGGAACTCGGTGAGGTTGGGCCGCACCATGCAGTTGGCCATGTAGCGCCCACCGGCCTCATAGGGGGAGACGACCCGGTTGGCGCCGGCCCGCCGGAACTTGGCCGCGTTGCCGGCGTCGCCCGCCCGGGCCACGATCGTCATCCGCGGATTCAGGGTTCGGGCCGAGAGCACGATGAAGAGATTGTCGGTGTCGCTACCCGTGGTGACCAGGAACCCGGCAGCCTGCTCGACGCCGAGCGAGCTCATCACGTCGTCCTGGGTGGCGTCGCCCAGGGCCGCCACCACTCCATCACGGCGCGCCTGCTCGACCCGGGCTTCGTCCTTGTCCACCACCAGCACCTGACGCCCGCTGTCGAGCAGCGTGGCCGTGACGTTCTGCCCGACCCGACCGTAGCCGCAGACGATCAGATGACTCGACAACCGATGGATCTCCCGCATCAGTCTCCGCCTCGCGAGGTTCGAGCGCACCGTGGTGAAGTACTCGCCGACGCCGTACGCGACCGTGCCGATACCGAGCACCACCACCATCACCGTGAGCACCAGCCCCGCCGTGCTGAGCGGGAAGACCACCCGATAGCCCACCCTCGTGACGGTGATTACGGTCAAGAAAAAGGCGTCCCAGAGCGGGACGCCATCGATCAGCCAAAATCCGATCGTTCCGGTCGCCAGGACAATCAGGAGGGGCCGGAGCGCGGGGGCGATGATGACCAGGCGGCGTCTTGGCATCGGCTCGGGAAAGCTCGCCCTGATAATGACGCCGTCGGTGGCCGGAGGACAGAGGGCGACGGCCGCCTCAGCGAA
>JBFXAS010000061.1:0-23530 GCA_050184075.1 Gemmatimonadales bacterium
AACATCGAGGGGGGCGAGATGGCCGCAACAGCAAAGCGACGTTCCGGGCACCCCTATCGGCTACTGTGGCTGGCGATGGTATCGGCCGGCCTCTCGCTGGTGGTCGGGTTGCTGCGTCGCGAGCACCTGCTGCCGGCCGGAGTCGAGACCGTTGCGGTACTGGTTCCCGTCATACCGCTCGTTGCGTTCTTTCTGGGCTTCGCCGGCTGGATCCGCGGCCTGGACGAACTCGAGCGGCTGATCCATCTCGAGGCGCTGGTCGTCCAGTTCGGCGGGACCGGGATTCTGGCGATGGCGTACGGGGCGCTTGCCAGGGCGGGCGCTGTGCCCGACGTTCCGGCGAGCCATGCCTATCCGTTTCTCTGGGTGGCGATCTTCGTCTTCTGGGCGATCGGGCTGGCGGTCGTCCGGCGGAAGTACCGGTGAGGAATCGGCTGCGGCTGCTCCGGGCCACGCGGGGGTGGTCGCAGGCGCAGCTGGCCGAGCGTCTCGGCGTCTCGCGGCAGACCGTGAACGCGATCGAGACCGGCAAGTACGACCCGAGCCTGCCGCTGGCGTTCGCGATCGGACGGGTGTTTGGCGAGGCGCTGGAAGCGATCTTCGAGCCGGGCGACGAGGCCCCGGGCGACTCCGAAAACGGAAGGCGATGACGATGAGTGACAACGTGATCACGGTCGATCGAGTGACCAAGCGGTTCGCGGGTCACACGGCGGTGAGCGATCTCTCCCTCGCCGTCCCGCGCGGCGGGATCTTCGGCCTGCTCGGGCCGAACGGTGCTGGGAAGAGCACCTCGATTCGGATGATGATGAACATCATCATGCCGGACGAGGGACGGATCTCGGTGCTGGGCGAGCCGTCGGCGAGTCGGGACCTCTCCCACCGGATCGGCTATCTCCCGGAGGAGCGAGGCCTCTATCCGAAGATGCGGGTGCTGGACCAGCTCTCGTTCCTGGGAGAGGCCAAGGGGATCAAGCGATCGATCGCCCGCGAGAAGGCGGGTGCGTGGCTGACGCGGCTGGGCTTGCAGGACTGGGCGATGAAGAAGGTCCAGGACTTGTCCAAGGGGATGCAGCAGAAGACCCAGTTCATCGGCGCGCTGCTGCACGATCCCGAGCTGTTGGTCCTGGACGAGCCGTTCAGCGGACTCGACCCGGTCAACAGCCAGGTGATGCGTGACGTGGTGGTCGAGGTGGCCCGGGAGGGGCGGACGGTGCTCTTCTCGACCCACATCATGGAACAGGCTGAAAAGATGTGCGACCGGATCGTGATCATCGCCCGGGGCAAGAAGGTGGTGGACGGGCCGCTGGCCGACATCAAGCGGGAGTTCGGCGGGCGACACGTGGCGCTGAGCTTCACCCGGAACGCCGAGCGGGCTGCTCCGATCATGGCGGACCGCCGGCTCCTGACCCGGGTCGAGGATCACGGCGCCACGGCCGAGGCCGAGCTGGCCGATGGGGCGGATCCGGAACACCTGTTGACCAGTCTGGTCCAGGCGGGCGTGGGCCTCTCGAGATTCGAGGTACGCGAGCCGTCACTGCAGGCGATCTTCATCGCCAAGGTCGGCGCGGACGCGGCGAGCGCCCCCGCCAGCGAGGTGACCCATGCATAAGGTCTTTGCCGTCATCCGACGGGAGTTCGTGGAGCGGGTCCGGACCCGCGCCTTTCTGCTCACCACGCTGCTCGGGCCGCTGTTCTTCGGGGGCCTGATCATCCTGCCGGCCCTGCTGCTCAGCCGGGGCAACACGGGCGTGAGGGTGGCCATCGTGGACGCGTCGGAAGGCGAGTTCGGCCAACGGGTGGCCGACGCGCTCGGGAAGGTGACCGTTGGCCGGGGCGAGAAGGCCACGGCGAAGTACCTGGTCACCCGGATCGCGGCGGGCGGCGATTCGAAGGCGGTGCTGGATTCGCTGGTGCCGTTGACCGGGCTCCAGGAGGCGGACGGCGCGCCGGGGTTCGACGGGATCCTGGTGGTGGACGAGGACGGGATCGCCTCGGGGCGGATGCAGTACTTCGGGGAGAACGTCGCGAGCCAGGAGGACATGGGCTCACTCCGGAGCACGCTCACTCCGCTGGTGGTGACGGAACGGCTGCGTCGGGCGGGCGTCGACCCCACGGTGGCTCTCCGGGCAACCACGCCGCTCGGGCTCGAGACCCGGAAGATCACCCAGGGCAAGCTGACGGAGGAGTCCGGAGGCGCGGTCTTCGCGCTGGCCTACGCGATGGGGATCATCCTCTACATGGCCCTGCTGCTCTACGGCACCCAGGTGATGACCTCGGTGATCGAGGAGAAGTCGAACCGGATCATCGAGGTCCTGGTGTCGAGCCTGACGCCGTTCCAGATGATGCTCGGCAAGGTGGTCGGGGTCGGCCTGGTGAGTCTGACCCAGATCAGCATCTGGGCCGGGGCGGCGTATCTGCTGTCCTCGAATCGCGTTGCGATCATGTCCGCGTTGGGCATCCCGATCCCGGCGACAGGCGGTCTCCTTCCGACCATGAATGCGGATCTCCTGGTCGTGTTCCTGTTCTTCTTCGTGCTCGGCTTCCTGCTGTTCAGCTCGCTCTACGCGGCCGTCGGATCGATGTGCAACACGATCCAGGACACCCAGCAGGCGCAGTTCCCGGTGCTGATGGTGGTGATGGTCGGGTTCTTCTCGACCTTCGCGTTGCTCAACGACCCGTCGAGCTCGTTCGCGCAGATCGCGGGGTACATCCCCCCGTTGGCGCCGTTCGTGGTGCCGGTGCGCTACTCGCTGGCGCCCATTCCGGTCGTGCAGCTGTTGCTCTACGCGGCAACCACCATCATCGGCTTGCTGGCGATCGTGTGGGTGTCGTCGCGGATCTACCGGGTTGGGATCCTGATGTACGGGAAGCGCGCGAGCGTCAAGGACGTGGTGCGCTGGATCGCCGCCGGGTAGCGACGCACGTGGAGTACGATGTCGTCGTGATCGGTGGCGGGCACGCCGGGACCGAGGCCGCAGTGGCCTCTGCCCGGCGTGGCGCCCGCACCCTCCTGCTGACCCAGAATCTCGAGACGATCGGCCAGATGTCCTGCAATCCCGCGATCGGCGGGATCGCGAAAGGCACGGTCGTGCGGGAGGTCGACGCGCTCGGCGGGGTGATGGGCCGCGCGACCGATCGGGCGCGAATCCAATTCCGGATGCTCAATCGTTCGAAGGGCCCGGCGGTGTGGTCGCCGAGGGCGCAGTGCGATCGGGGGCTCTACCGGCGGGCGGTGCGAGCGGAAGTGGAGCGGCTGCCTAACGTCCACTTCGCGCAGGGGACGGCCGCCCGACTCGAGACGGTGGGTGGTCGAGTGACCGGCGTGCTCACGACCGACGGCCGGCGGTTCGGCGGGCGGGCAGTGGTGGTCACGGCCGGCACCTTTCTTCGAGGCAGGATCCACGTCGGGCTCGGGCCGGGCGCCACGGGCGGGCGGGCGGGAGATCCTGCCTCGCTGGAGATGGCGGAAGACATTGAAAATAAAGGGATTACGAGAGAACGCTTCAAGACAGGGACCCCGCCGCGGATCGATGGAGGCACGGTCGACTTCCGCCGGACGGAGCGTCAGGACGGGGATCCCGGGGCGTATTGGTTCTCCTCTTATGTGAGGGCCGAGTCCCCTCGTCAGCTTCCTTGTTTCGTGACCTACACGGGAGAGGCGCTGCGGGAGATCGTGCTCGGCCACTTGGCGGAGTCGGCGCTCTACGGCGGCGAGATCAGCGGCAGGGGGCCCCGGTACTGTCCGTCGATCGAGGACAAGGTGGTGCGGTTCCCCGACGCGCGGCGGCACCAGGTCTTTCTGGAGCCGGAGGGGCTCGAAACCCGGGAGATGTACGTCAACGGGCTCAGCACCTCGCTCCCGACGGCGGTGCAGCTGGAGTACCTCCGCACGGTGCCCGGGCTGGAGCGGGTGGAGATGACCCGGCCGGGGTATGCCATCGAGTATGACTACTATCCTCCGACGCAGCTGGACCGGACGCTGATGCTGCGGTCGCTGCCGGGTTTGTTTTTCGCCGGGCAGATCAACGGTACGACCGGGTACGAAGAGGCCGCTGGACAGGGCATCGTCGCCGGGATCAATGCGGCCGGCTTGGCACTCGGCTTGGAGAGCTTCGTCCCGGGCCGGGATCAGGCGTTCATTGGGGTACTCGTTGACGACCTGGTGACGAAGGGCGTCGACGAGCCGTACCGGCTGTTCACGTCACGGGCGGAATTCCGGTTGACTCTCCGGCAGGACAACGCGTTGCGGCGGTTGTTTCCGACCGCGGTCGCGCTGGGCTTGCTCGACGACGGGGAGCGTCGGATCGCCGAGGCCGCTCTGGAGGCCGAGGAGCGCGTCTTGGCGTCGGCCTCTGGCGCGACGGTCTCTCCTGATGAGGTGAATCGCCACCTAGACGAGATCGGGTCGGCGCCGATCGTATCGCCTTGTCGGGTTGCGGATCTGGCCAGGCGGCCGGGGGCGTCGCTCGGATTCCTGCTCCGGGCGGCTGGAGTCGCCTTTCGGGACGGCGATGAGCGCTGGGCGGAGATCCAGCTTCGCTACCAGGGCTACATCGACCGCGAGGGGCGGATGGCCGGGAGGCTCCGGGAGATGGAGGCCTTCGCGCTTCCGGCCCAGGTCGACTACCGGGATTTCCAAACGATCTCGTTCGAGGCCCGCGAAAAGCTCCATGCGAGACGCCCGTCCACCTTGGGCCAGGCTGCCAGGATTCCCGGGCTCTCGCCTGCGGACCTCCATGGCCTGGTCTTCGAAGTGACCAAGCGGCGGCTCGCCAGCAGCTGACTCCCTGGCGGGCCGTTTCACGTGAAACATGGTCCGACCCCGATGGCCGTCCTGATTTGATCCTGGCTGACCCTGGGTCTTCGACCCGGCGTTCCGCAGAGGAGGTCGAGCGGCAGCGGGCTCGGGCGGCAACCGGGGCGCGGAATCCAGGTGTCTCTGGGATCTGCCGGCTGGTCGCCTGCTCCGATTTGGCCAACCGCGCGCATTCGATGTCGCCAGCGGCGGCTCCTCGCCGGGCGATCGGAACGGCCAGCTGTGACCGGGACGCCGTGGCCAGGCTGATTCGGGCCGAGTGCGTTGCTCGGTCGACGGCAACCGGGGGGATCTGTGGGCGGGCGCAGATCGGTTCCCGCCGGGTCGAGCAGGACCTCACGGTCACGAATCTCACGGCGTTGCATCGTCTCCTCCCAGAGAAGGAACTCGGGGCGACACCGCTCGAGGGCGGGCTTCGCTGCAAGCGAGCGGCGAGGGGGGCACGACGTGGCCTGGGGGACTGGGGTCGATCCCCGTGGGCGCTCCCGCGGCTGCCTCGGAGAATCAACCGGTGTCGGGCGACCGGTGAGGGGGGCTCCCGCGACGGTGCGGGGGGCCCATCCGTTGGGCGGCCCAGTTGCCTCTGTGGCGGCGAACCTCCGCGGCTGCCGTCACTTTGCTGGGGGGTCGCGTTGCCAGAGCGGGCTTCGTCCCTGGTGCAGCAGGATTTCGGGGTCGGGACATGAGTAGCCGCCAGCCCATCGATCGAAACCCGGGCCCAGCGCAGACGACCGAGGCCGCTTGAAGCGCGCGGCCACGCTCGATCTGCACCCGCTCTTACAGGAGCTGGAGAACCGAGTGGCCGCACTCGGCAACTCCGGACGATCGCCGCGATGCCTGATCCGAGCAGGCTCGCCGTGCCAGGGTCGGGCCACGAGGGAGTCGGGGGGTGGGGGCGAGAGACCCTCGCCGGGTCGCTGGTCGAAGGCCTGGTTCTGGAGCTCGCTCGAACTCTGAGCGGGTGGACCTCGGATCGCTGCGCACGGTGCTCGCGGACTCGGGGAGCGCTGGCGAAGACGGCTGGCCGGGCCTGGGGCTGCTTACCGGCGCTCGCTTCGATCCGTGACGCCGGCCCGTTCTCCCAGGCGACCTCGATCTCGCCGGGTCCCAACCTGCCACTGGGGCTGTCAGGCCCTCGGGCCGACGGTTCGCAGTGACGTCTACGCGCCGGCCAGCCCGGTCTGCCCCACTCGGCGGCGGCCCGGGTCGGGAGATGGACGACGCCCGATGGGGCCGCGCCTGATTCCGGATTAGGCGTGCGGGTGCGCACTCAGGGATCGCTAGACGGGTGCCGGGCTTGCTGGATGGGAAGGCGGCTGCTCAGTCTCGTCCGACCGTCATCGGAGCACAGCGAGGTCAGCCGCCCCTTCCCCAGGGGCCGTTGGGTTTCACGTGGAACAAATCAGCCATTTGCCAAGCAATCGCCGAGGGCTATATTCTCTGCTTCCAACGCAATCTGCGGCCTGTTCTTGGCTGTAATCCTATGTATCGCATTTAATTAGCGTCCAAGATATGGCAAGAATAATCGCGATAGCCAACCAAAAAGGCGGAGTAGGTAAGACTACTACTGCCGTCAATCTTGCCGCCTCGCTGGCCATCGCCGAGCGAAAGACCCTGCTCGTCGACGCAGACCCCCAGGCGAACGCCACCAGCGGCGTCGGTCTCGACAAAGCGGCCGACCGCCCGTCGCTCTACCACGTGTTGGTGGAGTCAGCGCCGGCTGCCAGCGCGATCTCGGCCGATCAGGAGCTGCCGTTCCTGTCGGTCCTGCCGGCGAGCCAGGATCTGGTCGGGGCCGAGATCGAGCTGGTCAGCGAGACCTCACGCGAGCACCGGCTCCGCACCGCGCTGGCCCAAGTCGAGTCCGACTACGACTTCGTCCTGATCGACTGCCCGCCCTCCCTTGGTCTGATCACACTCAACGTGCTCACCGCCGCGCAGGGCGTGTTGATCCCGATCCAGTGCGAGTACTACGCGCTCGAAGGGATCTCTCAGCTGCTCAACACGGTCCGCCTGGTGCAGCAGAACTTCAATCCGGATCTCGCGCTCGACGGAGTGTTGCTGACGATGTACGACTCGCGCCTCAACCTCTGCCGGCAGGTCGCCCAGGAGGCGCAGGAATACTTCGGCGCCAAGATGTTCAAGACGGTGGTGCCGAGAAACGTGAGGCTCGCCGAGGCGCCGAGCTTCGGGAAGCCGATTCTGATGTATGACGTGCAGTCGGTCGGCGCGAAGAGCTACATCGCGGTCGCCCAGGAGCTGATCAAGCGAACCGACCGGGCGCGCAGCATGCCGGCGGGAGGGGCTACGTGAGCGAGTCGAGACGCTTGGGTCGAGGCCTCGAGGCCTTGTTGGGCCCGATCAGTAAAGAGCAGGCGGTGCAGGCCGGGGCGCTCACGGAGCTGCCGGTCGCTTCGATCAAGCCGAATCCGTTCCAGCCGCGACGCGAGTTCGAGCCACAGGCGCTCAAGGAGCTGGCCGATTCGATCGGCGCGTCGGGGCTGCTGCAGCCTGTGGTGGTCCGCGCCGGCGCCGCCGGCGGCTACGAGCTGATCGCCGGCGAGCGCCGATGGCGCGCCGTCCAGACCTTGGGCTGGCAGAAGGTGCCCGCGGTGGTCAAGGAGGCCGACGACACCAGTCTCCTCACCCTGGCGCTGATCGAGAACCTGCAGCGCGACGAGCTCTCCGCGCTCGACGAGGCCCGCGGCTACGACCGCCTGATGCAGGAGTTCGGTCTCAGTCAGTCGGAGGTGGCGCGACTGGTCGGCAAGGATCGGGTGACGGTCGCCAACACCGTGCGACTGCTACGGCTCCCGACCGAGGTACAGGGCATGGTCGAGGCCGGCTCGCTCTCCGAGGGGCACGCCAGGGCGCTCCTCGCCCTGGGCGACCCGCGGCAGATCGCCAAGATGGCCAAGACGGCCGCGGCCGAGGGTTGGTCGGTTCGTGAGCTCGAAGCGCGGGTTCGGGGCGAGGCGCCGAGCCGAAAGCTCAGGCGAGGAACGCCCCCCGAGCGCTCGGCGTCGGCCGAGGTGCGTCAGGTGGAAGACGCGCTGCGCCAGCGGCTGCAGACGGACGTCCGGGTGACCGCCCGTCGGCGGGGCCGCGGGTTCGTCACCGTCACCTACTACTCGAACGAAGATCTCGCCCGGCTCCTCGAGCTCATCCTGGGCGCGCCATTCGAGGGATGAACCTCCGGCGAAGCGTCTCGGTGATGATCCACCGCGACGGAGCTCTCAAGTCGATCAGCTACCGAGTTCCACTCTGGCTGCTCAGGGCCCTCTTGATCGCGACGATCACCGTGGTGGTGTTCCTGGTGCTGGCGGTCGCGTACTACGCTCCGATCGCGCGGCAGGCGGCCCGGGTGCCCGGGCTCGAGCGCGAGGTGGAGCGCCTCCAGCGTGACAATGCCCGGGTGCGCGAGTTGGCTCAAGCCCTCGACAGCGTCGAGGCCAACTTCTCGAGGCTCAGAAGCCTGGTGGGTGCCGACATCGTGCCCGACCCGGTCCAGCTGGGATCGCCGCTTCCGGTCGCCCCCGCGGTCCAGGTGCTCCCCCGCGAGCTGCGGCCCGTCTACGTTGCGGGGCCGACCGATCCACGGTACTGGCCGCTCGACGAGCGTGGCTACGTGACTCGCGGGTACTCCGAGGCGGAGGGCTCCGACCAGCACGCAGGTCTCGACGTCGCGGTGCCGGTCGGCGCGCTCGTGCGGGTGGCCGGAGGTGGCACGGTGCTGCAGGCGGGGGAGGATGCCGAGTACGGGCGCTTCGTTCTGGTGCAGCATCCGGATGGCTATCAGACGATGTACGGCCATCTTTCCCGGACCACGGCGAACGAAGGCGAGCGAGTCCGCGCCGGCCGGGTGATTGGCCGGTCGGGCAACACCGGGCGCTCGACGGCGCCACACCTGCACTTCGAGATTCGACACAATGGGGTCTCGATCGACCCGCTCACGATGGTGAAGGAGGGTCAGTAACCGATGGGCATCTTCTCGAATCCCGGCGCCGAGGCCGCCGCCCCCTCCGTTCCGCGCCGCCGGGTGGAGGGCAACGCGTTGTCGATCGTCGCGCCCGACCTGGTGGTCTCCGGCGATCTCACCGCCGACGGTGTGATCCGGATCGAGGGCCGGGTCACGGGTAACGTCTCCGCCGGGCAGCAGATCCTCCTGTCCGAGGGTGGCGTGGTCGAAGGTGACATGAAGACCCGCGAGGCGGTGCTTGGCGGGGAGGTGCGGGGAAGCGTCACGGCCGAGGAGCGGATCGAGGTGCAGCCGACCGCCGTGGTGCACGGCGACCTGGCGACGCCGCGGCTCCTGGTCCAGGAAGGCGGACGAGTGAACGGAGCCGTGCGGATGGAGACGGGCGCATCGTGAGGCAGCTCCTCGTCGCCATCGCTCTGCTCGCGACCGCGTGCGGCGGCGGGTCCGGCGACGCCGGAGGGGCGGGGGACGCCGGCAGCCCGGGCCTCCGGGTCGCCCTGATCACACCAGGGTCCATCGCGGACGCGGCCTGGAACGCCGGCGCCTACGCGGGGCTCACGTTGATCCGCGACACGCTCGGCGTCGAGGTGAGCCATGTCGAGGCGCGGACGCCGGCAGAGCAGGAGGAGGCGCTGAGGACCTACGCCGTGCAAGGGTGGGACCTGGTCTTTGGGCATGGCTTCGAATTTCAGCAGCCGGCCGAGCGGGTGAGCGCCGAGCATCCGAGGACGGTGTTCATCGTGACCTCGGGCGAACGGGTCGCGGGCAACGTCGCTCCGCTGGTATTCCGGATCGAGGAAGGGACCTTCCTCGCGGGCATGGTTGCCGGGGCGCTCAGCAAGACGGGCAAGATCGGGTTCGTGGGCGGAATCGAGCTGCCGCCGATTCGCCGTGGCTATCAAGGATGGGTGGCGGGCGCGCGCCGGATGAACCCGGCGATCGAGACCCGGGTGTCATACCTGAACAACTTCGACGACGCGGCCGCGGGTCGCGAGGCCGCGCTCGCCATGATCCGGGTTGGCGTCGACATGCTCCACCACAACGCCGACGCCGCGGGACTCGGCGTTTTCCAGGCGGCCAAGGAGTCGAGGGGCGTCTACGTGTTCGGCGCCAACGCGGACCAGCGGAGCCTGGCGCCAGAAGGGGTCGTCGGCTCGGCCATCATCGACCTTCCCCGGGCGTTTCTCGCGGTCGCGCGGGAGCTGGCCGAGGGGCGTTTCACGCCGAAGGTCGAGTCGTTCGGCCTGGAGGGCGGGGTGATCCGCTACGTGCCCAACCCGGCGCTCGACTCGCTCCTGCCGCCAGGCCTGATGGGCCGGGTGGCGGCCGCCGGTGACTCGATCATCGCCGGCACGCTGCCGCCGACACCGCCCGCCTGACCATGGCAGCTCGCCTCGGCGCGCTGGTCGCCTATCTCGACCAGTACCTCCGGGTCAAGGAAGTCCCGGACGAGACCAACGCGGTCAACGGGCTCCAGGTGGCCAACGGCGGCCGGGTCGGGCACCTGATCGCCGCGGTCGATGCGTCCCAGGCGGTGATCGATCACGCGGCGCGGCTCGTCGGCGAGCTCGATGCGCCACCCTGCATCCTGGTGCACCACGGCCTCTTCTGGGACGGCAACCAGCCCGTGGTGGATCGACGCTATCGGCGTCTCTCCACGCTGCTGACCCACGACGTGGCCCTCTACTCGAGTCACATCCCGCTCGACGTGCACCCGGAGGTCGGGAACAACGTGCTCCTCGCGCGGGAGCTCGGGCTGGAGGAGCTGACCCCATTCGACAGCTACAAGGGCATCTCGATGGGTTGGCAGGGTCGGCTACCCGGAGGGGTGTCACGTGAATCGCTGGTCGATCGCCTGAACGGTCTGCTGTCGACCGACGCCCGGCTGATTCCCGGTGGGCCGTCGGTCGTGGATCGGGTGGCGATCATCACCGGAGGGGCTGGGTCGCGGATCCGTGCCGCGCGGGAGGCTGGCGTCGACACGTTCATCACCGGAGAGGGCGCCCACCACACCTACTTCGATGCCATGGAGCTCGGGGTGAACACGATCTACGCCGGCCACTACGCCACCGAGCAGGTCGGGGTCAAGGCGCTCGCGGCGCACCTCGCTCCGCTGTTCGACCTGGGCTGGTCGTTCTTCGACCACCCGACGGGTCTCTAGGGCCGGGCCGCCCCGGTGGCGCGCGAGTCAGCTCTCCAGCTCGTTGCCATCGCCAAGCGCTTCGGCACGGTGGACGCGCTCAAGGGCGTCGACTTCGAGCTCGGGCGGGGCGAAGTCCATGGTCTGCTCGGAGAGAACGGGGCCGGCAAGTCGACGCTGATGCAGATCGCGTTCGGGCTGGTGAAGCCGGACGCGGGGAGCGTGTTCATCGATGGGCGTGCGGTCCGGATCAGCTCTCCGCTCGAAGCCCGCGCGCTCGGGTTGGGGATGGTCCATCAGCATTTCACCTCGATTCCGACGCTGACCGTCCGCGAGAACCTCGAGCTGGCTGGGTGGTCGGAGCGTCCCGCGCAGGGCGCTGGCGGGGTGAGGGAGACCCTCGCGCGGGGACTCGATCCGGCCGCGCTCGTCGAGAAGCTCACCGTCGGGCAGCAGCAACGCCTCGAGGTGCTGAAGGCGCTTGCCTCCGACGCGAGGGTGCTCCTCCTGGACGAGCCGACCGCCGTGCTGGCGCCGAGCGAGGTGGCCGAGCTGCTCGCCCTGCTCCGCGAGTTCGCCCGAAATGGCGGCTCGGCGGTGCTGATCACCCACAAGCTCGAAGAGGCGCTGGCTGCGGTCGATCGGGTCACCGTGCTTCGCCGGGGGGTGGTGACATATACGGGAGCGATCGCCGGTCAGACCTCCGCCTCGCTGGCGCGCGCGATGATCGGCGACGAACCCAAGCCCGACTCGGGGCGGACTCCGCCCGCCACGCGGGGTGAGGTCCGGGTCAGGGCCGGCGGCATCGAGGTGCGAGCGGGCGAGATCGTCGGGATCGCGGCGGTCGAGGGCAACGGCCAGCGGCGCTTCCTGCGAGCGGTGGCCGGCCTCGAGCCGGCTGACGACGTGGTGGTGAGCGGGCCGGCCGCGTTCGTGCCGGAGGATCGAATCGTGGAGGGGCTGATCCCGGGATTCTCCCTCACCGAGAACCTGGTGCTCGGCGCCTCCGGAGATCCTCGCTGGTCTCGGGGGCCCTGGCTCGACTGGAGGGCCGCCGGGGCAAGAACCGAGCAGCTGATCGAGGAGTTCGAGATTCGCGCGGCAGGACCGGGAGCGCCCGCCCGGAGCTTGAGCGGTGGCAATCAACAGAAGGTGATCTTCGCCCGGGCGCTCGAGGGCGACCCGGCGGTGCTGGTGGCGGAGAATCCGAGTCGCGGCCTCGATCTCAAGGCCACCGGGTTCGTGCACGGCAGACTGCGCGATCTGGCGGCCCGCGGGGTGGCCGTGCTGGTTTACTCGTCCGACCTCGACGAGGTGCTCGCCCTCGCCGACCGGGTGGTGGTCTGGTATCGCGGGCGCCCCATTCCGGTGCCTGGCGGGGCAAGTCGCGACGAGGTGGGGCGTTTGATGTTGGGGGGCCGGTGACGCTGGCCTCCCGCCGCGCCGTGCTGGGCTGGCTGCTTCCGATCGGGGCCGCGGCGCTCGGCCTGGCCGTCCTGGCCGCCGCCCTCGCCGGGCTCGGCTACGATGCCCCGGCGGCGCTCGCCGCGCTCTGGCGGGGCGCGTTCGGCTCGTGGTACGCGATCACCTCGGCGACGCTGGTCCGTGCGGTGCCGCTGGTGATCGTCGGGCTCGGGATCGCGGTGGCGTTCCGGGGCGGGGCGCTCAACATCGGCGCCGAGGGCCAGTTCTACGCCGGCGCGATCGGCGCGACCTGGGTGGCACTGCTGCTCGGCTCCTGGCCGCCGCTGGTCGGGGTGCCGCTGGTGTTGCTGGCGGGCGCGATCGCTGGGGCGATCTGGGCGGCACCCGCGGTGCTCCTCAAGCTGCGATTCGGGGTGCTGGAGGTGATCAGCACCTTGCTGCTGAGCTTCGTAGCCGAGGCGCTGGTCAGCTGGATCGTGCAGGGGCCGTTGCAGGAGCCGTCCGGCATCTATCCGCAGAGTGCGCCGATTCCGCTGGCGCTCCGGCTGCCGACGCTCCCGGGCACGCGGCTGCACGCGGGCTTTGGGCTGGCACTCCTCCTGGCGGTCATCGCCTGGGCGATCTTCGCCCGGACTCGCTGGGGATTCTGGCTCCGCGCGGTGGGCGAGGCGCCGCGGGCGGCCGCGGTGTCGGGGCGGATTCCGGTGGATCGGGTGATCGGCGCGGCGCTGCTCTGGTCGGGCGGACTCGCGGGGCTCGGTGGGGCGATCGAGGTCTCGGGCGTCACCTATGCGCTCTACCAGAACCTCTCACCGGGGTACGGCTTCACCGCGATCGCGGTGGCGCTCCTTGCCCGTCTCAATCCGCTTGGCGTGATCGCCTCGGGATTGGTGTTTGGGGCGCTCGAGGCCGGCGCGAGCGGGATGCAGCGAGACGCCCAGGTGCCATCGGTGGCGGTGTACGTGGTGCAGGCCGTGATCATCGTGGTGGTGCTGGTCGCGGTGAGCCGGGCGCGATCGGCGCGGACGCTGGCGGCGACGTGAGGACGACCGAGTGGACCTGCTGAGCGGCTTTCTCGCGGCCTCGGTCCGGATCGCCACGCCGCTGCTCTGGGCGGCCACGGGCGAGCTGGTGGCGGAGCGTGCCGGGGTGATCAATCTCTCGATCGAGGGCGCGATGCTCGCGGGCTGTCTTGGCGCCGCGTTGGGCGCGGCATATGGGGGGCCGTGGGTCGGCGTCGCCGCGGGCGCGGCGGCGGGATTGCTGGTGGCGATCGGCTTTGCGGCGGTGGCCGTGATCGGGCGGAGCGACCAGATCATCGCGGGCACGGCGTTGACGCTGGCGTCGATCGGCGTGACCGGGGTGATCTACCGCCAGGCCTTCGGCTCGGCCGGAGCCGGTCTCGATCTCCCGACCCTGGGCGCGGTCGAGGTGCCCGGGCTCCATCGGGTGCCGATCCTGGGCCCGGCGCTCTTCGCGCAGCCCGCCCTCACCTATCTGGGTCTCGCTGCCGTGCCCATGATCTGGTGGCTGCTCTTCCGCACCCGGTTCGGCCTCCGGCTCAGGGCGACGGGTGAGGGGGCTGCCGCGGCCCACGCGACCGGTGTGCGGGTGATCCGAACCCAGGTGATCGCCGTGTTGCTCTCGGGTCTCTTCGCGGGGGTGGCGGGTGCAACGCTGGTGCTGGCCCAGGTCGGAACCTTCGCCGAGCGAATGACGGCGGGCCGCGGCTTCATCGCGATCGCGATCGTGGTGCTGGGTCGCTGGCGCCCGCTCGGCGTGTTGCTCGGCGCCTTGCTCTTCGGCGGGACGACGGCTCTCCAGTTCGCCTTCCAGGCGATGGGGCTCGCGGTGCCCTACCAGTTCTTCCTGATGCTGCCCTACCTGGTAGCCCTGGTGGCGCTGGCCGGCGTGGTGGGTCGGGTTCGGGCGCCGGCCGGCCTGGCTCGGACGATCGAGGTCGGCTGAGCGCTCAGGGCTCCAGGTGAACCGGGCCGCTCGCCGAGCCGAGCTTGCGGCCCAATGCGGTGAGGTAGGCGTCGAGCGTGCGGTGGTGTCCCATCGCCTTGGCGACGACGCGGAAGATCCGGTTGTCGACCCAGCCATCCTCGGTCACGGTCAAATCGGTGCCGTCCGCCGTGGTGACCAGCTCGTAGATCCAGCGGCCGCCGAAGGGCGCGCCCGCTGGGGCGACGATGGTGGTCACCAGACGGGTGGGCCGGGACTCCTCGGTCACGGCGATGGTGAGCTCCTGCGAGCCTTTCTCGAGCCAGACCTCTCGTCCGCCGTCGTCGGGAAGACGCTCGACCTCGGTGAAGTCGCTCCAATAGCTCGGGATCCGGCTGAAGTCGCGGACGAAGGCCCACACCTGATCGATCGGTCTCGGGATGGAGAGCCGGCTCGACGCGCGATGCTCGCGGGGCAGCATCGCGCCGGCGACGAACGCCACGAGCAGCAGCGCGACCATCACCCCGGCGACGATTCCGATCCATTTCATGGCTACCTCACGGGTTCTCGACGGTCACCGTCGCTCGAGCTCACGGTCGCTTCCAGTCGAGGCTGAGCGGGTCCGTCGCGGGGAACACCTCGAGCAGGCTGGTGCCCGCGCGCTGGCGGAAGGGTCCGACCTCTTCGCTCAGCAGCCGGTTCACGGCCTGCAGGGCCGAGGCGAGCGCCGCCTCCGCCCGGGTCCACTCGAGCCGCTGCGCTTCGGTCGGGGCGTCGCGAGAGGAGGCGAGGGCCGAGTAGACGGAGCCGACCTTGCTGGAGACTGCCTGGTCGTCGCGAACGATGCCCTGCTTGCCCTGGGGACCGAGGAAGGTCTCCTTGGTTTCGGTGATCCGCTTCTGCAGCGCCCTGGCGGCCTCGGTGAGCTCCTTCGACGGCGCGTCCGTCCGCTTGCCGACCTGCTCGAGCACGCGGCCCACGGCCTTCTCGGAGGCGTTCAGGCGATCGATCGCCTCGGTGAGCACGTTCTGCCTCGCGGCGACGACCAGCAGCAGGTCGCGCTTGGCGCGTTGGTCGGCCTCGGAGACCTGGAAGCGGGGGTCGGCGTCGACTCGCACTGTGCCTGAGGAGACCTCGCTACCGTGGCGGACGGTCACCGTGAACACCCCGGCCAGCACGGGAGGGCCGGGTGGGAGGAACGCCGCCGGGGTGTCGTCCGCCCCCGGGCGCCGGGGTCCGTCGTAGCGGAGGTTCCAGGCAGTCCGGTTGAGGCCGCGCCGGGCCGGTCCCTCGAAGCGCCGAACCGTGTCGCCCGCGGCGTCGGTGACGGTGATGGCGACCTTGGCCGAGTCGCCGCCGCCGGCGACGAGGTAGGTGAGCAGCGCGCCGTAGGGACGGTTCTCGCCGACGAACTTGGCGTCGGCCAGGAACCGCATGCCGGCGACCTGGGCGGCGTTGTACTGGATCGTCGGGGGGATCTCGAAGAGGTGGAGCGGCTTCTCTGCGAGGGCCGGATCGGTGGCGAGCGCGCGCAGCGGACGGACGTCGTCCAACACGTAGGCAGCCCGTCCGTGAGTGCCGATCACCAGGTCGTGATCACGGGGGTGGACGACCAGGGCCCGATGCGGCGCACGAGGCAGCCCGTTTCGCCAGAGGCGCCAGCGCTTTCCTCCGTCGAGCGAGAGATACATCCCGTACTCGGTACCGAGGAAGAGCAGGTTGCGGCTCACCGGATCTTGCTCGATCACGTGGACGAAGTTGAACGGCTCGATCTCCGGGGTGACCAGACTGGTCCACGTACGGCCGTAGTCCGTCGTCTGGAAGACGTACGGCGTGTTGTTGCCCCGCCGGTGGTCGTCGAAGACTACGAAGGCGGCGCCGCGATCGAACTTCGAGGCCTCGATGTGCGGCACCCAGGTGGCCTTCGGCACGCCGGGGATCCGATTGATGAGGTTGGTCCAGGTCCGGCCGCCGTCGCGGGTGAGCTGCACGTTGCCGTCGTCCGTGCCGACCCAGATCACGCCCTGCTCCACCGGGCTCGGCGCGATGGTCAGAATCGTGGTGTGGTTCTCGGCGGCGGTAACGTCGTAGGTGAGTCCCCCGCTCTCGAACTGGCGCTGCTTGGTCGAGTCGTCGGTGGTCAGGTCGGGGCTCAGGATGGTCCAGGTCTGGCCCATGTCGGCGGTCCGGTGGACGAACTGGCTTCCGTAGTAGACCGCGCCGTCGAACGGATCGATCGCGATCCCCGCGTTCCAATTGAAACGGAGCGCGACCCCGTCGGGGTGCGAGGGGCGGATCGACTTCCACTCTCCGGTCAGCACGTCGGAGCGGACCAGGGAGCCGCCCTGCGACATCGCGAAGACGTAGCGGCGATCGGCGGGGTGGGCCAGGGCCGCGAAGCCGTCACCGAAGTCGACTTCGCGCCAGTGGTAGTAGCGGATCCCGCCGTTCTCCCAGATCGAGCTCGGCCCCCGCCACGATCCGTTGTCTTGGAGCCCACCCAGGATGTGGTAGGGGGTCTCCATGTCGACGTTGATGTGGTAGAACTGCGCCAGCGGCAGGTTCTCCACGAACTGCCAGGTCTCGCCGCGGTCGCGGGAGATGTAGATCCCGCCGTCGTTGCCGTCGACGATGAAACGGCCGTCGTTGGGGTTGATGTAGAAGGCGTGGTGGTCGACGTGGACCCGCGCGAAGGGGAGCAGGGTGCGGAACGACTTGGCGCCGTCCTCGCTCAGGTCGAGCGGACTCCTCACGTTGTAGACCCGGTTCTCATTCTCCGGGTCGACCCGCACCTGGCCGTAGTAGAAGGGCCGATCGCCGATGCCTTCGGTTCGATTCACGACCCGCCAGGTGAGCCCACCGTCGTCCGAGCGGGCGATCACGCTCCGCTTGGCCTCGATCAGGGCGTAGACGACATTGGGGTTGCTGACCGAGAAGTCGAGGCCCATCCGGCCGAGCTCGCCCTCCGGCAAGCCGTCCTTCGGGCCCAGCTTCTTCCAGGTCTCTCCGCCGTCGTAGCTGACGTGCATCCCGCTCCCCGGCCCGCCCGAGCTGAAGAACCAGGGCCAACGGCGGTGCTGCCACATCGCGGCGATCAGGTGATTGGGATTGGAGGGGTCGACCACCAGGTCGCCCACGCCGGTCTTGTCGTCGATGTAGAGCACCTTGCGCCAGGATTTGCCGCCATCGGTGGTCTTGTACACGCCCCGATCCTCGCCCTCGCTCCAGGTGTTGCCGAGCGCGCCGACCCAGGCGGTGTTCGGATCGTTCGGGTGGACGATGATTGCCTCGATGGCGCCGGTCTGCTCGAGGCCGAGATGGGTCCAGCTCTTTCCCCCGTCCATGGTCTTGTAGACCCCGGTGCCGACGCCGGCCGAGTTGCGCCGGTTGCGCTCGCCAGTGCCCACGTAGACGATGTCGGGTGCCGCCTGGTAAATGGCGATCGCCCCGATGGAGCTCGCGGGGTAGTCGTCCATCAGGGGCGTCCAGGTCATCCCGCCGCTGGTGGATTTCCAGAGACCGCCCGTCGCGGCGCCGGCGTAGATCACGTTCGGATCTGCGTGGACCCCGTCGATGGCAGCGATCCGGCCGCTCATTCCGGAGGGACCGACGCTCCGGGCGGTCATCCCGGCGAAGAACGCCGAGTCGAGCGGGGCCTGGCTGATCGCCGGGGTGGCCAGGGTGGCCCAGAGGACGAGCAGGGCTGGCCACCGAGGGGCGGGTGAGAGCATTCCGATCGCCTCGTGAGAAGGTTGGCGTACAGAAGAAACGCCCCGTCAGGGGCGTTGCCAAGTCGGATCGGGAGCCGGCATCCCCCGGGCTCCGGGGGGGGGCCTCGATCGGAGACGACGGATCGAGGCCCCAGCGGGTGAGGTCAGGACCACACCTCGGCGAACATCCGCAGCAGCTTGGCCCACGATTCCCGATCGGCATCCGCGTCGTAGCCGAGCCCGTCCATCCCGACGTGATCGGCGTTGGGGTTGGTGAAGCTGTGTTTCACGCCGGGATAGCTGACGATCTCGAAGTTGGCGCCGGCGCCGGTCATTTCCTTGCGGAAGTTCTCGACGGCGTCCGGGGGCACCATCGGATCGGCCGCGCCGGTCTGGACCAGCACTCTGGCTTTGACCGCGCCGGAATCAACCGGGCCTGGGATCAGGGCGCCGTGGAAGCTGCCGACCGCGTCGACGTCCATCCCGGCTCGAGCGGCCGCGAGCACGACGGCTCCACCGAAGCAGTAGCCGATCGCGCCGATCCGCTCCGGGTCGACGTGGGGGTCCTGCTTGAGCTGCTCCATGGCGGCGGTGAACCGCGCCATCATTACCGCGGGGTCCTTGGTCGCCTCGGTGACGAAGGCCTGCGCGGAGTCGGGATGGACGGTCACCTTGCCGTCGCCGTACATATCGAGGGCAAAGCCGACGTAGCCCGCTTCCGCGAGCCGGCGGGCCTGGTTGCGAGCGTGCTCGTTGTGTCCCCACCACTCGTGGACCACAATCACGCCGGGCAGCTTCTCGGTCTTCGAGGCGTCCCAGGCGACGAAGCCCTTGAGCACGGTCTCTCCCTGGCGGTACTCGAGCTCCCGGGTCTCGATCTGCGGAGTCGCGGCGGCCGGGGTCGCGGCGTGGTCGGTGCGACTGCAGGCCGAGCTAACGAGGATGACGGACAATCCGGCGGCGGCGATCGCTCGATAGAGGCACATGTTCCTGGCTCTCGGGGAGTGGACTCGTGTACGCCTGCAACATAGCCCACCGGCCTGACGGTCGACACCGCCCGGCCCACCGCCTGCCGACGACCCGCGTCAGCGGAGCCGGCCGTACTTGCGGAGCGCCGCGAGGAGCCGATCGTGGGGCAGCGCGTACACCGTGTACCCGTCCGCGCCGGTCATCGTCTCGGCGGCGAGCATCGCGTTGAGGATTGCCTCGGCCGTGGCATCGATGGTGGCCTCGAACACCGGGTTGATCCGCTCGTTTGGGATCGCCTGCACGCTGACTACGCGATCGGCCGCCTCCGCACCGGGGTTGGCCGTCGAGAAGGCGATGAAGATGTCCCCCGACGAGTCGCCGCCGATGCCGCCCATCGTCCCGATGCCCAGGGCGGCGCGCTTCACGACTCGCTTGAGCTGATGCGGCAGGAGCGGCACGTCGGTGGCGACGACGACGATGATCGAGCCCTGGTCGCCCTTGTCCTCGCCGCCGGTGTCACAATGCGCGGTGGGGCGAGCGTAGCTCCCGTCTGGCAGCGCGGCGAAGCACGGGAGCAGGTCGGGAATCTCTTGACCGACCGGCGCGCCGGCCACCGAGAGCCGGCCGCGTCCGCCGTAGTTGCACTGCACCAGGACGCCCACCGTGTATCCGCGGTCGAGCACTACGACCCGTCGGGACGACGTGCCGGTGCCGCCCTTGAAGCGGTTGCAGACCATGCCGGTGCCGCCGCCCACGTTGCCCTCCGGGACGGGGCCGGGGCGCGCTCCGTCGATCGCCGCCAGGGTGTGCTCACGAGTGACGTGAAAGCCATTGATGTCGTTGAGCCCGCCGTCCCAGGTCTCGGCCACCACCGGCAGCGACCAGTCGAAGTCCTTCCCGTGCTTGACGATCCACTCGATCACGGCGTCGTGGACGATCCCGACGCTGTGGGTGTTGGTGATCATCACCGGCCCGCCCAGGAAGCCGGACTCCTCGACCCAGGTGGTGCCGGTCATCTCACCGTTACCGTTCAGGGTGAACCAGGCGGCGTAGACCGGGTGATCGCTCACCTTGCCGCGCGGGAGGATGGCCGTGACGCCGGTCCGGACCGGGCCCTTGCCCACCGCGAGACGACCGGAACCGGCGATCAGAGTGACGACGCCGACCTCGACGCCCGCCACGTCCGTGATCGCGTTGAGCGGTCCGGTGACCCCGGGCAGGGGGATGCCGAGATCGCGCGCGCGGGGCTTCGCCTGGGCGTTGGCGACGGTCGGAACGAGGAAGGCGAAGGCAGTAAGCCAGAGCGGGGTCGTTCGCATCGGCATCCGATGGCGGTGAGGGATCCAGGAATGTACCCGGCAGCTCCCGGACCCGAGAGTTGACGGCGGCCCCGAGACGCGGTGATCCTCAGGTCATGCCCCCCTCTGTGCCGGCCGCCAGGTGAGCTCCTCGCTGTCGAAGAGCCTGGCGCTGCCCGACGGGCGGATTCTCGGCTACGCCGAGTACGGCGACCCGAGCGGGATCCCGGTCTTCTACTTCCACGGGACCCCCGGATCGCGGCTCGAGGCCGGGGTGCCCGGAGTCAACGAGCGGCTGGCGTCGCACGGGCTCAGGTGCCTGGCGATCGATCGGCCGGGTATCGGGCTCTCGACGCCGAGACCGAAGCGGCGGGTGGTGGACTGGCCGGAGGACGTCACCGCCTTCGCCGATCAGCTGGGCATCCATCGGTTCGCGGTGCTGGCGGTGTCGGGTGGCGCGCCGTACGGACTGGCCTGCGGCGCGCGGATCGCTGAGCGCCTCTTGGGGCTCGGGCTGGTCGCCGGGCTGGCACCACCGCTCGAGCGGTTTCGCGAGCACCTCGCCGAAGCGCACCGACGAGTGCTCCGTCTTGCCCGGTGGCTTCCCTGGCTGCTCAAGGGACAGGTTCGGAAGTTCGGCGCCGGCCTGGCGGCTTCGGGGACCCGTCACCTGATCGAGAGCAGGCCCGACCTCGATCCCACCGACCGTGGGGTGCTCGAGGATCCGGAGTGGGCACCGGCGCTGGTGGAGTCGTGGACCGAAGCCTTTCGTCAGGGCTTCGAGGGCCCATGGTGGGACCTGGTGCTCGGGGCCCGACCGTGGGGCTTCGAGCTCGACGAGGTAGGCACCATCGTCCGGCTCTGGTTCGGCGGCGCGGACCGGATCGTGCCACCCGAGATGGGCCAGTACCTGTCGCGGGCGCTGCCGATGAGCGACGCGCGGTACTTCCCCCGCGAAGGTCACTTCTCGATCGTCGCCCGCCGGTTGGACGAGGTGATCGCCCGGATGGCGACCCACTTGCGTGAGGCGATCGCGGCGGGGCGGAACGTGCCGATCGCCTAGGTCGCGGTCAGCCGGCGCGGGTTTCGAGCCGGCGGAGCCGCTCGACCGCCGCCTCCAGGACGTCGAGCGTCTTACAGAAGGCGAACCGGGTGAGGTGGGCGCCGTCCTTCGGGTTGCTGAAGAAGCTGGTGCCCGGCACGGTCGCGACGCCGCCGTCGGTGACCAGCCACCTGGCGTACTCGTCCGACGGCCGGTCGGACAGGGCCCGGATGTCGGCCAGCACGTAGTAGGCACCTTCGGGCGGGACGCAGACGAAGCCGGCCTCGGTCAACGCGGGTATCAGGAGATCGCGGCGGGCGCGATACTCCGCGCTCAATCCCTCGTAGTAATCCCGGCCCAGGGTCTCGATGGCGACCGCCAGGCCTTCCTGGAGGGGCGCAGGCGCGCCCACAGTGAGGAAGTCGTGGACCTTGCGGATCGCGTCGGAGACCTCGGTCGGCGAGATGATGGTGCCGATCCGCCAACCCGTAATGCTGAAGGTCTTCGAGGCGCCGCTGATGGTGATGGTCCGCTCCCGCATGCCGGGAAGCGTGGCGATCGGGATGTGCTCGCCCTGGTAGCGGATGTGCTCGTAGATCTCGTCGGTGACCGCCCAGGCGTCGTGGCGCTGGCAGAGCTCGGCGATCCCGGTGAGCTCTTCCCGGGTGAGGACCCGCCCCGAGGGATTGCCCGGGGTGTTGACCACGATGGCACGAGTCCGGTCGGAGAACGCGGCGCGGAGTCGATCGAGGTCGAGCGGCTGACCGGGCAGCAGCGGCACGAAGACCGGCTTGGCCTGGCAGAGGATCGCGTCGGGACCGTAGTTCTCGTAGAAGGGCTCGAAGACGATGACTTCTTCGCCGGGGTCGACCAGCGCGAGCAGCGTGGTGGCCATGGCCTCGGTGGCGCCGCAGGTGACGGTCAGCTCGCGCTCCGGATCGACCGTCATCCCGTACCACTCGGCGTACTTCTTCGCGATCGCGTCGCGGAGCCGCTTGGCGCCCCAGGTGATCGCGTACTGATTGACGTCGGCCGCGATGGCGCGCTGGGCGGCTTCCTTGAGCACCTCGGGCGCCGGGAAGTTCGGGAAGCCCTGGGCCAGGTTGATGGCTCCGTGGCGATCGGCGAGCCGGGTCATTCCGCGGATCACCGACTCGGTGAAGGTGTGGGTGCGACGAGCGGTGCGCATCGCGGTCCTCTCGCTAGTTCCGCTGATAGGGTCGGTCCTTCCAGTTCCACCACAGGAGCAGCTCGGGCCGGTGCCGCGAGCGACTGGCGTAGTAGACGGCGCACCGGAAGGTGTAGAGCACGCAGGGGTCCTGGCGGGTCCGGGTGAGCCGACCGAGGCGCTGGTACATCTCCTCCGGGTCGGCGTCGCGCAGCTCGGCCGGCGTGTGATAGCCGAGCCGGCGGAGGTCCCGCGCGAGGCTGGGGCCGATGCCGGGGATCACTTGGAGTGGATCCCTGGCTCGGCGCACGGCAGCTTTGGGGCTGGCTCGGCTCATCAGCGGCCTCCGTCGGGGCTCAAGGATACACGTCCAGGTCCCACCTCGGCAGCGTCGATCTTCCCCCCATCGGGGGCACTGGGACTGGTCGCCCCCGCTGCGGATCCGAGCGTCTTCCATCCATGCCTCGGTCAGATGGGCGGCCATCTCGACGATTCCGGGCGGCCCGAAGAGGACGGGACCGGCTCGCTCCGCCGCCCAAGTGGTTGGGAACCGGATCACGATCGCCTCGGTCGCTCCGATGGTGAAGGTAGCTTCAGGACGACGCGCCTCATCCAACGCGAGGCTTCCGCCGTGCGTAACGACACCAGACCCCTGTCATCGCCGCGAGCCAACCCCACCTCCCCCGGGGGGTTGTCGTCCGTGGCCCCCGGCGGTCTCAACCTCGACCAGAGCCTCAGATGACCCCACGCAGACGTCTCGTACTCGTCGCCCTGCTGGCCGCCGTGCCAGGCTGTCGGCCCTCCGCGCCGGCCACCACCCCACCCGCCCAGACGCCCGGACCGAGGCAGGGGCCGGTGGCCCCGGGGCCCCGGGCCGGCCCGCCGGCGGAGGGTGAAGACCAGGATAGCACGGCTCAGCGTCCCGGGGTCGGCCAGGCGGGACGGCCGCGACCCTACAACCGGGTGGTCACCAGAGAGGCCAAGACACGGAGCGGGCTCTTCAAGACCCATCAGGTCGGGAGCCGGTCCTACTTCG
>JBFXAS010000062.1:0-23247 GCA_050184075.1 Gemmatimonadales bacterium
GCGGTGGATCCGTTAGTCCTCGCTGACGTCGCTCGAATCGTCCCGGAGCTCGATCGGTGGGCCTCCAGTCGGACGGATCACGAGCAGTCCGCCCTCGCGCCAAGCCGCGGGTCCGGCGGCCGCGAGGAGCGGCACCTCGTCGACCTCGCCCTGCCGGTTGGGATCGGGTGTCCCGGAACCTGGGGGCTCGGCGCCCTCGGGCGTGGCTCGGGTGCCGCAGGCGGCGAGCAGGAGCGCTGCAAGGGAGCAGGGCAGCCACGGACGGCGCGAGACGGTCCGCGTCATTGGAGCGACTCGAGGAGTGAGTTGGGGCCGAATGATCGACCGGCGCCACTCCGGCGACAAGGCTCGGGCACCCGGATCAACGAGTCCGAGCTCGCCGGGGTGGTGGGCTCCGCCGATCGGGCCATCCCGCAGTGCCTGGTGATGGGTCGGGGAGTCGGGCGAGCGCGGTCGCACGGGCAGGGCGGCGCCCGTGCCGGGGAGTCAAGCGGAGGAAAAAACGACGGGGCGCGGACGTTGTCTCTCCGGCAGCGCAGTCGAAACCCAACCGGTCCGGAGGTTACCGATGCTCCAGAATCCCTTCCTGTTTCCCCTCTCCCTGGCCGCGCTCGGCTTGGGCGCCGTCGGGCAGCCCGTGCTGGCCCAGGGCCGGGGCTATCCCGAGCTGAGCCGCGAGAGCGAGCTCCGGCTGGCGATGAGCGCCGGGCCCCTCACCGTCTCCAGCAAGGCCGACGTCTACCTGATGGGCGCGAAGGGCTTCGAGAAGGCGGTCGACGGCAGCAACGGATGGGCCTGTCTGGTCGTCCGCTCCGCGACCGAGAAGGGCCAGCTCGCGCCCCACTGTCTCAACCCGCAGGCCGAGGCCACGGTGCTGCCGTCGCTGTTGCTGGAAGGGGCGCTGCAGGCCCGGGGGCTCGACGGCAAGGCGATCGAGAGCGAGATGCAGGCCCGCTGGCGGGACGGGCGGCTGCCGATGCCGTCCGGGCCGGCCTATGCCTATATGTTGTCCAAGGGCCAGCGTCTCGGGGCCAACGGCGGCAGCTTCAAGCCGCATTTCATGCTCTACATGCCGTATGCGAGCAACGCCTCGATCGGCGGCGATCCCCGACGGCAGCAGTTTCCGTTCGTCGGTCCGTACCAGAACCACCCCCTCGCCACGGTGGTGATCATCATGGAGGAGTTCGTGGACCCCGCGGACGTCGAGCTGCCGGCGAAGTGAGCGACGAGCAGGCTCTCTTCGATCGGGCGGTGGGCGGCGACCGGGACGCGCTCGACGGCCTGGTCGCGATCCACCGTCCGCTCGCACATCGGATCGCCGCGGGGATCCTGGGCGACCGGGATCAGGCGGAGGACGTTGCGCAGGACGCGATGCTCCGGCTCAGCGCCGCGCTGCCGGGGTTCCAGCGGGCCGCGGAGCTCCGGCCCTGGAGCTATCGCGTCACGCTCAATCTCTGCCGCGATCAGCTGCGACGCCGGCGTCGGCGCTCGCGCGACCTCCCGCTCGAGGCCGCGATGGGCCTCCCCGAGCTGGCCGACGCCCCCCGGGCCGAGCGGACGGTGGACGCGGAGCGCGCCCGCCGGGCGGTGACCGAAGCGCTGAAACAGCTGCCGGACGAGCAGCGGGAAGTGATCACCCTCCGGTTCGTCTCGGGCTTGCCCTACGCCGAGATCGCCCGGATCACGAGCACGGCGCAGGGCACGATCGCGTCGCGGGTCTTCCGCGCGCTCAAGCGGCTGGGGGAGCTGTTGGACAAGCGGCATCTGGAGGTCGTCGAATGAACCGTCCCACCGAAGAAGAGCTGCTCGCCTTCCTGGAGGGCGAGCTCGACCCCGAGCGACAGGCGGCGCTGCTCGATCGCGTCGACGCGGATCCGGCGCTCGCGGCCGAGTTGCGGGCCGCCGCCGTCGGCTGGGCCGCCGTCGAGTCGCTCCGCGTGGGTCGCGATCCGTTGTCACCGCCGGGCGGCCGAGGCCCCCGACGCGTCTCGCCCTGGTGGGTGGCCGCGGCGGCCGCCGCGGCGATCGCGATCACGGCGCCGCTCGCCTGGCGGGCGGCCGGTCGAGACGGTGCGCCGGCGGCCGCGGTCCCGCCCCAGTCGTCACCGTCGGTCGCCTCCCGGCCGGAGAGTGGCTTCGTCCTGGTCTTGGAGGGGCGATGGCCGGATGCCGCGACGGTCGAAGTCGCCGAGCGCCAGCGCCGGGCGGCGGAATACTGGGCGTGGGCCGACTCGCTCGAGGCCGAGTCGGTGCTGATCGCCGCCGGCGATCTCCGCTGGGAGCCGGGCAGCAAGCTCGGTCCCGACGCGGTGCCGGTGTCGGTCTCAGAGCGGGTGGTCGAGTCGGCCGACTTCCTGGTCGGGATGTACGCGCTCCGCGCGACGAGCTATCAGGAGGCGGTGGCCATTGCGCGTGCCTGTCCCCACCTGCGCTACGGCGGCTCGGTCTCGGTGCGACGGTTGGCGACCGGCTTCCTCACCGCCCCACGACCGAGGAGCTGACGCTCCGCTAGGGTGGCGGCCCCGCGCCGCACATCTCCAGACGCTTGCGGACGTCCAGCACGCGGGGATGGTCCGCCGCGAGCACTCCCTCGAGCACCGCCAGCGCCTCGCGGTGTCCCGTCCGACCCTCGGCGATCCTCCCCATGTTGCAGCGGATGGTCGCCAGCTGGGCGATGGTCGCGCCGAAGCTCGGATGCTCGGGGCCGTCGACCCGACGCTCGATCTCGAGCGCCTCGAGCACCAGTCGCTCGGCCGTCGCGAGCGAGTCCTCCTCGGCAAGGGCGTCCGCCAGCTGCGACAGTGACACACTCAGCTCGGCGTCGGCCCCGCTGGCCCTGAGCCCGTCGACGGATGCCTGGAGCTTGGCTTTGGCTTGGGCGCCGCGTCCCACCCGCCACTCGAGGTTGCCGTGCGCTCCGATAGCCTTGAAGTAGGCCGGGTGGTTGGGGCCAACGGTCTGCCGGAACATGTCGACCGCCTGCCCGTAGAGGCTGTCGGCTGCCTCCAGCTCGCCGAGCCTCGCGCGCAGGAAGGCCAGGTTGGCGTAGTCGACCCCGATCCGGAAATGAACCGGGCCGTGCCGGGCGAGGTCGATCTCCAGGCTCTGCTCTGCGAGGGTGGCCATCGTCGCGAAGTCCCCGAGGCGGCCGGCCAGCGCCATCTTCCCATTCAGCACCGTGGAGAGCAGCCCGCTGTCGGGCGCGGGCGCCCGCTCCAACACGGTCATCGTTTCGTCGTACAGGCTGCCGGCCTCTTCGAATTTGGCCAGCGTGGCGAGCGCGGCCGCGAGGTTGGCGAGGGCCCGCCCGTAGCCAGGGCTTTCGGTCGCCGCGGACCGGTAGAGCTCGAGCGCCTCGCGCAGCGGAGGCTCGGCCAGGGCGGGCCGGCCGCGGTTGAGCTCGAGCAGGGCGAGCGAGTTGAGCGTGTTGGCGAGCGCCATCGTGTCGGTGAGGCCGCGGTGCGCCGCGACGGCGTCGGCGAGGAGCGGCTCCGCGACGTCGAAGAGCCCCATGCCCCGGTAGGCGTCGCCCAGGGCGCGGAGCATGCGCGCCTGCACCGCGGGGCGCGCCGCCAGGCCGGCCTGGACCTGGCGAACGCTGCGATCGAGGAGCGCAGCGACGCGCAGGGTGTCGAGGCGCTCCCGTCCGCCCTCGGTCGGGTTGCTCGACGCGAAGATCCCTTCCAGCAGCCGGGCCACTTCCTCGGCCGTGTCGCGCTCGAGCTCGGCTTGGGCCAGCGCGGCCCGGGTGCGGCGCTCGCCCAGGACCAGGGAGACGATCAGGGCCACGAGGAGGACCGCCGCAAGCGCTGCCCCGGCTACCGCGCCGCGGTGCCGTCTCACGAACTTCCCGACCCGGTACGCGACGCCGTCGCCACGGGCGAGGACCGGCAGCCCGTCGAGCCAGCGATCGAGGTCCTCGCCGAGCTGGAGCGCCGAGCCGTAGCGTCGAGCGGGCTCCTCGGCAAGCGCCCGTCGCACGATGGTGCCGAGGTCGCCCGCGATCGACTGCTCGACCGGCCGGTCGCGCGAGGGTCGGTCGCCGGTGAGCACCTGGTGCATCAGGAGCCCGAGTCCGAAGACATCGGTGGCCGTGGTGACGGGAAGCCCGGCGCGCTGCTCGGGCGCCGCGTAGTCCGGCGTGAGCAGCCGGGTCTCGGGGCCGGTGTCCTCCGCGTTCTGGTCGAGCAGCTTGGCGATCCCGAAGTCGAGCAGCTTGGCCGAGCCCGCCTCGGTGACCAGCACGTTCGAGGGCTTGAGGTCGCGGTGGACGATCAGCCGCCGGTGGGCCTCGTGCACCGCGCCGCAGACATCGCGGAGGAGCGCGACCCGGGCTCGGGTGTCGAGCCCCTGCTCCGCGCACCAGGCGGTGATCGGCCGGCCGTTCACGTATTCCATGACCAGATACGGGCGGCCGTCCTCGGCCGATCCGGCGTCGAGCAGGCGAGCGATGTTGGGGTGCATCAGGGTGGCCAGGATCCGGCGCTCGTCGCGGAAGCGGCGGAGCACCTCGCTGGTGTCACGTCCCCGCTTGATCACCTTGATCGCCACCTGCAGCTCGAACTCGCCGTCGGCGCGCTCCGCGAGATAGACCGCGCCCATGCCACCCCGCCCGACCTCGCGGAGGATCCGCCAGGGTCCGAGGCGGGCACCCTCGGCCAGCGGGGGATCGTCCTCGCCGGTCAGCCCGGCGACCACGGGCGAGGCGAAGTCGCCGACGTGCTCGCCCAAGGCGCGCTCGGCGGTCTGGACCCCGGCCAGCAGCGCGACGACCTGGGCTCGGAGCGCGTCGTCCCCCTCGCAGGCCCGGTCGACGTAGCGAGTCCGCTCGCCCTCCGGCAGGTCGAGGGCGGCGTCGAAGATCGCGTCGATCTTTCGGAAGCGCTCGGCGTTCAGCATCACTCCCCTCTTATCGGCTCCTGGTCGCCCGGCGGATCACCGCCCCTGTTTGGCTCGGGACGGAGAGGAGCGGCAGAAAGCGGTGGGGATCTTCGGGCCGGGTCGACCCCGGGTCCCGAGAGTGATACGAAATCCGGCGCGGGTCCGATAGACCTGGTCGACCGGGGAGTCGACCCCGGAGAATCGAACCTCGGAGGGAGGCGCTCATGTCACGCACCGGACTCGTCGCCCTGGCGGCGGCGCTCACGATCCTCGGCCCGAGTCTCGGCCGAGCCCAATCTCGAACCAGTGGCACCAGCCGGATCGCGTCCAGCGCTACCAAGGGTGCCTCGCCGGCCGCGGTGCTCGCCGCCGATCTCCGAGCCAAGGGGTCGACCGCGGTCAACGCGGGGCGGACCCTGCAGCGGGCGGGCTACCAGACCGTCGAGATCGGCAGCGCGCTCAAGGCGGCGGGCTACGACGCGATCGAGATCGCCGGCGCCCTCAAGGCCATCGGTCTCGAGCTTGCGGCCACGGCCGCGGAGTTGCGACGGATGGGCTACGACATGAACACCATGGCCAACGCCCTGGTCCAGTCGTACGGCCCGCTGGTGGTGCCGCTCACCCTGGCGCTCAAGTCGGCCGGGGGCACGGCCACCCAGGTGGCGCGGGCGCTCGACGGCGCCGGACTGTCGCTCCAGCAGGCCGCCACCGGCCTCCGCGCCGCAGGCTACGCCACCGTCGCCGTGGGCCAAGCGCTGATCGGCGCGGGCCACACCGCGATCGAAGTGGGCGCGGCGATGAAGAGCGCCGGCTACGCGGTGATGGACGTCGCCGACGCGCTCGCTGGGGCCGGGCAGTCCGCAACGGCCGGGGCGCAGGCGCTCAAGGCCGCCGGCTTCGCCGTGGCCGACATTGCCCGGGCGCTCGGCCAGGCGTGGAGTCAGACGGCTTCCGCGGCCGGCACCACTCTCAAGAACGTCGGCTACAGTGCCACCCAGGTCTTCGGCGCATTGGCGACCGGCTTCCAGCTGAGCGCCCAGCAGACCTTCGTGACCGTCGTCGAGCTCTTCGGCGTCCCCGACGGGTTCCTCGCCGCGAAGCAGGCCAACATCGCGATGGGGCAGGCCGCCAAGTGGGCGATGGAGCAGGGCGCGCCGGCCAGCGCAGTCGCCTCCGCGCTCCGCCAGCGCTACGCGGCGACCGGAGCGCAGGCGGCGAGCGCCATCAAGAGCGGGGGCGCGACGCTCCTCGCCACCGGCCAGGCCCTGAAGAGCGCCTACGCGCCGAGTGCCCAATTGCTCGCATCCTGGCTCTCGCCGCTCACCCGGCGGAACGCGGACCTGCTCGACGTCCTGACCCAGGTGATGAGCATCAGCACCCAGACGGCCAACTCGATCATCGCCAACCTCGGTCGCTGATCGGCGGTTCGAGGGCGCGCACCCAGGTGCGGGAGGCGGGAGGCGCCGCTCAGGCGTCTCCCACCTCGCCGCGCATCGACTGGTGCAGCCAGGTGCGCGCCCGGGTCCAGTCGCGCTTGACCGTCGGCACCGATCGTCCGGTGACGGTCGCGATCTCCTCGTGGCTCAGCCCGCCGAAGAAGCGGTGCTCGACCACCTCCGCGAGCCGAGGATCGAGCTTGGCCAGGCGCTCGAGCGCCTGATCGAGCTGGAGCAGCTCCTCGGCGCGCTCACCCGCCGCCACCTGGACCCGATCGAGCTCGACCGGCGCCGCGCCGCCCCCGCGCTTGGCCGCGCTCCGCGCCCGGGCATAGTCGACCAGGACGTAGCGCATCGCCTGCGAGGCGAGCGCCAGGAAATGGGGCCGATCCTCCGGATCGGCCCGGCCCTGATCGATCAGCTTCACATAGGCCTCGTGGACGAGCGCCGTGGTGTCGATCGTGTCGCCCGGGCGAAAGGCGCGAAGCCGCTGCTGCGCGATGCGGCGAAGCTCCGCGTACATCCGCGCGAACAGGGCGTCGACCACGGTGCCGTCGCCGGCCCGGCGGGCGCGAATCAGCGCGAGGGTATCGGGCTCCTCGTGGGCCATTGATGACGAAGTGGCGGTTGGCGTGCCTGGGGGACGAACGGATTGTAGAGACCCGGCCCGGGTCCGGCAAGCAACGGTGCCCGAGGCGATTGCTCGCCCGGGGGCTCCGGCATACGTTCGGCGGCATGACCACGTCGGCCAGCTCCGTGACCCACCGCCGGGTGGTGATCGTCGGTGCGGGATTCGCCGGCATCGGGGCGGCGGCCGCGCTCCGGCGGGCCGGGATCGAGGATTTCATCGTCCTGGAGCGCGCGGCAGAGCTGGGCGGCGTCTGGCGGGACAACGTCTATCCCGGCTGCGCCTGTGACGTCCAGTCCCATCTCTACCAGTACGCCTCCGTGCCCAATCCCGACTGGACCGAGCGCTACGCGTCGGGTCGGGAGATCTGGGACTATCTCGAGCGCTGCGCGACGGAGCTGGGAGTCCGGCCCCGGATCCGATTCCGACGCGAGGTGACCGGGCTCGACTGGGACGAGGAGGCGGGCCACTGGTCGCTCGGACTGGGCGGCGAGCGGCTCACGGCGGATCTGGTGATCCTCGCCGTGGGCGCCCTCTCCGAGCCGTTGATGCCCTCGATCGCCGGGCTCGGCTCGTTCGCGGGTCCCGTGTTCCACTCCGCGCGGTGGGAGCCCTCTTTCCAGCCTCGCGGGCGTCGGATCGCGGTGATCGGCTCCGGCGCGTCGGCGGCCCAGGTGATCCCGGCGATCCAGCCGGTCGCCGAGCAGGTCGTCTCGTTCCAACGGACGCCGGCCTGGGTGGTGCCGCGCTGGAATCGACCGGTGAGCACGCGCCGTCGCGGGCTCTTCCGGCGGCGGCCGAGGCTCGCGCGGCTCTACCGATCCTGGATCCACGTCAATCGCGAGCTCCTGGGCGTCGCCTTCAGGCGACCGGCGCTGATGCCCCTGCTCGAGGGCGTCGCGCGACTCCATCTCCGGCGCTCGGTGCCCGATCCGGCGCTCCGGGCGGCGCTCACGCCCCGCTATCTGATCGGCTGCAAGCGGATCCTCGTCTCGGACGACTACCTGGCCTCGCTCTGCCGCACCAACGTCTCGGTGGCGACCGGCGGCGCCACGCTCGTACGAGAGCATGCCGTCGTCGACGCGGCGGGGCGCGCCTACGAGGTCGACGCGATCGTCTGCTGCACCGGGTTCCAGGCTTCGGACTTCCGCTATGGGCGCTACGTGCGGGGGCGGGGCGGCCGCTCCTTGACGGACGTCTGGGCCGGAGCGCCGCAAGCGCATCTCGGCACCACGGTCCACGGCTTCCCGAACCTGTTCATCCTCCAGGGCCCGCACACGGGGCTCGGCCATTCCTCGGTCATCCTGATCCAGGAAGCCCAGATCGAGCACGTCGTCGGGGCGGTTCGGTATCTCGAGCGTGAGGGGCTCACGGCCCTCGAGCCGACCGCCGAGGCCCAAGCTCGCTTCGTGGCTGAAGTGGATCGACGGATGCAGCGGACCGTGTGGCTCCGTGGCGGGTGCCGGAGCTGGTACCTGGACGAGAGCGGGCGGAATCCGACGCTCTGGCCGGGCAGCGTCGGCCGGTTCCGGAGGCTGGTCGCCCCGTTCCGGGCGGCGGAGTACCGCGCCTGGCGAGTCGAGCGGCCCGGGCCCTCGGCGCCGGCCGACCGCGGCGGCGGGCCAATGGACAAGCGGGCGAGAACCCCGTAACGTGCGATCCACCTTCAACCTGCCCGGTCTCGATGCCAAGCCAGCTCGCCCGCGTCCTGCTCGCCGTCGGTCTCCTGTCCCCGGTTGCGGCGATCGCGCAGACGATTCCGCGGAACCAGACCGTCATCGGCCAGCTCGACTCGCTCAGCTCGAAGGTGCTCGGCGAATCGCGGCGCCTGTTGATCTACACCCCGCCGTCGTACCACGACACCGTCTACGCCCCCCAGCGGTATCCGGTGCTTTACCTGCTCGACGGCGACGCCCACTTCCACTCGGTCACCGGCCTGATCCAGATCCTGGGGACCGGCGTCAACGGCACCTTCGTGGTGCCCGAGATGATCGTGGTGGCGATTCCCAACACCGACCGGACCCGCGACCTCACGCCCTCGCACCGCGCTCTCGATCCGGAGGGCAAGCCCGCGCCATTCCTCAAGACCAGCGGAGGCATGGGCAAGTTCTTCGACTTCATCGAGACCGAGCTGATTCCCAAGATCGAGTCGGAATTCCGGACGGCGCCGTTTCGGGTCTTCGTCGGCCACTCTCTGGGTGGGATCACCACGATCAACGCCCTCTACACCAGGCCGCAGCTCTTCAACGCCTACCTGGCGATCGATCCGAGCCTCTGGTGGGACGACCGGCTGCTGCTGAAGCAAGCGAAGGACATCGTCAGCAAGCCGGGTCTCGAGGGTCGCGCGCTCTACGTGGCCCAGGCGAACACGATCAGCCCGAGCGACACGACCACGAAGAACACCCACTTTTCCTCGATCGTCCAGTTCAACAGCATCCTCGAGACGTACAACCGCTCCGGGCTCCGCTACGCCTACAAGTACTACGAACAGGACGACCACGGATCGGTGCCACTGATCGCCGAGTACGACGCGCTCCGCTTCATCTTCGACGGCTACAAGCTCGAGCTGTCCCGGAGTCTGGAGGAGCCGGACTACGTGCGCGAGCACTTCCAGCAGGTCTCGAAGATCATGGGGTACCGGGTGAATCCGCCGGAAGGCATGCTGACGCTGTTGGGCCAGGTCGCGTTGATGCGCGACACGACCCAGGCGGTCCGGATCTTTCGGATGGCCACCGAGCTGTATCCGGACCGGGCGGGCACCCACGCGGCCCTGGGCGAGGCCTTGCTCGCCAAGGGCGAGCGTGAGGCCGGCATTCGGGCGCTGGATCGCGCGCTCGCACTCGATCCCAACAACGCTCGGGCCAAGGCCGCGCGCGAGAAGGTGAAGTAGGGGCCCACCCGCTCGACCGACGGAGGATCGTCGTGCTCGACAGACGAACCCTGCTTCTCGGGGGCGCGGCCGCCGGCGCCGCGTCCCTCTGGCGCTCGGCGCCAGCCTGGGCTCGCCCCGGGGCGGGGCGGGCCGCGATCGCCAACCCCGGTCTCCAGCTCTACACCGTTCGGGACCTGATGGCGAGCGACCTGCCGGGAACGCTCGCGGCGGTGGCCGCGATCGGCTATCGGGACGTGGAGTTCGCGGGGTATTTCGGCCGAGGCCCCGAGGAGATCCGGCAGCTGCTCGATCGAAACGGCCTCCGGTCGCCCTCGGCGCACCTCGACCTCAATCTGCTCAGGCGGGACCGCGCGGCGGCGTTCGACCTCGCCAAGACGATCGGCCATGAGTGGGTGATCGTGGCCTGGCTCCCGCCGAGCGAGCGGGGCAAGGCGGCCGACTGGCTCCGGCTCGCCGACGAGTTCAACGCACTGGGCGAGGCCGCCCTGCGGGTCGGGCTCCGCATCGGCTACCACAACCACGACTTCGAGTTCTCCCCCGTCGAAGGCCGGGTGCCGTTCGACCTGCTGCTCGAGCACACCGACCCCGCGCTGGTCGGCTTCGAGCTGGACCTGTACTGGATCACCCGGGCGGGGCGGGACCCTGCCCGCTACCTCCGGAGCGGCCCGGGCCGGTATGCCATGGTCCACGTGAAGGACATGGACGCCTCGAGCGCCCGGGGGATGACGGACCCCGGCCGTGGCACGATCGACTTCCGCACCCTGCTGCCGCTCGCCCGGCTGGCCGGGGTGCGCCACTGGTACGTCGAGCACGACTCCACGCCCGATCCGCTCAGGACGGCGCGGGTCGGCTACCGCTTTCTCCAGGCCGCGGAGGTCTGAGCGTGCTCGATCGTGGCCTGCCTGTACCTGATGTGCTTCCTCCCGCTCCGGACCTGGCTCCGTCTCCTGGTGTGGCTGGCGCTCGGGTTCGTCGTGTACTTCGGATACGGGCGTCGCCACTCGAAGCTGGCGGCCGGCGCCCGGAACTGCGGGTCCGCCTGAGCCCGGCCGGACGGCGTGACCTCCGCGAAGAGCAGGAGGAGGCTCGGCGCTCGACCGCCGTCCGTGCGAAGCCCGAACCACCGCGATAGGTTGTTCGGATGATCTCCCGACGCTCGTTCCTGGAGGCCAGCGGCCTGATCGGTCTGGTGGCCGCCCGCGGCGGCTCGGAGGCCGCGGGGCTCGCCCCACGTCCGCAGGAGCCGCTCCCACCGCTCGATCGCCCGGCGGGGCCGCCGGATCGGGTCGCGGGCGACGAGGCGTACTGGGGTCGGGTGGCCGTGTACTATCGAGTCTCGGATCGCTACACCAACCTCGAGGCCGGGTACTTCGGGATGATGGCGGCGCCGGTGCTCGCGGCGTACCACCGCGCCATCGACCGGGTCAATCTCGAGAGCTCCTACTTCGCGAGGCGGAGCTACGACGGCGAGCTGGCCGCCGCGCGCCGGCGGCTGGCCGACTTTCTCGGCGCCACGCCGGCGGAGGTGCTCTTCACGCGCGGGGCCACCGAGGCCCTGCAGCGCCTGATCATTCAGTATCGAGGCGTGAGTCGAGGCGACGTGGTGATGTACGCCGACCTCGACTACCACGCGATGCAGTTCGCGATGAACGCGCTCGCCCGGCAACGAGGCGCCCGCGTGGCGCGGCTGGCGATTCCGGAGCCCGCCAGCCGCGAGGCGGTGCTCGCCGCCTACGGCGACGCGCTCGATCGGGAGCCGCGGACCCGGCTCCTCCTGCTGACCCATCTCAACAACAAGACGGGTCTGATCATCCCGGTGAAGGAGCTCGTCGCGCTGGCCCGCGCCCGAGGCGCGGACGTCGTCGTCGACGCCGCGCACTCCTTCGGCCAGGTCGATCTCCGCCTGGACGATCTCGGCGCGGACTTTGTCGGGCTCAATCTCCACAAGTGGATCGGCGCCCCGGTCGGGGTGGGCGCGATGTACATCCGCAACGGCCGGCTCGACGACATCGACATCATGCTGGAGGACGAGAGCGGAGACCAGTCGCAGATCGAGAGTCGGATCCACACCGGCACGGCCAATTTCGCGACCTTTCTCACGGTGCCGAGCGCGCTCGACTTCCACGCGGCGGTCGGTCCCGCGCACAAGGCGGCCCGGGTCCGCTATCTCCGGGATCGCTGGGTGAAGGCCGCTCGCGAGCGTCGGGGCATCGACGTCCTCACCCCCGACGATCCGGGTCTGGTGGCCGCGATTACCTCGTTCCGGCTCAAGGGCCAGACCGGCCGGGCCGAGAACCAGGCCATCGTGGCCAACCTGTTGGATCGATACGGGCTGTTCACGGTGTGGCGGACCGGGCTCGCTCGGGGCGACTGCGTCCGGGTGACGCCGGCGCTCTACAACGTCCCGGCCCACGCCGATCGGCTCGGCGCCGCGCTCGCGGAGCTCGCCTCGGCCTAGGCCCCTGGTGCGCGCCGGGCCGGGTGGATCACGAACCAGAGCGAGGCGGCCACCACGGCGACGCCGGCGAAGGTCGCGATGGTCGCCGTCCAGCCCCACGCCTCGACCATTCTGGGCACCGCAAAGGTCGAGAAGACCCCACCGAGATTGCCGAAGGTGTTGAGCACCCCGCAGGCCAGCCCGGCCTGCTCGCCCCCGAGCTCGGCCGCCGCCGTCCAGAAGGGCGACTCGACGAAATTGACCAGCGCGGAGCTGAGGGAGAGCGCGGCGATGCCGAGAAACGGGTTGGCCAGCTGGACCCCGATCACCACGCAGGTGGCGGAGCCCAGCAAGCCGAAGACGGCCGCGGTCCTGCGGGCTCGCGCGACCCCGCGCCGGGGCGCGAGCGCGTCCACCAGGACGCCGCCGGTCGGTCCGATCAGAGCCGCCGCCAGGAAGGGCAGGGCGCCGAAGACCCCTCCGGCCAGCACGGTGAAGCCGCGGACGTCGGTGAGGTAGAGGTAGAACCAGTAGACGAAGAGAAACCAGACCGCGCCGTTCAGGAGATAGCTGACCGAGAGGAGCAGCAGGTGACGGTCGCGGAGCAGCGCCACCGAACGGCGGAAGACCACTCCCGGGGCCTCCGTCGTCGTCGGGCCACGCTCCGGAGGTGGCGCGGCCCGATGCCAAAGCACGGCGACCAGGAGGGCGAGGAGACCCGCCACCACGAAGGTGGCCCGCCAGCCATGGGCGGTCATGCCCCAGGCGATGACCGGGGGCGTCAGGGCGGAGCCCGCCGCCGCCGCCGAGATGAAGAGGCCGGTCGCGCGGCCGCGGTACCCGAATGGCACATGGCGCTGGATGACCAGCCCTCCGACCGGGTAAGTGGCCGCCTCGCCGATGCCGAGGAGCGCGCGGGCCGCGTAGAGCGTCCCGATCGTGAGGCCGATGCTCGCGCTGGCCGGCACCAGGCCAGTAGCGATCGAGCTCACCGCCCAGATCACCAGCGCGAGGGTGAGGATCCGGCGAGCCCCATAGCGGTCGCCGAGGAGGCCGGCCGGGATCTGGAACAGGGCGTAGAACAGTTGGAAGCTCGAGAAGACGTTGCCCATCTGGACCTGGGTCAGCCCGAGGTCCGGCATCATCGTCTTGGCGGCGACGGTGATGTTGGTCCGGAGCGGGTAACCGAGGAAGCTGACGAGCGAGAGGAGTCCAACCAGCCGGAGCGGGCGGGCCTTCATGGAGCCTCGGGGTCAGGTCGGGCGCGGGCCGGCTGGGCGCCGGCTCGCTAACGATAGCTCGACGACGAGCCCGCGCAACGCGACGGCGGGTCCCGGCGAGCCCCTTCAGCCCGCCGACCGCTCACGGGGGGCTGCGCGCGGTGCCTTCGCTGCCCGACCCGAACCAGGGCGCGGACGACGCCGATCCTCAGCGCGGCACGGCCAACCCGCTGGGTACCCGCGCCGGCACGACGGAGCCCAGGTCGCGGGCCGCCGGATCGGTCAGCGCCTTCAGGAACTCGACCAGCTGACCGACCTCCTCGTCGCTCAGGCCCAGCGGGGTGCGGACCCGGAAGTCGAGGTGCTGCAGCTGGTCGGCGATCGTCGCCTGGTCGAGGTGGAGCAGGCCGCGGAACGCTGGCGCGAGCTGGCTCGGGTCGTAGGTGGCGAGCGCCTCGGGCACGTCGTTGTAGTGCCGAACCACCGCTTCGAGGGTCGCGTAGGCGCCGCTGTGCATGTAGGGCGCGGTCAACTCCACGTTGCGAAGCGGCGCGACCCGGAAGGCGAACCGATAGAAATCGAAGCCCTCGAGCTCGCCCCTGCCGAGATCGAGCGACGCTTCCCTCCGGCCGCCCGGGCCGATCTGCGGCGCGCCGATGTTGGCGAACTGCTGCGCGCCCAGGAACGGTCCGTTGTGACACTGCGAGCAGCGCGCCCGCCCGAAGAAAAGGATCCCGCCGCGCTTCTGGTCGGCCGTCATCGCCAGGTCGTCCCGCTCGAGCCAGCGATCGAATGGCGATCGGGTGTGGGTGAAGGCCTGGCGCTGGAAGGTCGCGAGCGCCTGGGCCGCGTGCTCGAACCGGGGCGCGCCCGCTCCCAGCGAGGGGAAGGCGGCGTGGAAGAGCGAGACGTACTCTGGCACCGCCAGGAGCCGGGTCATCACCGCGGCCCAAATCTGGGCCGGCTGACCGTCGGCAATCGCGGCCAACTCGTTCGGGTTGCCCATCGCGTCGACGTCGCCGGGCTCGCCTCGCATCTCGCGGCGGTTGAGCACGGGAAGCATGGCTTGGGCGGAGAGCAGGTTGGGGAGCCCCGCCGGCAGCGCCACGGCGGAGTCCACCTGAAACGGCCCGGGCGACGTTCCACTCAGACGGGCGTCCCAGAACATCTGGTACATGCCGAGCCCGGCATTGAGCAGCGACGGGGCGTTGCGGGGGACGAACTCCCGTCCCGCCCCCAGCGCACGGCTCGCGCCGAGTCCGGTGCCGCCGGTTCCGACCGCGAGCGAGAGCCCGTCGCCGAGGGAGGCGGCGGCGAGGTGGCAGCTGGCGCAGGCGATGTCCCGGTTGCCGCTCAGCAGCTTGTCGAAGAAGAGGGCCCGGCCGAGCTCGACCATCGCGACCGGCTGCTCCGGCATGGGACCGATCGGGACGACGCCCCATCCGCCCACCAGCTGCCGCAGCTCGGCGTCGAGGTTGAGACTCGGCTCCGGCGGCTCGGTCGGCTCGCCGCAGGCGAGGGCCGCGGTCAGGGTCAGGATCGCGATGATCGATCGCATGCGGAGGCTCCCGGCGGGTCGCTACCGGAGTGGAAAGGAGACGGCGATCTGGTGCGTCATGATTCGCACCCGCGCCAGGCGGAGCGGTCCGGACGGCGCGGTGAGGATCGGGGCCCCGGCGTCGACCGCCGGCAGCGGGCCCGGGTCCTGGACCACGCCTGGACGGCCGGTTCCGTTCACCAGACTGCCGCGATAGCGGAGCTCCCAGCTCGCGAACCGCGCCGAGAGGCCCCAGGTCGGGGTCCATTCGAGCCAGCCTTCGTCGAGCCGCCGGAAGCCGCCGGTCAGGTGGTCCTGCTGCTCGAGCGAATAGTCGATCCGATGGAGCGCGAGCCCGAGTTGGAGCCCGACCGCCTCGGGCGACTCGCCTAACGCGATCGCGTCGCTCACCCCGAGCCGGAAGATCGCGTTGTGGAAGCGGAAGTGGTTCTCGATCGTCTTTCCGCCCGCCCGGATGGTCGACCCGCCCGCGCCCGGGATCGCCTCCGGCGTATCGGCCCAGGTGTAGCTCCAGATCGGCTCGTAGACGAGATCGGCTCCGAAGGTCGCGGTGCCGGACCGCTTGGCCACGCCGACGCCGAGGTTGAACGCCTCCGAGTTGCCCGGGTCGCGGGGGATCACCTGGACGCTCCGGATGTCGTAGCTCGGGATCTTGGGATGGGAGGCCGCGTTGGCCGTGGCGCTCCAGCCGAGTCGCCAGCCGTCGACCCCGAGGGGATGGACGTAGCGGACCTCGAGGCCCCAGGTGTTGGTCTGGTCCTGGTTCGCCTCGATCCGGGTCCGCTGGCCGAACTGGCCGACGCCCGGATCCCAGATGGCGTCGAGGAAGCCGACGTCGTGGTGCGCCGCGTAGCGGTGATGCACGAGCAGCGCGCTCACGCTCTGCTCGGCCGACCATTCCTTGAGGAGGCCGACTCGGAGATCGAGCGTGTGCCCGCTCTGGCGCACCCGGGCGCTGCCGGCGTAGAGCAGATCGACCGCGTCCACCCCGCGGAGCTCCGCCCAGCGGGCGCTCCCGCCGATCGCGAGGCCCTGACCGATCTCCCGCCCGAGTCCGGCGCTCAGGAACAGGTTGCCGTTGCTCCTTCCCTGGTCGGCGAGCTCGCCGCCGGCCGGCCCGCAGGAGCAGACGAACGGCACGTCGAGGATCAGACGGGATTGCTCGCTCAGGTCGACCTGTTGCGCGGCCGCGCTGGCCGTGGCGAACCAGCGGCCCGAGCGGATCATCGCGCCCAGCGGGAGGCTGCGGCCGGCGCCGGTCTTGCCGGAGACCTGGTAGAGTCCGGGAGCGCTGAACGCGCGCGAGCCGCGGAGCCGCGCGCCCATGGCGGGATTGGTGAAGGGGTCGAGCAACGAGTCGTCGACGGCGAGCGAGAGACCGCCCATCGCCCTGGTCGACGAAGGCAGCAGATCGAACTGATGAGCCTGCACGATCGGGATGGTCCGGATTGGGATCAGCTGGGCCGATCCCGTCGTCGCCACGAGCAGGCCGAGCGCGGCCAGCGGCCAGGCGCGCGTCGCCATGGGGCACCTCGAGTTGGTGGGTCTCCACGGGCAAAGACCCGGACAGACCCACCGCGGTCACCGACGATCTGGAGGTGCGACGAACGCCCCGCGCCCGCCGTGACCGGTGTCACCGCGGAGCGGGCCGGGGAGGAGCGATCAGGCGGCCGGGGCGATTCCGTTCCGCTTGCCCAACAGGGCGCGAATCACGAACGCGACCAGCAGGACCGCGGCGAACGCGCAGACGACGAGGGGGCCGGTGGGCAGGTCCGCCAGGTAGGAGACCATGAGCCCGAGCACCGTCGCGAGGGTGCCCGCGGTCCACGCGATGCCGAGCAGAAACCTCGGCTTGTCGGTGAAGAGAAACGCGATCACGGCGGGAATCACCAGGAAGCTGAAGACCACCAGCACCCCGGCGATGTCCACTGACGAGGTGACCACCAGACCGAACAGCCCGTAGAAGAGGAAATCCCACAGGGCTACGCGCCAGCCGCGCCGGTGCGCCTCGTCGGGGTGGAGCGAAATCGTGAAGAAGCGATGGCGGAAGACCCAGTGTGCCACCCCAAGCGCGCCGTAGAGGAGCGCCGTCTTGACGATCGTCGGCCAGGTGGTCCAGAGCAGGCTGCCGGTCAGCAGGTCCTGCACGTGCTCGGCCCCGCTCGGCGCCTGGGACGCGAGCAGGATGGTCGCCGCCGACGAGACCACGTAGACGATCCCGATGATCGCCTCCTGAGGGACCCGGGTCCCCTGCATCCGGGTGACGCTGATCAACCCCGCGGCCGCGAGCGTCGAGCCGAATCCCAGCAGGTACGCCGCGGTTTCCGGCGAGAGCCCGGTCTTGCCGGCGAGCCATGCGGCCAGCCCCAGCTTGCCGGCCGTCCAGCCGACGGCGGCCACCTGGGCCAGCGCGAGATCGACGAAGATCACGCCTCGGGCGATGATGTGGATCCCGAGATAGCCGTGGATCCCGACCAGGATCAGCGCCGCGACCAGCGCCGGCAGCATCACTTCGAGCATGGCGCTCTCCGGCCCTAGGCGCCGCGGGTGAAGGCGGCGGCGAGCGCCTTCACCCAGTAGTCGACCAGCGTGACGTAGGTGTCGGTGCCGGGCTCACCCCCGGCGTTGGCGGGCACGATCACGGCGGCCGTGTTGGTGCGGGCCGCGATCGATTTGGTCTGTCCCTGATCGTAGAAGTTGGCGCTCAGGATCACCGGAATCCGATCCTTGCGGATCAGCGCGATCAGCTCGGCCACGTGCCCTGGCGTCGGCGGGATGCCCGGCTTCGGCTCGACGAAGGCGATACAGGGCAGGTCGAAGCGGCGGGAGAAGTAGTCCCACTCTTTGTGATAGCAGACCATCGCTTTGCCTCGGAACGCGGCGGCCGTCTTGAGCCAGCCACCCAGCCGGGTCTCGAGCGCCGCGCCCTGGTACTGCTGGCCGTTGACGAAGCTCCAGAACTTGTCCTGGTCGAGCAGGTTGTAGACCACGTCCGCTCCCAGGATGGCGACCAGCTCCGGGCCGACCATCGCCTCGAGCACCCGGCCCCGCCAGGCGGCGAACTGCCGGTCGAAATAGGCCGCGTCGCCCGGCGAGACCCGCTTGAGTCCGGTGACGATGTTGCGCCCGATCACGATCGCGTTGATCGGATCGGCCCAGATGTGCGGATTGCCGAAGGCGTGGATGTCACCCCCGGCGCGACTCACGGAGGTCGGCACGTCCATCAGGTGGACGCCGGTGTAGGCCGTCACGTGGCCCGGCCCGCCGTCGCTCACCTTCGGGTTGTTCGCCTTGTCGAGCAGCGCGGGCACCCAGAGCTCCAGATCGAGCCCGGTGGAGACGAAGAGATCGGCCCGCCGGAGCTCGAGCGCGTAGCTCGGGCGCGGCTGGACGTAGTGGGGATTCTCGTTCCCCTGACCGATGGAGACCACCGTGCCGCGATCGCCCACCAGCTCGCGGGCGATGGCGGCGTAGGTCGAGAGCGAGGTCACCACCCGAAGCTCGGCCGCCGCCGCCCGAGGGGGCGGGGTCGGCGCGGAGGCGAGCAGCAGGAACAACAGGGTCGGACTCATCAGTAACTCTCGTGTTTATGGGGGCCCACCGACCAGACCGCGCGAATCGAGAAGCGGTTGTTGGCCAGGCGACCCAGGAGGTCGGGGTTGGATTGGTGCTCCCACTCGGCGTGGAGATACACCCATTCACTCTGCCACCAGGTCAGGCTGGGCACGATCGCCCAGATGTGGTCGCCGCCGCCCGAGAGCGGCTCGACCCAATCGAACCGGGTTCCGAGGTGGAGCCGCTGATTGACCTGGAATCGGGCGCCGAGAAAGCCGCCGTAGCGCGGCTCTCCGACGTCCTCGACGGTCTGTTTGACCCGATAGCCTTCGCCCCGGAGGGTGAAGGATCGGTAGTTGGCGCGTGCCGGAGGCCTCCAGGTCAGCCGAAACTCGCCGCCGAAGACGGTGCTCGAGAGATCAGCGTCGGGGTTCTTGCCGTAGAGGCCCGTGGCGCCGACTTGCAGGAACGTGCTTGGGGAGAGCTGCCAGAAGTTCAGGAAATGGCCGAGATAGGAGAGCCGGGTGCCGCTCTCGAACAGCGTCTCGTTGTTGGCCAAGGTTACCTGAGCGTGGAACTCGTGGGTGCCGAGAGCCTTCGCCGTTGCCGGGGCCAGCCAGTAGAGGCTCAGCCCGTCGCCCACCAGGCCCTCTTCGCCGAGGTACTCCCGGAGCACGAGGGGATACTCCGACTCCGGCAGGGCGTGCAGATGCCACCGGTTCAGCTCGCCGATCTGCTGCCGGAATCGGCCGACGTCGAGTCGAAGATGTCCCGGCAGGCCGGTCCAGTAGCCGTAGCCCTCCTCGAGGTCGAGGTGCCCTTCCTCCCACCCCAGGAAGATCTTGGTGTTGGAAAAGGGATCGAGCGGCGCCTGGATCGAGAACTCGAACTCGCGCACCTGGAAGTTGTTTTCCTGGGGGCCGGGATCGGTCACCACGAAGCGGACGTCGCCCGTGGCGCTGATCTCGGGATTGAGCTGCGGCTGGCTCCTGGTCCTGCTGACGAAAGTCGTCGGCGCCTCGGCAGCCGCCGAATCCGCCGGAGCCGCGGCCGCGGCCGCCGCCCTCAGCGCCGCGAGCTCGTCGACGGCCCGGGCGGTGTCTCGCGCCGCGGGCGCGAGCAGCCGCACGACGCGCTCGAGCGAGTCGATTCGGGTTTTGAGCCGCGAGAGCTCACGCGCCAGCGAGTCGGCGCGCTGCTCCGGGGTCTGGGCGACTGCTTGTTTCTGAAGTCCGACGCCCATCGCGGCCAGCGCGACGAAGACGGCGGTTGATCCGCGCATTGGTTGTTTCTCCTCTGAGCTCGAGTTCGACCATTGCCGGGACTGCCCGGAACGAGACACTCAAGTCAGAGGCGGAGCGCGGGTCCTGTGGGCGTTGGGAAGCGAGGCGGAGCGGAGCGGGGCGGTCGATGCCGGCAACGCGTTCGGCGCGTCCAAGCCGGCAAACCAGCCGCCCCGAGCCGCGACCAGCGGCATCGGGACGTGCCCGAGCGCCGGGCAGGTGTCGTCGGAGTGGATGATCGGGCAGCTGCTGGTGTGGTGCGACTCCCAGGAGGCCGCGGTCCACAGCACCTCGCGCTCCGCATGGGCCACCGGCACCAGGATGGCCGCCCAGATGTGGAACATCAGGGCGGCCATGGCCAGCGGCCATCGTCGGGTGGAGCGCCAAGCCCGCATCGTTCAACGATACCACGAAGTTGCCCCCGGGGGCTACTTCGCTTTGCTGGCGTGCCAGGCGGCCAGGGTCTCGGCCTCCTTGGCCGGGGTCAGGCCGAACATGACCCGGCGGCCGGCCGCTGGCGCCTGCGGCCGCGAGCGGTACTCGTCGATGATGTCGCGCGCCGTCTCGGCCAGCGGCCGGAACACCAGCCCGGCGGCCACGGCCTTCCGCCCGCTCATCTGGGCGAAGCCCTTGCCGCCGGGCTCGAACATCGGCGGCTGCTGGTAGTCGTCGCGCGGAGGCCACCAGATCGGCAGATCGGTCCAGGGCAGCAGCCCGCGCTCCGCGAGGAAGTCCGCATCCACCCAGGTGAAGCTGCCCTCGGCGCTGGTCACGGCGCGGATGCCGTAGAGGAACTCCGCCCACCGGAGCGGCTGCGCGGGCCCGACCGCGTTGTAGATCCCGTTGATGTTCTCTTCGATGCACTTGAATACGAAGCGGGCCAGGTCGTAGGCGTCGATGACCTGGGTCGGATCGTCCGGACTGCCGGGGGCCAGGATCTCGCCGCCCCGGTCGATCCGCATCGGCCAGTAGGACGAGATGTCGTTGTAGTCGCCGGCGCCGATGATCCAGCCCGGACGGAGGATCGTGCTGCGGTTTGGATAGGTCTCCTCGACCACCTTCTCGCAGAGGGCCTTGAGGCCCCCGTAGTGCTTGGCCGCGTCTTCGGTGGTCGGGTCGTCCACCACGTCGAGCGGCTCGTTCTCGTCGATCCCGACCTTCGAGAAGCTGGCGTAGACGTCGCCGGTCGAGATGAAGAGGTACCGATGGACGTTGGGCGCGAGCAGCTTCGCGGAGTCGCGCACGACCCGAGGGAGGTACCCGGAGGTGTCGATCACCGCGTCCCACTTCCGACCCTCGAGCGGCGCCAGACCGCCGTCCCGGTCGCCGACCAGCTTCTCGACCTCGGGAAACAGGTGCGGGTTGGTCCGGCCCCGGTTGAAGAGGGTCACCTGATGACCGTGCGCGAGGGCGCGTCGCACCATGTGGGGTCCGATGAACCCGGTGCCCCCGATGAAGAGGATCTTGAGGGGCGCCGGGCGGCCCAGACCGATGAGCAGATCGCGGCGAGTAAGGGACACGGTGTCTCCGTTTCTTTCCGGGGCGTCGGGGAGAGCTGGTTGGCCGGTGGCGGTCGGTCGCGCGCTCCGGCCAATCTATCCCGGAACGCGCAGCGCACCACCACTTCCTAATTGGACGCGCGGGCTCCGGAGCGAGTTTCGGCCCGCTTGCCGAGGCGGCTGTGCGGCGGCACACTTCGCAGGGCGACGGGACCCGCCGCGCCCGTCGCAGCCGGAACCACCCCGATCGGAGAAGATCAATGGCCTCGACCACTGCCGCCGGCCGTTTCGCACGGCCGATTTCGACGCTCGGGCTCGCCCTTTTCGGCCTGACGGGAGTCGGCGCCGCGCAGGAGCATACGCTTACGGTCGGGAAACCGGCTGACGTGGGCATGTCGGCGGGGATTCTCGCCGGCGGCGTGGCCCGCTACCAGGAAGCCGTCGACGCGGGCGACCTGGTCGGCGTCGTTCTGCTCGTCGCCAAGGACGGCAAGGTGGTGCTGCACGAGGCCCTCGGCTGGCGCGACAAGGCTCGGGGCATCGCGATGGAAAAGAGCACGATGTTCCGGATGGCGTCCAACACCAAGCCGGTCGTGGCCACCGCGATCGGGATTCTCGCCGACCGAAAGCAGCTCGCCTACGACGATCTGGTCCGCGCCTCCATCCCACGCTTCGACAACTACCGCGCCGGGTTCATCCAGATTCACCACCTGCTCACCCATACCAGCGGCTTCCGGATCGGGACCCTGTTCCTCCCGGCGGAGCAGGGGGCGCCCGAGAACGCCGTCCGCACCCTGCAATCGGAGGTGGCCCGATTCGGCCCGGTCGGAGCCGCGGTCCTGCCCGGCACCTCTTTCAGCTACAGCAACCCCGGGTTCAACACCCTCGGCGCGCTGATCGAGATCAAGAGCGGGAAGCCCCTGGAGGTCTTCCTTCGGGACGAGATCTACCAGCCGCTCGGCATGGTCGACAGCTACCACATGGAGACCGCCGACAAGCTGGACGGCAAGCTCGGCCGGATGTCGGTCGTCTACTACCAGAAGAAGGATGGTGAATGGGTGCCGGGCTGGACCCCGGGCGATCCGCCGCAGGTGCCTTTCGTCCGGGCATCCGGCGGCATGATCTCGACCGCGTGGGACTACGCGATCTTCCTGCAGACCTTCTTGAACGGCGGGAGCTACGGTGGCCGACGGATTCTCGAGCGGAAGACCGTCGAGCGGATGACCTCGCCGCTCACCCGGCACGACCTCGGCGAGCGGGTCGCGGGCTACACGGAAGGGCACGCGTACGGCTACGGGTGGTCGGTGGCGCCGGACGGGGTCTACTCCCACAGTGGCTCCGACGGTACCATGGCCTGGGTGGATCCCGCCCGGAACCTGTTCGGGCTGGTGTTCACCCAGACGCCGAGAGGGAGGAACCCGACGGCCGAGTTCCAGGCGCTCGTCGACCTGGCGCTCGAGGCTGGTCCCGACGCCAGGTGAGTCGTCGGGCGGCGTGTTGCTCCTCCGGCGGGGCTCTCGTACAATCCGCCACCACAACTCCGACCCGTCCAGGCCCACCATGACGATCGATCTCCGAGCGTTGGCCCTGCTGCTCACCCTCGCGACGCCGCTCGCGAGTCAAGCCAGGCCCACCACGCCGCCGGCCCAGGAACGCCGCCCCGCCACCCCGGCGGCCACCGACGAGTCGGCCGCCAAATTCCCCACCGACTCGACCATCCAGCGGGAGGCCGTGGTCACCATCGGCGGGCAGAAGGTGCCCTACCGGGTCGCGGCCGGCTACCAGCCGGTCTGGGACGACAAAGGCGCCACGATCGCGACGCTGTTCCACACCTATTACGAGCGGACCGACGTCAGC
>JBFXAS010000063.1:0-22949 GCA_050184075.1 Gemmatimonadales bacterium
TGAATCCGTTCGCTGAAAGCACCCTGTACTCCAACTACGGATCGACGATCGACATTGCAGCTCCTGGCGGTGAAACAGACTTCGGCACCGACCATGGCATCCTCTCGACACTTTGGGATTTTGTGGTGGGAGCGCCGACGTTCGGGTTCTGGGATGGGACTTCGATGGCAGCACCTCACGTATCTGGCGTTGCGGCTCTCCTTGCTGCGCAGGAACCGGGACTGACGGCGGGGCAACTCCGCAGCCGTCTGGAGACGTGGGCTGTGGATGTCGGGTCTCCTGGCTGGGATCCGTTCACCGGAGTCGGCGTAGTCAATGCCCGCAACGCGCTCCGCCAGACCCTCGGGCCGAGCCGCTCCATTTGGGTCCGGGCAGTCAATTCCCAGACCGGTCAGATACGGCCAGCCGTCGCAGCGCCAGGGGGCAACTTTTCTCTGACGGTACCCGAGGGTGAATGGGTGGTTCTTGCCGGTCAGGACGTCGACGGAGATGGAGAGATCGGGATCCCCGGCCGGCGCTGGGGAACGCTCGGCGCGACGGGCCGTCCGACCCCGGTGGCCGTTGGGCCCGGGGCGACGGTGTCGGCCGATTTCACATTGGGGTGGCCAGTCGAGGAGGAGCCGAACGAGGTGATTGCCGATGCGACCTACTTACCACTCAATGGCTATACGACCGGCCAGATCGCGCCGGGCCAAACCGACCTGTTCCGATTCGACCTAGCCAGACCATCAAGCGTGGTCGTTCAGACGAATGGGTATTGGGGAGGGGCTTGTGGCTACGCCCGAAGCGCTAACACGAACCTCACGCTCATGAATGCCAACCAGGTAGCTGTTGCGGCAAACGACGACGTCGAACCTGCGAGGTACAACCTCTGTTCGCGGATCGCCGGGTCGTTGGCGGCGGGCACCTATTATGTCCGTGTTGAAGGCGGTCCCATGGCCTTCGGGTCGAACGGGGCAAAGATTTACGAGATATCGCTTCGGACAGCGCCCTGAGCAGAGTGGCGACCTTGACCACCTGGTTCTACGTCCTGGACACGAAGGATGCTCGGGCCGGGACTCGAACCCGGACGGGGTTGCCCCCAAGGGATTTTAAGTCCCTTGCGTCTACCAGTTTCGCCACCCGAGCGACTACCAAAGCTACCACCCCTGGCCCCACCGAACAGTTCCCAACCCGCCCAATCCGCGCCCCCGCGACCCCGTTGCCAGGCTGCAACGTGAAGAAAGGTTGACGTTCCGCCCCGACCCCCTTAGATCAGGCAGAGAACTCGAGAGCCATCCGCTGGCGCGTCGCCATCCCGCTCGGGGGGTGGCCACGTGTACGTGCGGCCCACAACAGTGGCTCTCACCGGAGGCGGATGACCAAAGGGGGGCACCAATGAACGGAGCTGAGATCAGACGAGCCAGTCGCGCCCGGGTTTCCCCGGCAGAGCTGGTCGACCACCTGGAGCTGCTCGTCCGAGCCGATCCGGCCTTTGGTGGCATGACCTTTCCACAAATCGACCTCCAACCAAGACCCGAAGAGCCGGGACGGGCCAACTGGGCGATCGGGCCCTTCTGGAACTGGGAAGCAGCCGCCCAGCAGCGCGCCGCGCTCTATCGCGCGATCGGTCGGGCCAAGGAACAGTTCGACGTGGCCTGGTGGCCCGAAGGCCAGTAAGCCGCGCCTCCGGGGGGCGGTCCCTGGAATCCCCGCCCCGCCCCCCGCAGTATTCCCCGATGCGTGTCTCGCTCCTCCTGCTCGGGCTGGCGCTCGCCCCCGCGTCGCTGGTCGCCCAGGCGCTGCCGCTCACGCTCCCCAAAGGCAAGGTCCGATTCGATTTCTCGGGACGGTTCGAGTCCTTCGACCGCCGCTTCAACGACGGCGCCAAGGAAGAGTGGGCCGGCGACTTCGACGGCCCGCTCGACCGCGCCACCATCGCCGGCCTGAACGAGACCGAGACGATCCTCAGGCGGATCACCGGACTCTCCGACGCCTCGCTCAACCTGGGGCGTTCGAGCGCCCTGCAGCTGATCAACCTGGGCACGCTCGGTTTCGGCGGCGCCGTGGGCGTCACCAACTGGCTCACCATCTTCGGATCGGTCCCCTTCGTCCGGGTCAAGGCACGCACCCGGGTCTCGCTCGACACCGCCGGCGCCAACGCGGGTTTCAACGGCACCGATCCCGTCTTCGGCCAGGCCGCCGCGGTGGCGCAGTGGAACCTGTTCGCCGCCGACCTGACCGGGCAGATCGGCGAGCTCGAGGACAGCCTGGCCGCCGGCTTCTACGACGCCGACCCGAATCGGAAGGCGCTCGCCCAGCAGACCCTCACCCAGGCGCAGTCGCTGCTCGCCGACCTGCAGGCGCTCTACGGACCGAGCCCGGCGACCTTTCTACCCCGCTCGGGCACCAGCATCGCCAACGCGATGCTGCAGGTGATCCAGACGCTCCAGACCCGGTTCACCTCGCTCGACCTGCCGAGCTTCTCCGGAGCCCCACCGCTGCCGAGCGGCAACTTCACCGATGCCAACTACGCGGCCTACCTGACCGATCCCGAAGGACCGATCGCGGCCAAGGCGTTCGACGACGTGCCCGCGCTGTCCTACGTGGGCGACATCGAGATCGGCGCGGTGGTCCGGCTGCTCGACCACTTCCCCGCCTCGTCCTATGGCAAGGGAATGCGCTCCGCGCTCGAGACCACGGTGCGGCTCCGCACCGCCCGGCTCGACACGCCGGACCGCTTCCTCGACATTGGCACGGGCGACCGGCAGCCCGATGTCGAGGTGAACCTGGTGACCGATCTGGGGGCCGGCCGCTTCGGGACCCGGGTGCGAGTGGGTTACAACCTGCAGCTCGCGGGCAACCAGAACCGCCGGATCGCCCCGCCCGGCATGCTCGCCCCGGCCAACACCCTGGCGGGCCTCCGACGGAACCCGGGCGACGTGATCCAGGCCGCGGTCCAGCCCTATTTCCGAATCGCCCCCTATCTCGCGGTCGGCGCGTCGCTCGACTACTGGCGCCGCGGCGCCGACGTCTGGGACTACGCGGCCGGCCAGCCGCCACTCGAAGGACTCGACCCCAACCTGCTCGGCGAAGGCAGCAAGGCCGACGCGGCGCGTTTCGGGCTGAGCCTGATCTACACCCACAGCGGGGTCGACCGGCACGGGCACCAGCGGCTCCCGCTCGACGCCCGGGTCCGCTGGCAGCGGGTCGCCAGCTCGGCCACGGGCCGAGTGGCCGACTCCCACGTGCTCACGGTCGACCTGCGCTTCTACGGCAACCTGTTCTAGCCAGCCCCCCGGCCGGTCGGCTCCATCTCTTGCCAATCACATCTTGACAGCCAAGATAAAGCACCGCAGCTTGGGAGCGAGCGTTCCCGAGCCCGGAGCCGTTCGTTGACCAGGTCCTCCAATTCGCCCGCGCCACCCACCCCGCCGAGCACCGACCTGATTCAGGGCACGCTCGACATGCTGATTCTGAAGAGCCTGAGCCTCGAGCCGATGCACGGCTTCGGGATCGCCCGGCGGATCGAGGAACGCTCCCGCGGCGTCTTCAAGGTGAACCCGGGCTCGCTGCTCACGGCCTTCCAGCGGCTCGAGCGGAGCGGCCTGGTCACCAGCGAATGGCGGCAGACGCCTAACGCCCGCCGGGCCAAGTTCTACGCGCTCACCAAGGCGGGACGGAAGCGCCTCGAGGCGGAGACGGAGGACTGGTCGCGGCGGGTGGCGGCGGTGGCCCGCCTGCTCGAAGGCGAGGTCTGACGTGGAGACGCTGCGCCGGGTCTGGCGCGGTCTGGTCGCGCTGACCCGCCGCCGAATGGACGACGCCGAGCTCTCGGAGGAGATCCAGCACTTCCTGGACGAGGCGACCGAGGCGCACCTGGCCAACGGGCTCGACCCAAGGGCGGCGCGCCGAGCGGCCCGGCTCGACGTGGGGAGCGCGGCGGCGGTGCGGGACGAGGTCCGAAGCGCGGGCTGGGAGCACCAGCTCGAGACCCTGTTCGGCGATCTGCGCTACGCGGTGCGGGTGCTCCGGGCGACCCCGACCTTCACCCTGGTGGCGATCCTGATCGTCGCGCTCGGGATCGGCGCCGTGACCACGACCTTCAGCGCGATGAACGCGATCGTGCTCCGTCACCTTCCCGGCGCCAGCGACCCCGACCGGCTGGTGCAGGTCGATCGACGCCACCCGAGCAAGGACCAGGGGATCCAATCCTCGTACGAGGGCTACGACTTCCTGCGGCGCGAGACCGGCTCGCTCACCGGGCTGGCGGCCTGGAGCAAGGCCACCTTCGTGCTGGCGCGGGCCGGCGAGGGCGTGGCCGTGTACGGCAACCTGGCGAGCGGGAACTACTTCTCGGTGCTCGGGGTGCGTCCCTTCCTCGGCTCGCTCTTCAGCAGCGAGGACGACCGGACCCCGCTCGGTCACCCGGTGCTGGTCGTCTCCCACGCGTTCTGGGCCAACCGACTCGGGGCCGACAGCAGCGTTGTCGGCTCCTCCGTGGTGGTAAACGGCGCGCCGTATACGCTGATCGGCGTCGCGGCGCCGGGGTTCCACGGCGTCTTCACGCCGCTCCGGGTGGACGCCTGGATCCCGCTCGCGATGCAGCAACAGGTCCGCCCGGGACGCGACCTCGAGCACCAGGTATGGCTCTGGACCTTTGGCCGGCTCGCGCCCGAGACGACCCGGGAGGCCGCGCAGGCCGAGCTCGAGACTCAGCTGCGGCGTTACATCGCCGAGGGAAGTGAGCCGGCCAGCCGGGCGGTCTACTCGGCGATCCGGCTGATTCCGATGAACGGCCTTCCCGCCGACGCGCACGCCATCGCGATCGGGTTCATCGGCCTCCTCCTTGGTGCCTCGGCGCTGGTGCTCCTGATCGCCAGCGTCAATCTGGCGTCGATGCTCTCGGCGCGGGCCCTGGCACGGCGGCGCGAGATGGCGGTCCGGGCGGCCCTCGGCGCCGGGCGCGGCCGATTGGTGCGCCAGCTCCTGAGCGAGGTCCTGCTGCTCTTCCTGGCCGGCTCGGTGGGCGGCGCGCTGCTCGCGGTACAGGCCACCGCCCTGCTCGAGCGGATCCCGATCCCCGGCGACGTACCGCTGGTGCTGGAGATCTCGCCCGACGCGCGAGTCTTCGCCTTCGCCGTGCTGGTGTCGGTGGTGACCGGAGTGGTCTTCGGGCTCGCCCCGGCGCTCCGGGCGTCGAAGGTGGACCTGGCGGCGCGACTCCGTGACGGCGCGCCAGGGGCGGGTGCGCGCCGGTCCCTCGGCAGCCAGGCGCTGATCGTGAGCCAGCTGGCGCTCTCACTGGTCCTGCTGGTCGCCGCCGGGCTCTTCCTCCGGGCCTTCGACCGGGGGCGGAAGACCGATCCCGGCTTCGACGCCACCGGGGTGGCGACGGCGATGTTCAACACCGAGTCGTGGGGCTACGATCGCGCCCGCGGACAGGCGTTCTACGAGCAGCTCCGCCGCCGGATCGAGGGGCTGCCGGGCGTCACGGCGGTCAGCTTCACCAGCAACACGCCGCTCGCCTTCGCCACGTCGGGTGGCCAGATCCAGCTCGAGGGAGACCGAGCCGATCAGTCGGAGCGAAGCACCAGTCACCAGATTCAGCTGAGCCTCGCGGGCCCCGACTACTTCGCGGCCATCGCGATGCCGCTCGTGAGCGGCCGGCCGATCCTGCCCACCGACGTCGAGGGCGCGCCAGGAGTGGCGGTCGTGAACGAGACCTTCGCCAGGCGATTCTGGCCCGACGGCTCGGCGCTCGGCCGGACATTCCACTACCTCGGTGCAGAGGTCGCCATCGTGGGCATCGCTCGCGACGCCAAGTACGGATCGCTCGGCGAGGTGACGCCCGCCTTCGCCTTCTTCGCCATCGCGCAGCGGTGGATCCCGAACCAGGTGATGCTGGTGCGCTCGACCGGCTCGTTCGAGGCGCTCCGCCCGCTGATCTCGGACGAGGCGCTCGCGATCGATCCCCTGCTGCCGCGCCCCACGGTGATCACCCTGGCGGAGGCGAACAGCGTGGTGGTGCTGCCGCAGCGGATCGCGGCGATCGTGACCGGGGTGCTCGGCGCGGTTGGCCTGCTGCTCGCCACGGCGGGGCTCTACGGCGTGATCGCCTACAACGTGGGGAGGCGCACCCGCGAGATCGGGGTGCGGGTCGCGCTCGGCGCGGCCCGGGGCGACCTGCTCCGGCTGGTGCTGCGGGAAGGGATGCGGCTCGCGCTGGTGGGCGCGCTGATCGGCGTGGCGCTCGCGCTGGCCGCGGGGCGGTTGCTCGGGAGCCTGCTGCTCTCGGTCAGCCCGGTGGACCTGCTCACCTTCGTGGTGACGGTGTCGCTGCTGGTCCTGACCACCCTGCTGGCCAGCTACCTGCCCGCCCGCCGAGCGGCCAGGGCGGACCCGATGAGCGCGCTTCGGCTGGACTAGACCGGCTCAGCCTTCGCAGTAGTCGAAGCGGTAGCCGACCTTGCGGACCGTCTGGAGGAAGCGGGGCGTGGCCGGCTCGGCCTCGAGCTTCCGGCGCAGCTCGGCCATGTGCCAGTCGACCGTGCGCGACTCGACCGTGGGATCGTACCCCCAGACGTGGTCGAGAAGCTCGCGCCGGGACCAGGCCCGGCCCGGCCGGCGGAGCAGCGCGACCAGGAGCTCGAACTCCCGGGGCCGGAGCTGGATCCGCTGGCCGTTCTTGAGCACCTGCTTCCTGGCCGGCTGGACTTCGACCTGGCCGAAGCGAATCACGTCGCTCGCGGGGCGCTCGGCCCCGTTGCCGTGGATCAGGCTCCCCACCCTGTGCAGCAGCTCGAGGATCCCGAACGGCTTGGCGAGATAGTCGTCGGCGCCGATCCGGAAGCCGGGAACCCTGGGGATCCCGTCGCCGTTGGCGGAGAGGATCAGCACGGCCGAGTCGATGCCTTCGGCCCGCATGCTGGCCAGGAGATGCTCGCCCGAGCCGTCCGGACTCATCAGGTCGAGCACCACCAGGTGGGGCGCGGCGCGGCGGATCCGGGCCAGCCCGTCGGCCGGGCTGTCCGCCACGTCGACCTGATACCCCTCGACGGCGAGATGCTCGCGGACCGTCTGGGCCATCCCTCGACTGTCTTCGACGAAGAGAACTCGATACATCGGGCTCCCGAAGCTCGCTCTCGGACCGATTCGGCCGGCCCGCCCGGTGTCACGGCGACTCTTGCCACAACGGGGGGACGCGGCCGGTGGTTTCCCGCCGGGACGCGACCGGTGGCGATCTCAGCGCCTGGCGGGGGCGCCCAGAAGGGCGATGGCGTGGCGCCGGGCGGATTCGCTGTCCGGATCGCCGAGCATCCGGGCCAGCTCCTCGACCCGATCTTCGCCGAGCAGCTCGGAGACGTCGCTGGTGGCGAGGCCGCCGCGGGTTCGCTTGCTGACCACCAGGTGGCGATCGGCCCGGGCGGCGATGGTGGGGAGATGGGTGATGACCAGGACCTGGTGGCGGCCGGCCACGTCGGCCAGGGCCTGGGCAACCTGGCCGCCGACCTCGCCGCCGACGCCCTGGTCGATCTCGTCGAATACCAAAGTCGGGACGCCGTCCTGGCGGGCCAGGGCCACGGTCAGGGCGAGCATGATTCTGGAGAGCTCGCCGCCCGAAGCGGCCTTGCCGATCGGCCGGGCTTCGAGGCCGACATTGAGCTGGACGGTGAATTGAACGGTCTCGGCTCCGGTGGGCCCGATCGGGGCGACCGGCTCGGCCAGGACCTCGAAGCGCCCACCCACGAGCCCGAGCTTGGGCAGCTGCCGATTGACGGTGCGGGCCAGCTTGTCGCCGGCGGCTTTCCGCCTAACGGTGAGCTCGCGGGCGGCCGCGGCGAGGGTCTGCTCGATCGCGGCCCGCTCGGCCGCGATGGTCTTGAGGTCGAGATCGGCGGTGTCGAGGAGATCGAGCTCGGCCGCCGCCTCCGCGCGGGCGGCCATCACGCCGGCGACGCCCGCCCCGTACTTCTGGGAGAGCGCGTCGAGCTTGCCCCTGCGGGCCTCGAGCTGGCCCAGGCGGGTCGGATCGTCCTCGAGGCCCTGCCCGTAGCCGCGGGCGGAGCGGGCCAGCTCCTCCAGGGCGGCATACGCGGCGTCGACCAGGGCGGACCACTCCGCCGTGGTTGGGTCGAGCCGGGAGAGCTGCTTGAGCGCGCGGTCGGCGCCGGCCAGGGCGGCGAGGGCGGCGCCGTCCTCGCCGTCGACGGCCGCCTCGACCCGTGCCGCGAGCGTGCGCAGCTCTTCCGCGTGGGCCAGCCGGCTGATGTCCTGGTCGAGTCGCTGGTCTTCGCCCTCGACCAGCCGGGCGGCGTCGATCTCCTGCACCACGTGGCGGAGGTAGTCGGCCCGCCGGCGCACCGACTCGCGCCGCTCGACCAGCTCGGCCTCCCGCTCGGTGAGCCCCGCCAGCTCGGCATGCTTGGCCGCCACCACCCGCGCCTCGCCTTCGGCGCCGGCGTAGGCGTCGAGCAGATCGCGCTGGACACCCTGGCGGAGGAGCGAAACGGTCTGGTGCTGACCGTGCTGGTCGACCAGGAGCCCGCCCAGGCGCTCCAGCGCGGCGATGGTGGTGGGGCTGCCGTTCACCCAGGCGCGGGAGCGGGCTTCGGCGGAGAGCTCCCGCCGGATCACCAACCGCTCCTCGTCCGGGTCGAGGCCCAGCGCCTCGAGCTCGGAGAGCACCCGGCGGGGCACCGGCTCGATCACGGCTTCGACGATCGCCTTGGAGGCTCCTGGGCGGATCATCGCGCTGTCGGCCCGGCCGCCAAGGGCCAAGCCGAGCGCGTCGACGATCATCGACTTGCCGGCGCCGGTCTCGCCGGTGAGCACGTTGAGCCCGCGCCCGAGCCGCAGGGTGACGTCGGCGATGGTGACCAGGTCGCGCACCCGGAGCTCGGTGATCAGATCGGGTCGCCCCCCTCGGCGCCGGCATCGCGATCGGTGAGGTCGCCCCAGCGGAGAATCCGGCGCACCCGAGCGAAGTACATCTTGGGCGCGAAGCGAACCAGATGGACCTCGTGGGGCGAGCGGCGGAGGTCGACGCGATCCTCGGGCCCGATCGTCATGGCCTCCTGGCCGTCGACGGACACCAGCAGGTCTTCGCTCCACCCCGCGACCGGCACCAGACTGATCTCCGCGCTCGATGGGATCACCAGCGGGCGCACCGCCAGGGTGTGGGCGCAGATCGGCGTGATCACCAGCGCCTCGACCTCCGGCGCGATGATCGGCCCGCCCGCGCTCAGCGAGTATGCCGTGGACCCCGTCGGCGTGGCGATGATCAGCCCGTCCGCGCTGTAGGCGCCGACGTCCACCCCGTCGACCCTGACGGTGAGCCGGATCAGCCGGGCGACGCCGCCTTTGTGCACGGCCACGTCGTTGAGCGCCGCGGGCAGCTGGAGCCGGGTGCCGTCCGAGCCCACGATCTCCGAGGCCAGCGTGAACCGGCTGGAAACCACGTAATCGCCGGAGGCGAGTCGGGTGAGGGCCGCGTCGAGGTCGGCCCGGGTGCAGCTGGTGAGGAAGCCGACCTTGCCGAAGTTGACGCCCACGATCGGCACGGGCTTGCCCTTGAGGAGCCGGGCGCCGCGAAGCAGCGTGCCGTCGCCACCCAGCGTGATCAGGGCGTCGAGTGGAGCGACCCCGATCGGCGTGACCGGCCGCTCCCAGAGCGGCGTCAGGTCGGGCTCGGTGAAGAGCGTCATGCCGAGGCCCTGCGCACGGGCGGCCACCCGCTCGAGGATGGCCGCCAGTCCGCCGTACTCGAGGTTGCCGACGACCCCGACGTTCACCTGACCCCGAGGCGGGGAAGCTGCCGGATCCGCTCGAGCGTCCGCTCGCGAATCCCCTCGGCGGTGAGGCCGAAGCTCGCGAGCTGAGCCGCACGGGGAGCCTGCTCCACCAGCCGGTCGGCGACGCCCATCGCGGTGGTGTGGACCTCGGGCGCAAGCTCCGCCAGCTCCCGCGCGAGGAAGGCGCCGAAGCCGTTCACCACGGTACCCTCCTCCACCGTGACGATCAGCTTGACCTCGCCCGCGAGCGACTCCAGCATGGCCCGATCGTAGGGCTTGAGAAAGCGACAGTTGACCGCCGCGGCGTCGATGCCATCCTCCGCGAGGAGCTTGGCCGCCTCGAGCGCCGGGCCGGCCATGGTGCCGACCCCCAGGATCGCGACCTCGCGTCCCGGCTTGAGCAGCTCCCACGAGCCGAACGGTACCGGAACGATCTCGGCCACCGGACGGGGGTCGGCCGGGGTCTTGTCCCGCGGGTAGCGGGTGGAGATCGGTCCGTCGTGATAGCGGAGCGCGGTCTTGAGCAGGCCGATCAGCTCGTCGCCGTCCTTGGGCGCGGTGACCACCATGCCCGGCACCGCGAGCAGGTAGGCGATGTCGTACAGACCCATGTGGGTCTGGCCGTCTTCGCCCACCAGGCCTGCCCGGTCCATCGCGAACAGCACCGGCAGCTTCTGGACCGCGATATCGTGGATGATGTTGTCGTAGGCGCGCTGGAGGAAGGTGCTGTAGATCGCGCAGACCGGCCGGACGCCCTGGGTGGCGAGCCCGCCCGCGAACGTGACCGCGTGCCCTTCCGCGATGCCCGCGTCGAAGAACCGCTCCGGCCACTGCTTCGCGAAGATGTTGGTGCCGGTGCCGCTTGGCATCGCCGCCGTGATCACCACGAAATCCCGATGCTCCGCCGCCAGCTCGGAGAGCGTCTCGCCGAAGACCTGGGTCCAGGTCGGCGGGCCGCTGGCCTTCTTGCGGGCGTCGCCGGTCTGCGGGTCGTAGGCCGCGAGCCCGTGCCACTTCTCCCGGTTGGCTTCGGCGAAGGAGAAGCCCTTGCCCTTCTGGGTCAGCACGTGCACGACGCGGGGGCCGGTGAGCCCACGGACGAAGCGGAGGGTCTCGGTCAGCTTGGGAAGATCGTGGCCGTCGATCGGGCCGAAGTAGCGGAAGCCCAGCTCCTCGAAGAACATCCCCTGGGAGAAGAGGTTCTTGACGCTCTCCTCGAGGTTCTTGGCGAAGTCGACCACCCGATCGCCGAAGACGTGGCCCAGCTTGATCGTGACCTGCTTGACCCGCTCGCGGGCCCGATTGGTGATCGGGTTGGCCACGATTCCGCCCAGCGTCTTGCTGATCGCGCCCACGTTGGGCGAGATCGACATCCCGTTGTCGTTGACCACCAGGATGACGTCCCGATCCGAGTGGCCCGCGTTGTTCATGCCCTCGTAGGAGAGCCCGCAGGTGAGCGCCCCGTCGCCCACCACGGCCACGACCTTGTGATCGAGCCCCAGCAGGTCGCGGGCGGTGGCCATCCCGAACGCGGCCGACATCGCGGTGCCCGCGTGGCCGGCACCGAACTGGTCGTGCGGGCTCTCGCTGCGCTTGAGGAAACCGGAGACGCCGTCGACCTGACGCAGGCTGTCGAAATCGGCGTTGCGCCCGGTGAGCAGCTTCCAGGCGTAGGCCTGATGGCCCACGTCCCAGACGATCTTGTCGGTGGGCGAGTCGAATTCGTAGAGCAGCGCGATGGCCAGCTCGACGCAGCCGAGACTCGCACCGATGTGGCCACCGGTGACCGAGACCGCCTGGATCAGGCGATCCCGCACCTCGCGGGCCAGCTCGGGCAGCTGGTCCTTGCGCAGGGCCTTCAGATCGGCGGGGCCTCGAATGCGGCCGAGCAATGACATGGTTGGTCCTCAGGACTGTCGCTGAACAATATAACGCGCCAGGCTGGCCAGGGCGGTCGGGTCGAGCGGGGCCTGATGCAGCCGCGCCACGGCCAGCTCCGCGAGCCGCGCCGCCTCGGCCCGCGCCCGATTGACCCCGTAGACCGTGACGTAGGTGGACTTGCCCAGGGAGCGGTCCCGCCCCGCCGTTTTGCCCAGCTGCGCCGTGGTGGCCGTGGCGTCGAGGACGTCGTCGGCGACCTGGAATGCGAGCCCGATCGCTGAGCCGTAGGCGCCCAGTGCCTCGAGGATCGGCCCGGTGGCGCCTGCGGCGAGACCGCCCACCAGACAGGCGCCGCGGATCAGGGCCGCCGTCTTCCGGGCGTGGACCTCCTCCAGATCGCGCGCGTCGAGGACCCGGCCCTCCGCGGCGAGGTCGAGCCACTGCCCGCCGACCATGCCGCGAGGGCCGCTCGCGTCGAGCAGCACCCGCGCGATCGCCGCCTGGCTCTCGGCCGCGAGCCCAAGCTCGGCCGTGGCCCGGCAGAGCACCTCGATCGCGGCCGGGACCAGCAGGTAGCCGACCCGGGTCGCCACCGGGACGTCGAACGCGATGTGGGTGGTGGGGCGACCTCGGCGGCGGGCGTCGTCGTCCATGCAGGGGAGGTCGTCGTGTACCAGCGAGTAGGTGTGGATGACCTCCACCGCGGCCGCGAGCTGGTAGAGCCCGGGCAGGTCGGCGCCTCCCGCCGCCCGATAGCTCGCCAGGACCAGCGCCGGCCTGACCCGCTTGCCGGTGGTGCCGAGCGCATAACGCAGGGCCTCGCCCAGCCGCCCCGGTGTCACGGCGGCGAGCTCGTCGCCGAGCCGCTCCAGCTGGCGATCGGTGACCTCGCGGGCCTCCGCCAACAGTCGCTCGCCGCTGACCGCCAGCTCAGACATCGAGATCGGTGATCGAGAGGGTGCCACGGGCGTCCTCGAGCACGCGCTGGACCCGTCCGTCGGCCTCGGCCAACCGCTCCCGCGCGGCGCGGAGGTGGCGGACCCCGTCCTCGAACAGGGCGAGCGCGCGATCGAGGTCGAGGTCGTCGCCTTCGAGCTCGTGGACGATCGCCTCCAGGCGCTCCAGCGTCAGGGCGAGCGAATCCCGCTCGGACGAATCGGTCATCGGGCCTCCGCGTCGATCTCGCCGTCGGACAGGCGCAGGGTGAATGCGGTCGTGCTCGGCAGGTCGGCCACGCGCTTCGCGACCCGACCGTCGGCGGTGCGCGCCACGCTGTAGCCGCGGCCGAGCACCGCGAGCGGGCTCAGCGCGTCGAGGGTGGCCGCGAGGCGGTCGATCCGGCGGCGGCGGTCGGCGAGGAGCGCGGTGAGGCTTCCGCGGACCCGGTCCGACGCCCGCTCGATCCGCTCCCGCATCACGCCGGTCCGGCGGGTGAGCCCGTGGGCCAGCCGGGTGGCGAGGTTGGCCGTGTGACGCGCCACCGCGCGACGATCGGGCAGGACCAGCTCGGCGGCGGCCGACGGCGTCGCGGCGCGGAGGTCGGCTACCAGGTCGGTCAGGGTCACGTCGGTCTCGTGACCGACCGCTGCCACGGTCGGGATCCGACAGCCGGCCACCGCGCGGCAGACCGCCTCGTCGTTGAAGGCGAGCAGATCTTCACGCGCGCCGCCGCCGCGGGCGATGATGCAGCAGTCCGCCTCGAGCCGATCGACCAGCCCGAGGGCGGCCACCAGCTCGTCGACGGCGTCGTCGCCCTGGACCCGGGCGGGCACCAGGAGGAGCCGGGCGGCCGGCCAGCGGCGGCGCGCCACGGTCTTGAGGTCGTGGAGGACGGCGCCGTCGGGGCTGGTGACCACCGCGATGGTGCTCGGGAACGCCGGCAGCCGTCGTTTCCGGCTCGGATCGAGCAGGCCGTCGCGGGCCAGCGCCTCGCGGGCACGCTCGAAGCCGAGCTGGTGGATCCCGACCCCGGCCGTCGGCAGCATGGTGACCACGCCGAGCCGGAGCTCGCCGCGATCGCGGGTGACCGTCGGGGTGGCGAGCGCGTAGACCTCGGCCCCCTCGTCGGGAGTGATCTTGAGCTTCCGGGTGTAGCGCCGCCACATCACGCAGCGGAGCTGGGCCAGCTCGTCGCGGAGGGTGAAGTACCAGTGCCCGGTCTGATAGACCTTGAGCCCCGACACCTCGCCCTTGACCCAGATCTGGCCGGTGCTCCGCTCTGCCGCTTCGCGGAGAACCTCCGCCAGCTCGGAGACCGTGTAGGAGCGGCGCTCGCCGCGCTGCTCGTCGGCCTCGGCGAAGAGATCGCCAGAGGCGCCGCCCTTGCCCCGCAACGGCCGACCCGTGCCTAACGACCGCTCGCGACGGCCGCCTGGGTGGCGGCCTGGACCGTATTCAGCAACAGCATGGCGATGGTCATCCTCCCGACCCCACCCGGCACCGGCGTGATCGCGCTGGCGACCTTGGCCACCTCGTCGAAAGCCACGTCGCCCACGATCCGGTACCCCTTCTTGGCGCTCGGATCGGCAACCCGGTTGATCCCGACGTCGACCACCACCGCGCCCGGCTTGACCATCTCGGCGGTGACGAAATTGGGCTTGCCGATGGCCACCACGAGGAGATCGGCCTGCCGCGCGATGCCGGGCAGGTCGCGCGAGCGCGAGTGGCAGATGGTGACCGTCGCGTTGCCACCCGGCCCCGGCTGCACCAGGAGGCTCGCCATTGGCTTGCCGACGATGTTCGAGCGGCCGATGATCACGGCGTGCTGCCCGCTGGTCTCGATCCCCGAGCGGATCAGCATCTGCTGGACCCCGTAGGGCGTGGCCGGACGGAAGGCGCGCCGGTCGCCGACCCAGACCCGGCCCACGTTCATCGGATGGAAGCCGTCGACGTCCTTGTCGGGGTCGATCCGGAGCAACACGCGGTCGCCGTCGATGTGCTTGGGCAGCGGCAGCTGGACCAGAAACCCGTGGATCGCCGGATCGGCGTTGAGCCGGTCGACCACGGCAAGCAGCTCCTCCTCGGTGGTGCTCTCTGGGAGCCGGATGGTCTCGGAATGCATGCCCGCCTCGAGGCAGGCCTTGCCCTTGCTCGCCACGTAGACCTGGCTCGCCGGATCCTCGCCCACGATCACCACGGCGAGGCCCGGCTTCACCCCGCGCGCGATCAGCGCCTCGACCTCTGTGGCGAGGTCGGCGCGGATCTCGGCCGCGAGCGCGGCGCCATCCAGGATGCGGGCGGTCACTTGGCGACCCCGGTCGCCCTGGTCTCTCGAATCACGGTCACCTTGATCTGTCCCGGGTATTGCAGCTCGCCCTCGATCTTCTTCGCGATGGTCTCGGCCAGCTCGGTGGCCTTGGCGTCGTCGATCCGCTCGGGCACCACGATCACCCGCACTTCGCGGCCCGCTTGGATCGCGCTGGCGCGCTCGACGCCGTCGAAGCCCCCGGCGATCTCCTCCAGCCGGTTGAGCCGCTTGACGTAGGTCTCGAACGCCTCCCGCCGCGCGCCGGGCCGAGCCCCGCTCATGGCGTCGGCGGCCTGGACCAGCACCGACTCGGCGGTCTGATGCGGCTCGTCGTCGTGGTGCGCGGCGATGCAGTTGATCACCAGCGGATGCTCGCGGTACTTCTTGGCCACCTCCACGCCAAGCTGCACGTGGGTGCCCTCGTGCTCGTGGGTCAGCACCTTGCCCACGTCGTGGAGCAGCCCGCCGCGCTTGGCCAACTGCACGTCGAGGTGGAGCTCCGCCGCCAGCATCCCCGCGAGCCAGGCCACTTCCTTCGAGTGGTCGTAGATGTTCTGGCCGTACGAGGTCCGGTACTTCATCCGGCCGATCAGCTTGATCATCTCGGCATGGAGGCCGTGGATCCCGGTCTCGTACGCGGCCTGCTCGCCGAGCTCGACCAGCTGCTCGTCGAGCTCCTTGCGCACCTTCTTGACGATCTCCTCGATCCGGCCGGGGTGGATCCGGCCGTCGGTGACCAGGGCCGCCAGCGACCGCTTGCCCACCTCACGCCGGATCGGGTCGAAGCAGGAGATGATCACGCTGTCGGGCGTGTCGTCGATGATCAGGTCGACCCCGGTGGCCATCTCGAAGGCCCGGATGTTCCGGCCCTCGCGGCCGATGATCCGGCCCTTCATCTCGTCGCTCGGGAGCGGCACCGCCGCGACCGTGGTCTCCGCCACCTGCTCGGCGGCGAGCCGCTGGATCGACATCGCGATGATCCGCTTGGCCTCGCGGTCCGCGGTCTTCTTCGCCTGCTCCTTGATGTCGCGGGCGAGGGCGGCCGCGTCGGCGCGGGCCTCGTCCTCGACCCGCTGGAGGAGCTCCCGCCGGGCCTCCTCGGCGGACAGCCCGGCCACCCGCTCGAGCCGGGCCCGCTGCTCATGCAGGAGGGCATCGATCTCCTTCCGGGTCGCCTCGATGCCGAGCTCTTTCTGTGCCAGGGTGCTCTGCTGCCCGGCGAGGCTCCGGCCCTGTCGCTCCAGCTCCTCGTTCCTCTTTTCCAGCGAGCGCTCGCGATCCTCCAGCCGCCGCTCGGCCCGGTCGGCCTCTTCCCGGCGGCGGGCCAGGTCGCGATCGCCTTCCTCGCGGAGCTTGAGCGTCTCCATCCGCGCCTCGACCAGCGCGGCGGCTTTGGCCGACTCGGCCTGCTCGGTCGCCTGCTTGCCGAGCTCGGCCGCGCGGCGCTCGGCGCCCTCGATCAGGCCCGCGGCATGGCGCCCCTTGGACCGGAGGTAGAGCGTGGACACGATCAGGGTGAGGACTATGCCGGCAAGCGCTCCGCCCAACGCGGGGAGCCAGGAAAAGCTGTCCATCGGTCTATCTCCAACGGGGGCGAAGCGCACCCCGCGATGGTCAAGGATCGGAGCTCGGCCCCGCTCGCCGCCTCGGGCCGCGCTTGGCCGGAGGGATCATGCGGGCCAACTCCTCGGTCACGGCGGCGATCCGGGCCGCCGCGTTCTGGTCCTGCACCTGCGCCTGAAAGAGCTCGTCCGTGACGGCCAGCCCGGCGAGGATCGCCGCCCGATGGGCATCCACCGTCGGCAGGGCAGAGCGGATGGAGTGGAGCGCCGCGTCGTAATGGGCCGCGACCCGGCGGGTGTACTCCGCCGGATGCTCCGAGCTGACCAGCAGCTCCTGGCCGCCGATCGTCACCTTGACGGCGTCGCTCACGTGCGCCCTCCGAACGCTCCCTCGTCGACGAACCGCAACCGGGTGCGGAGCTGCTCGACCTGCTCGCGCGCCACCGCGATCCGGCGGGTCAGCTCGCGGTTCTCGGCCTCGAGCTCGGTAGTCCGCTCCCGCGCCTGGGCGATGTCGCCCGAGACGAAGCTGGCGCCTTTGGCGCGGAGCTCCGCCAAGCCGGCCTCCGCCGTCAGGCAGCGCTCCCGCCAGACCGCCAGCTCCTCGGCCACGAGCCCGGCAATCCGCTCGAGCTCTTCCAGCCGGACCAGGTCAGGACGCTCTGATGCCGACGCCAAGCTGGCTTTCCAAGGCTCGTTGAATCCGTTTCATCACGCCTTCGACGTCTCGATCCCTGAGAGTGCGGTCGCGGCCCCGGAAGACCATCCGGTAGGCCACGCTCCGGGTCCCGTCGGGCAGACCCGCGCCCCGATACTCGTCGACCACCGACACCGACTCCAAGAGCCCGGTGCCGGCCTGCCGCATCGTCTCCACCACCCGCTCCGACGGGATCGACCAGGGCACGACCAGCGCCAGGTCCCGGCTCGACGCCGGCACGGTCGGAAGCGGCTCGAAGCCCAGCTTGCCCGCCGCGCGGTCGGCGACCTCGATCTCGAAGCCGAACACGGCGCCGGCCCAGGCCGGGCTGTCGGCACCGAGCGGGCCGGCGCGACCGATTTCCCCGCCCTGCTCGGAACGCGCAACGAGCGATCCGTCTTCAACTTGTACGCTGGCCCCCGGATTCGCCAGGGACGCGGCGCGCTCGAAGAGCCCCTTGAGATCCCACCAGTCCAGGTCGGGCGTCTCGCCCCCGTCCGTCCAGTGCGCGGGACGCCGCCCACCGGTGAGGACGGCCGCGAGCCGGCAGCTCTCCACCGGCCGCCGACCGGGGCCACCGGGCCCGAAAGCGGTGCCGATCTCGAAGAGCCGGACGTCACGCACCTGGTTAGCCCAGTTGGCCTCCACCTGCCGCACCAACCCGGCCGAGAGCCGATCGCGCAGAAAGGCGTGGTCGGCGGTGAGCGGGTTCTGGAGCCGGACTGAGCCGGGCCCGGTGGCCGGTCCGATCGGGAGGGTGATCACCTCGTGCAGGCCGAGCCCCGTCATCGCCCGGCGGATCGCGGCGGTCCGCGCCTCGAGCGGCGGATCGCTCTGGACCCCGATCCGATAGGGGCGGAGCTCGTCGGGAAGCCGGTCGTACCCGTAGATCCTGGCCACCTCTTCGATCAGATCGATCTCGCTGGTCAGATCGCCGCGCCAGCCGGGCACGTCCACCGCCAGGCGCCCGTCTTCCGGCTTCGGGCTCACGGTGGCGCCGACCGCGGTCAGGGTCCGCTCGATCTCGCCCATGCCGAGCTCGATACCGAGGATCTGAGCCACCCGACTCACCCGAAGGAAGATCCGGGGCGGGTGTCCCGGCTCGGGCCAGAGATCGATCGGCTGCTCGACCACCCGGCCCCCGGCCGTCGCGAGCAGCACCTCGACCGCCCGGCGGAGGGCATCGGGCACGGCCCAGAGGTCGGGGCCCCGCTCGAAGCGCTGGCTGGCCTCCGAGGGCAAGCCTAACGCCCGTCGGGTCGAGCGGGTGGCGATCGGGTCCCACCACGCGGCCTCGAGCACCACGGTCGTGGTGGCCTCGGTCACCTCGCTCTCGAGTCCGCCCATCACGCCCGCCACCCCCACGGGCCCCTCGGCGTCGGCCACCACCGTCATGGTGGGCGCGAGCGCGCGATCGACCTCGTCGAGGGTCCGGAGCCGCTCGCCGGGACGGGCCAGACGCGATTCGAGCACGCCGCCGCGCAGCTTGGCCCCGTCGTAGGCGTGGAGCGGCTGCCCCAGCTCGAACATCACGTAGTTGGTGACGTCGACCACGTTGTTGATCGGCCGCTGCCCGACCGCCTCGAGCCGGCGCGCCAGCCACGCCGGCGACGGCCCGACTGTGACCCCGTCGATCACCGCCGCCGTGAACCGCCGTCCGGCGGAGCCCGGCGCGATCCGGACTTCGACCCCGCCCGCCGCGAGGGGCGTCTCCGAGCGGCGGAACGGCGGCAGCTCGGCGGGGGCGCCCGGAATCGCGGGGAGCCGCGCGATCGCCCCCAAGCTCGCCGCGAGCTCCCGGGCGACGCCCTTGTGCCCGAGCAGATCGCCCCGCACCGGGGCGAGATCGAGCTCGAGCCGGTCGTCGTCGAGGCCGAGCACGTCGACCAGCGGGGTGCCCGCATCGGCGTCGGTCTCGAGGGTCATCAGGCCGTCGGCGTCGGCGCCGAGCCCGAGCTCGATCTCCGAGCAGAGCATCCCTTCGGAGAGCTCGCCGCGGAGCTTTCGCTTCTCCAAGGTGAGCCCGTTCGGCAGGGTGACCCCGATCCCGGCGAACGGATAGCGGCGTCCCGCCTCGACGTTAGGCGCCCCCGTCACGACCTGCCGTCGCTCGCCGCCGCCGATCGCCACCTGGCAGATCCGCAGCCGGTCGGCGTTGGGGTGCGGCTCGGCCGTCTCCACCAGGCCGACCACCACCGGCGCGAGCTCCCCGGCGAGCGGCTCCACCGCGTCCACCGGCGCGCCCAGCATGGCCAGTCTGGAGCGCAGATCGTCGATCGAGAGCGGGCGCTGGAGGAAGTCCTCGAGCCAACGACGCGAGACCTTCACGACGCCTCCCCGCCCAGCCGGGCCAGGAGCCGCATGTCGCCGCCGTAGAGGAGTCGGATGTCGGGCAGCTGATAGCGGTTCATCGCCACCCGCGCGGGCCCCATGCCGAAGGCCCAGCCCGAGTACTTCTCCGCGTCGACGCCCGCGTTCTCGAGCACCTTGGGGTGCACCATGCCGCAGCCCAGGATCTCCATCCATCCGGTCTGCTTGCAGGCCGGGCAGCCGCTTCCGTGGCAGATCTGGCACTCCACGTCCAGCTCGGCCGAGGGCTCCGTGAAGGGGAAGTACGAGGGCCGGAAGCGCACCGGCGTGGTCGCCGAGAAGAACCGGCGCGCAAAGGCGGTGAGCGTGGCCTTGAGATCGACCATCCCGATCCCTTCGTCCACCGCGAGCGCCTCGATCTGCGCGAAGGCCGGCGCGTGCGATGGATCGAAGGGATCGGCGCGATAGACCATGCCCGGCATCACCACGCGATAGGGCGGTGGCCCCGCCTGCATCACCCGGATCTGGACCGGCGAGGTGTGAGTCCGGAGCAGGATCCGCCCGTGCGCCCGCTCGGGATCGTCGTCACCGGCCGGCCGGTCGCCCACGTCGAGGTAGAGGGTGTCGTGGAGATCGAGCGCCGGATGATTGGGCGGAAAGTTCAAGGCGAAGAAGTTGAGCCACTCGGTCTCCGCCTCCGGCCCGGTGGCCACCGCGAAGCCGAGACTCCGGAAGATGTCGACGATCTCGCGGGTCACCTTGGTGACGGGATGCTCGGCGCCGAGCCAGCGCGCCCGGCCGGGCATGGAGAGATCGATCCGCTCGGCGGCGTCGGCCGCGCCGGCCGTGAGCGCGGCGGTGCGGGCGTCGAAGGCGGCCTCGAACTCGGCTTTGATCCGGTTGAGCGCCGCGCCGAACGGCCCCCGCTCGTCGGGGCTCAGGCTCGGCAAGGTCTTGAAGAGCGCGGTCAGCACGCCCTGCTTCCGCCCCAACACCGCCACCCGCTCCCGTTCCACGCCATCGGCGTCGAGCTCGGCGATCTGGCCGAGCCGCGCGCGGAGCGCGTCGAGGTCGGGGTATCCGGTCGCCTCCGTCATCGCAGTCACGTTCCTGTCTGGTTGCATGTGAAAACCCCGCGCCCGCCTCCGTTGGCGACCGCGGGGTTCTGTGGGTTCGACCGAGTGTCGGTCGCGAGCTCAAGCCCCCGCGGCGCCCCTGGCCATCTCGGCCAGGCGAGCAAACGCGTCGGCGTCGGCGACGGCCATCTCGGCCAGCTGCTTGCGGTCGATCTCGACCCCGGCCTGCTTGAGCCCGGCCATGAAGCGGCTGTAGCTCAGGTCGTGGAGCCGGGCGGCCGCGTTGATCCGGGTGATCCAGAGCGTCCGGAATTCGCCCTTCCGCTTGCGGCGATCGCGATAGGCGTAGCGCATCGCCCGCTCGACGGTCTCCTTGGCGGCCTTGTAGAGCTTGCTGCGGCCGCCGCGCGCGCCCTTGGCGGCCTCCATGTATTTCTTCTTCCGCGCGTGGTGCGCGACGTTGCTCTTGACCCTCGGCATCTCGTCCTCCCGTTAGGCCTGCAACAGGCGCTTGACGCGCGGATAATCGGCGGAGCTCACCAGATCCGACTTCTGGAGGTGGTTCTTCCGCTTCCGCGTCTTCTTGGTGAGGATGTGGCGATGATTTGCCCGGTTCCTCTTGATCTTGCCGCTGCCGGTGAAGCGGAATCGCTTCATCGCGGCGCGCTTGGTCTTCATCTTCGGCATCGGTGCTTCCTTGCTCCTGGTTCGGTGGCGCTCACTTCGGCGCCATCACCATCGTCATGTTGCGCCCCTCCAACCGGGCGTCGAATTCGATCTTCCCCACGTCCGCCAGGACCTCGGCCACCCGATCGAGCACCGCCTTGCCCAGCTCGACCCGGGTCATCTGCCGGCCCCGGAACATCATCGTCACCTTCACCTTGTTGCCCGCTTCGAGGAACTCCCGCATGTGGCGGGTCTTGAAGTCGAAGTCGTGATCGTCGATCCCCGGCCGGAACTTGATCTCCTTGATGTCGATCACGTGCTGCTTCTTCTTCGCCGCGCGCGCCGCCTTGGCTTCCTCGAACTTGTACTTCCCGTAGTCCATGATCTTGACCACGGGCGGCCGGGCCATCGGGGCCACTTCGACCAGATCCAGCCCCTTGTCCTCGGCCATCGCCAGCGCCTGCTCGACCGGAAGCACTCCCAGCTGCTCGCCAGTGTCGGAAATCACCCGCACCGGACTGATCCGAATCATCCGATTGATCCGGGTTCGCCGCTCACGCTCGTGGGTGCTCAGTAGGTACCCCCTGAAATACGGGCCGAAAACACGAACACCCCGGGCGACCGGGGTGTCCCAACTGAGCCAGGGCATGCGACGTGGCCGCTGGCTTGGTCTGGGACCCTGTCACCGCAAACGTCCGGCTCGGGGTGGGAAACCTGAGGTTTCCGCTTGCGACGAATGAACTTAAGGCACGCCGGCGCCCCGGTCAATCGGCTCCCATCGGGCTCCCTGAGCCCCCCTACCTCGGGATCAGGGGGCGGCCCTTGCTGCCCCCCTCCGACAGAAAGGCCGCCAACCGGTCGGCGAGGCGCTCCAGCTCGGCTGTGCGCTTCCGATGGGTACTGTGCAAGAACCCGCGGGCCGCCCCGTACGACCCCGTCAGGATGGTCACGATGATCGCCAACGCGGCGATCGGGCTGTGCAGCGCGCCCATCCCGATCCCCAATCCGGCCGCGATCCCCGAGCCCCCGACGCCGCCCATCAGCCCGCCGAACAGACCGCCCGCCACCGGGGTCAGCGACTCGTCGATCCGGATCGTCGTCTTCCCGGCTCGGGGGGTGACCGTCATCGAGAGATGCCGACCGGACTGTCCCACCGGCACCACGGTTCGCCAGGCCAGCGAGCGGCCCAGGGTCGACCCCTGCCCGACGTTGCCGAAGCGCATCCGGCACTCCTCGACCAGGGTCACGTAGTCCGCCTCCTCGACCTCACCGTCCACGACCCGCTCCACCTGGATCCGGGTCGGCGACCCGAGAAACGGATTCGCCTCGATCGGAGCGACGGGACCCCGGTCAGGCACCGACAGGGGCCCGGACCCGAGCGAATTGAGGTAGGGCAGAATCGACGAATCGCCCTCACGCGCGGGCGCGGCTTCGCGAGCGGCCTCGGCCACGTGCTCCGGCGCGATCCCCACCTCGGCCGCGACGCGCTGTATCCCGGCCAGCGAGAGCGAGCCACCCTCGGTCGGCGCCGTCGCCTCGATCTCCGCCGCCCGCGCGACGATGGCCCGAGCTTGTCCCTCCGGAAAGCGGGCCGTCCTCTCAAAGGCCGCGGCCAGCGCCAGCACCAGCTCGCGCGGCCCTTCGAAGCGATCTTCCGGTCGCATCCGGAGGGCCCGCACCAGGACCTGCTCCACCATCCCTGGCAGCTTGTCCAGGACCTGGCGATGGTCCTCCCGA
>JBFXAS010000064.1:0-22575 GCA_050184075.1 Gemmatimonadales bacterium
GTACGTCGGCCTGATCCTCGATCACCTGGTGGCCCTGAAGGACGACGGGTCGTTCACCCTCGATCAGAAGTATTTCAACTACCTCGGCGGCCTCACCATGACGAACGCCGCCTTCGACGAGCTCTTCGGCGGGCCACCGCGGGAGCCGGAGTCGAAGCTGACCCAGCGGGAGATGGACCTGGCGCGCTCGGTCCAGGCGGTCTGCGAGGAGATCATGATGCGGATGGCGAGGACGGCGCACCGGGTCACCGGGCTGCCCAATCTCTGTCTCGCGGGCGGGGTGGCGCTCAACTGTGTCGGCAACGGCAAGATCCTTCGGGAGGGGCCCTTCGATCGACTCTGGATCCAGCCAGCGGCGGGCGACGCCGGTGGCGCGCTCGGCGTCGCGCAGCTGGTCTGGCACCGGCATCTCGGCAAGTCGCGCCGGGTCGGCTGCCGCGACGCGATGAAGGGCGCCTACCTCGGGCCGTCGTTCGCCGCCGAGGAGATCGAGCGCTACCTGCGGAGCATCGGCGCGACGTACCAGCGCCTCGAGCACGAGGCGCTGATCGCCGACGCGGCCGACCTGCTGGCCTCGGAGAAGATCGTCGGCTGGTTCGACGGCCGGATGGAGTTCGGCCCGCGGGCCCTGGGCGGGCGGAGCATCCTCGGCGATCCGCGGAGTCCGCGAATGCAGGCGCAGATGAACCTGAAGATCAAGTTCCGCGAAGGCTTCCGCCCCTTCGCGCCAAGCGTGCTGCGAGAGCGGGTGCAGGACTACTTCGAGCTCGACACGGACTCGCCCTACATGCTGCTCGTCGCGCCGGTCAAGACGGAGCGACAGATCCCGATGACCCGCGAGCAGCAGACGCTCTGGGGCATCGAGCAGCTGAACGTGGTGCGGTCCGACATCCCGGCCGTCACCCACATCGACTATTCGGCCCGGGTGCAGACGGTGGAGCGCGAGGTCAGCCCGCACTACTACGACCTGATCAAGTCCTTCGAGGCCAAGACGGGGTGCGGGGTCGTGGTCAACACCTCGTTCAACGTGCGCGGCGAGCCAATCGTCTGCACTCCGGCGGACGCGTACCGCTGCTTCATGCGGACCCACATCGATGCGCTCGTGCTCTACCCCTTCTTGCTCCGCAAGGAGGATCAGCCCGAGTGGAAGGAGACGGGAGATTGGCAGCAGGAATTCCAGCTCGACTGACGCCGGTGGAGGGCCGCAAATTCGGCCTGGTGGTCGGGGCCGCGTTCCTGGGACTGGCCGGGTTCCTCTACTGGCGCGGCAAGGAAACGGCGCCCGTCGTGCTCGGCGGCCTCGGTGGCCTGCTCATGGTGGCCGGCGCGGTGATCCCCGGCCGGCTCGGACCGGTCTATCGCGCCTGGATGGCGCTGGCCCACCTGCTGTCCAAGGTGACGACGCCGATCTTCATGGGGATCATGTACTTTGTGGTGATCACGCCGATGGGCGTGCTCCGGCGCGCATTCGGCGGCAGCCCGCTCGTTGCCAAGGTCGACGACGGCGGCGTCTGGGCCCGACGGACCGAGGGCCACGGCAGCATGACCAGACAGTTCTAGAGGCGAGGGAGACGATTGTGGCGAGTTCCGGATTGCTGGGCGAGCTGTGGGCCTTCATGCGTGCCCGCAAGAAGTGGTGGCTGCTACCGTTGATTCTGATGCTGCTGATCGTCGGCGCGCTCCTCGTGTTCGCCCAGGGCTCCGTCCTGGCGCCGTTCATCTATACGATCTTCTAGAGTCACCGCGCTCCGCTCCCCGGGCGACGCGGCGGGATCCGACCGCCGGGCCACCCGCGGTGCATGCGGCCGGCCGCCGGGACGGCACGATGGTGGAGAGCGCGGCGAGCCGATAACTTCGGGCGCCGCGTCACCGAAGAACCAGGTTCGGCTCCAGGTCGCCTGGCGTCGCGCCGCCACCCCCCCTTCCGATGATCCACCGCAGTCATTTCCCCGACGTCCCGCTGCCCGACCGCGCGGTGCACGGCCTCCTGCTCGATCGGCTGGCGGAGCTGGGTGACGCGGCGGCGGTGATCGACGGCCCGACGGGCCGCTCGATCAGCTTCGCTCGGGTGGGGCAGCTGGCCCGCATGCTCGCGAGCGGCCTGGCCGCGCGGGGGCTCGCGAAGGGCGAGGTGGTGGCGCTGGTGCTGCCGAACGTGATCGAGTACCCCGCGCTGTTTCTGGGCATCAGCCTGGCCGGTGGGGTGGCGAGCACGGTCAATCCCATTCTGACCGAGGAGGAGATCGGGACCCTGCTCCGGGAGGGACGCGCCCGACTGGCGATCACCACTCCCGAGCTGCTCGAGAAGGTGGAGCCGGCGGCGGCCCGGGCCGGGGTGGAGACGGTCTACGCCCTGGGCGAGGGCGCCAGGGGCTCGGCGCCGTCGGTCGAGACGCTGCTCGGATCGGCGCCCGCGACCCCGCCTTCCCTGGAGCCGGCGACCGATCTGGTCGCGCTGCCTTTCTCGAGCGGAACCAGCGGGCGCTCCAAGGGCGTGATGCTCTCGCACGCCAACGTCGTCGCCCAGGTGACCCTGATCGACGCCGCCACCGGCTTCCCGAGCGGCGTCCCGGTCATGGTGGTGCTGCCGTACTTCCACATCTACGGGCTGACCGTGATCATGCTGCTCAGCCTCTGGAAGGGGAACCCGCAGGTGGTGATGCAGCGCTTCGAGCTGGAGCCCTTTCTCCAGTGCCTCGAGCGCTACCGGGTGGTCTGGGCGCCGGTGGTCCCCCCCATCGTGCTCGCGCTGGCGAAGCACCCCGCCGTGGACCGCTATGACCTCTCCTCGCTCCAGTACCTGATGAGTGGCGCGGCGCCGCTCGGCGCCGAGGTGGAGGCCGCGGCGGCCGCGCGGCTGGGGTGCCGGGTCAATCAGGGCTACGGGATGACCGAGTTGTCGGGCGCGAGCCACGTGCTGCCCGTCGAGCAGGCGGGGCGGTATCCCGGCTCCTGCGGCTTGCTGATGCCCAATCACGAGCAGCGGATCGTCGATCCCGAAACCGGCGAGTCGGTCGGCCCCAACCGCCGCGGCGAGCTGTGGATCCGTGGCCCGATGGTGATGCAGGGGTATCTCGGTCGTGACGACGCCACGGCCGCGACCATCGTCGAGGACGGCTGGCTTCGGACCGGCGACATCGGATACCTCGACGACGACGGCTATTGCTACGTCGTCGATCGGCTCAAGGAGCTGATCAAGTACAAGGGCTATCAGGTGGCGCCCGCGGCGCTCGAGGCGGTGCTGGTGTCCCATCCGGAGATCACCGACGCAGCCGTGATCCCGAGCCCCGACGCGGAGGCCGGCGAGGTGCCCAAGGCCTTCGTGGTCTGTAAGCGCCCGCTCACGGCCGAGACCGTGATCGAGTTCGTGGCGGCGCGGGTGGCCCCCTACCAGAAGGTCCGCCGGGTCGCCTTCGTCGACGCGATCCCCAAGTCGGCCTCGGGCAAGATCCTCCGGCGGGTCCTCGTGGAGCAGGAGCGCCGCGCCGCGGCCATATCCTGAGCAACCAAAGGAAGCGGAAGAGCGATGGCGTCACTCGACTGGGCGTATCTCCGCCCCGGCTGAACCACCTGCAAGCGCACGCAAGGGTTCCTTGCGACGGTTGGAGTCACTCCGCGGGAGACGGTCAACGCCTTCCGAGACAAGATCACGGGCCGGAAGGCGCTCGAGCTGCTCCGTGGCATCGACCGGCTCTACGCCACCCGGGGTCGGAAGCTGGTCGAGGTGGACCTGAAGCACGGCCGGCCCGACGAGGCCGAGCTGCTCAAGCTCCTCCTCGGCCCCTCCGGCAATCTTCGGGCGCCGACGAGCCGGGTGGGACGCACCCTGCTCGTTGGCTTCGACCAAGCGACCTACGAGGAGCTGCTGGGCTGATCAGGTAGCCAGCGCCCGCACCGTGGTGAGCAGCTGGCCAGCGTGCCGGGCCGCGTGCTCGCCCCCGTGGAACAGGCAACCGAGCACGGTCGTCGGCAGTTTGGCGCGGCCGATGAGCCGCTGCGTGGTGAGCATCTCGATCGGGGTGTCGCCGAGCTGCGCGAGCGCCGCCTCGATCACCCGGTCGAGCTCAGCCTCGAGCGGCGCGACCGCGGCCGGCGTCGCCTCGCCTTCCGAGGCGAGCCAGCGCTGCTGGACGTCGCTCAGGCTTTCACCCCGGGCATAGGTGAACAATCGATCGGTTGCGCCCGCGAGGTGCTTGAGGTGGAATCCCGGCGGCGGCGCCTTGCCTGGCGACCGCCAGAGATCTCCAGGGGACAACAGCTCCAGGGCCCGGGCGACGTCCTCGCGTGCCTGCAGCAGGGCGTGCGCGACGGGTTGGAGCAGGGCAGGCACGTCGGTCACCCGCCCACGAAGCCACACTTCCGGTCGAATCACAGAGCCCCCTTCAGCTGGGCAGCTCGCCGGCGAGGATGGTCCTCAGCACGGTCGAGTCGATGTTGCCGCCGGAGACGACGCAGACCACGTCGCCGCCGTTCCCCCGATGGCGCGGTGCGGCGGCGAGGGCGAGCGCGCCGGCGCCTTCGGCCACCACCCGGACCCGCTCGGCGAGAAAGCGCACCGCCCCGGCCACGGCCTCAAGCGTCACCGACTCGGCGCCGGCCAGGACTTCCCGCGCGAGGGGCCACATCGCCGGCAGCACGGACCGACCGCCCGCGCCGTCCACGAAGCTCGGCCGGTAGACGGTCTCCACCGGCTCGCCGGCCCGCATCGCGGCCGTGAGCGGGGCGGCGGTCTCCGGCTCGACGGCGACCACTCGGGCCGCGGGCCTGAGCTCGCGCAGCGCCGAGGCGATCCCGCAGCTCAGCCCACCCCCTCCGAAGGGCACCAGCACCGTGGCGACCTCCGGGAGGTCCTCCGCGATCTCGAGCCCGATGGTGGCGTTCCCCGCGACCACCGCCGCCTCGGACACCGGGTGCACGAAGAATCCGTCGGCGCGGTCGGTGCGCCGGGTTTCGAGGACGCGCCACCACTCCGCGAAGGGGACCGCGACGACCCGGGCGCCGAGCCGCTCGAGCGCGGCGAGCTTGGTGGCCGGGGCGTGATCGGGCACGATCACGGAGCACGGGATGCCAAGATCGCGGGCGCACCAGGCGATCCCCTGCCCCATGTTTCCCGCGCTCGCGGTCACCACGCCACGGCCGAGCGACTCCGGATCCGCGGTCGCGAGGGCGTTCCCCGCGCCGCGGATCTTGAAGGAGCCGATCGGCTGGAGGTTCTCGAGCTTGAGCCAGACGCTCCGGCCCTCGTCCAGCTCGACCCGCACCACCGGCGTGCGGACCGCGAGCCCGCGGATCCGCTCCCGCGCGGCACGAATCGTCTCGAGGGAGGGCGGCGCGATCGCGAGCGGCATCGGAACCCGCTTCCGAATCGGTGGTGACGGTGGTAATCTCCCAGCGCTCTCTCATAATATCGAGTTCCTTCGAGACACGGGATTCCCGCCGATGACGAATGCGACCGTGCCGCTCACCCGGCGTCGGTTCGGCGAGACGATGCGGCGCGACCGCTGGTTGGTCCAGCCTCTGATCGTCTTCGTGATCCTCTCCGCGTTTCTTGTCTACGCGACCTGGGCGGCGTTCCAGAACGCCCACTACTGGCACGGGGAGTACCTCTCGCCGTTCTATTCGCCGGAGATCTTCGGCGATTCGCCGCACTCGTGGTTCGGGCCGAAGCCGGGCTGGTGGCCGGGGTGGCTGCCCTTCTCGCCCGCCCTCATCATCCTCCCGTTTCCCGCGCTCTTCCGCTTCACCTGCTACTACTACCGCGGTGCCTACTACAAGGCCTTCTGGGCCGATCCGATCGCCTGCACCGTCGGCGAGCCGCGCAAGACGTACCTGGGTGAGCGCTACTTCCCGCTGATCTTCCAGAACATCCATCGCTACTTCCTGATGATCTCCGTCGTGTTCCTGTTTTTCCTGGGGCACGACGCCTGGAAGGGCTTCTGGTTCGACGACGGCGCCGGCGGGTCGACCTTCGGAATCGGGCTGGGCAGCCTGGTGCTCACCGCCAACGTGGTCTGCCTCGCCGGCTACACCTTCGGGTGCCACTCGATGCGGCACATCCTGGGTGGGTTTCTCGACCAGTTCTCGCGCCGACCCGCGTTCAAGCTGCCGTACGCCTGCTCCTCCTGCCTCAATCGCGTCCATCACCGCTGGGCGTGGCTGAGCCTCCTGGTGGTCGCCTTCTCCGACCTCTACGTGCGGCTCTGCGCGATGGGCGTCTGGACCGATCCGAGGTTCTTCTGATGGCCGAGCATCGCTCCTACGATCATGACGTCCTGATCATCGGCGCCGGGGGTGCCGGGCTCCGCGCCGCGATCGAAGCGGCCTCGATGGGCGTTTCCGTCGGACTGGTCTGCAAATCGCTCCTCGGCAAGGCGCACACGGTGATGGCCGAGGGTGGGATGGCGGCGGCGCTGGCGAACGTGGACGACCGCGACAACTGGAAGGTCCACTTCACCGACACGCTCCGCGGCGGGCAGTACGTCAACAACTGGCGGATGGCCGAGCTCCACGCGAAGGAGGCGCCGGCCCGGGTGCGCGAGCTGGAGGCCTGGGGCGCGCTCTTCGACCGGACCAACGACGGGCGCATCCTGCAGCGGAACTTCGGAGGGCATCGCTATCCGCGCCTGGCGCACGTCGGCGACCGCACCGGCCTGGAGATGATCCGGACGCTGCAGGATCACGGCGTCCACCAGGGCATCGACGTCCACATGGAGGTCACCGTCGTCACCCTGCTCAAGCGCGGGGACCGGGTGGTCGCCGCGCTCGGGTACGATCGTCAGCACGGAGCCTTCCACCTGTTTCGCGCCAAGGCGATCGTGCTCGCGACGGGCGGCATCGGGCGGGCGTTCAAGATCACCAGCAACAGCTGGGAGTACACCGGCGACGGTCACGCGCTCGCCTTCCAGGCCGGCGCCGATCTCCAGGACATGGAGTTCATCCAGTTCCACCCGACCGGCATGATCTGGCCGCCCAGCGTGCGCGGGATCCTGGTCACGGAGGGCGTGCGCGGCGAGGGTGGGATCCTGCTCAACAACCAGGGCCGGCGCTTCATGTTCGATGACATCCCGGAGAACTACCGCGCCCAGACCGCGGACAACCCCGATGAGGGGTGGCGCTACGTGCAGGGCGACAAGTCGGCCCGCCGGCCGCCCGAGCTGCTCACCCGCGACCACGTGGCGCGCTGCATCATGCGCGAGGTCCGCGAGGGCCGGGGGAGCCCGCACGGCGGCGTCTTCCTCGACATCGCGTGGATCAAGGAGCGCCTGCCCAAGGCGGCCGAGCACATCAAGAAGAAGCTCCCGAGCATGTATCACCAGTTCAAGCAGCTGGCGGACATCGACATCACCACCACGCCCATGGAGATCGGACCGACCACCCACTACATGATGGGCGGCGTCCGAGTCGACGGCGACACCCAGATGTCGAGTGTCGAGGGTCTGTTCGCCGCGGGCGAGGTCGCCGCCGGCCTCCATGGCGCCAACCGGCTCGGCGGCAACTCGCTCTCGGACCTGTTGGTCTTCGGCCAGCGGGCCGGGGAGCATGCCGCGGGCTACGCCAGGCAGCACGCCGCGGAGAGCCCCGACGCCGGCGAAGTGCGCGAGGCCATCCGCGAGGCGCTCGCGCCCTTCGAGCGAAAGGGCGGCGAGAATCCCTACCAGGTCCAGCAGGACCTCCAGACCATGATGCAGGACCTGGTCGGGATCGTCAGACGCGAGGCGGAGATGACGCGGGCCCAGACGGAGCTCGACGCCCTCGAGGCGCGAGCCCGAACGGTCGGCGTCGATGGCGGCCGGGCCTACAACCCGGCCTGGCACACCGCGCTCGACCTGCCCAACCTGCTCACGGTCTCCCGCGCGGTGGTGACCAGCGCGCTCGCCCGCAAGGAAAGTCGGGGCGGCCACTTCCGGGACGACCATCCGGAGAAGCTGGCGGAGTACGGCCGGTTCAACCTGGTGACGAGCCGGGGGCGCGACGGACTCTCGCTCCGGCGCGAGGCGATCCCCCCGATGCCGGCGGAGCTCACGGCCATCGTCGAAGAGATGAAGTAACCGGAAGGGAACCAGCGAATGACGACGACCACGACGTTCTCGATCTGGCGCGGCGAGCAGGGCACCGGCCGATTCCAGGACTACGCCACCGAAGTGTCCGAAGGCATGGTGGTGCTCGACGCCGTGCACCAGATCCAGGCCGAGCAGGCGCCGGACCTCGCCTGCCGATGGAACTGCAAGGCCGGCAAGTGCGGCTCCTGCTCCGCGGAGATCAACGGCCAGCCGCGGCTGATGTGCATGACGCGGCTCAACGAGCTCGACCTGAGCGCGCCGGTCACCGTCGAACCGATGCGGACCTTTCCCCATCTCCGCGATCTGGTCACCGACGTCAGCTGGAACTACTCGGTCAAGCCCAAGATCGCCAAGTTCAAGCCGCGGCCGGCCGACGCCGCCGACGGCACCTGGCGCATGGGACAGGAGGACGTCGATCGCGTCCAGGAATTCCGGAAGTGCATCGAGTGCTATCTCTGCCAGGACGTCTGTCACGTCCTCCGCGACCACCACCTGCACGACGAGTTCATCGGGCCGCGCTTCCTGGTGTACGCGGCCAACCTGGAGATGAACCCGCTCGACACCGAGCAGCGGCTCGAGGCGCTCCGCCGCGAGCACGGGATCGGCTACTGCAACATCACCAAATGCTGCACCACGGTCTGTCCCGAGGGCATCAAGATCACCGACAACGCGATCATCCCTCTGAAAGAGCGGGTGATGGACGACGCCTTCGATCCGATCGTGAAGCTCTGGGGATTGATCACGGGCAAGACGGCCGGTCCCTGACCCCGCGCCCTTGACGGCGGCCCCCCCAGGGTCGACTATCGAGCCAATGCGCTACCCTCTCAAGGCGATCACCCCGGGCGGCGTGGCCGGTGCCCTCGCGAAAGCGGAGCGCTATCGCCTGCTCAACGACCCGGAGGGGGCCGAGAGCATCTGTCTCGACGTGCTCGACGCCGAGCCGGACAACCGTCAGGCGCTGGTGACGTTGCTGCTCGCCCGCTCCGACCAGATCGAGTACGCGCTCGGCGCCGGCGTCGCCAAGGCGCGCGAGGTGCTGGTCAAGCTCCACGATCCGTACGAGCGGGCGTATTACGGCGGGCTCATCTGCGAGCGGCGGGCCCAGGCGGCGCTGCGCAGCACCACCATGGGCGCCGCCGCGCTGGCGCACGAGTGGTTCATCGAAGCCATGGAGTGCTACGAGGAGGCCGAGAAGATCCGGCCGGCCGGCAACGACGACGCCCTGCTCCGCTGGAACGCCTGCGCCCGCGCCCTCAACGCCAATCCGCACCTGGCGCCCCGGCACGAGCCGAGCTACGAGCCCACCTTGGGCGAGTAGCGTCTGGCTACTGCGGCTCCGCCGTGGTCGCGGAGCCCAGCGGCAGCGTCACCTCCTCGCCCCAGAGATACTTCGCGAACCAGCTCCAGTTGTGCCAGACCGCGGCCAGCTGCTCCTTCGGCTTGCTGATCCCGTGTCCGAACCCCTTGTAGATGATCAGCTCCGTGGGCACCGCCTGATCCTGAAGCCCCTGGAACAGCTCGAGAGCGTTCTGCGTCGGGACTCGACGGTCGAACTCGCCGTGCTGGATCAGGGTCGGCGTCCTGGCCTGACGGATGGTCGACATCGGCGAGGTCCGGGCATAGATGGCCCGGTCCGTCCAAGGGGTTGCCTTGAGATACTGCCGGGTGAACGGGTGAATGTCGGTGGCGACGTAGTAGGTCACCCAGTTGCTGATGCCCGCTCCGACGGAGATCGCCTTGAACCGCGAGGTGTTGGTGGTGAGGAACGCGGAGATGTACCCGCCCTGGCTCCAGCCCATCGCCCCCATGCGGCTCTCGTCCACGAAGCCGCGCCTGACCAGCGCGTCCACGCCGGACATCACGTCCCAGAGGTCGCCGACGCCGAGATTGCGGACGTTGAGCGACCGGAAGCGCTCCCCGTAGCCGGCCGAGCCGCGGTAGTTCGGCCGCAGCACGATGGCCCCCTTGGCGACCCACTGCGGAATCGGGTAGACGTAGAACGGCACCGGCGTCGGGTAGTCGATGCCGGTCGGGCCGCCATGGATCACCACCAACAGGGGGTACTTCCGGGTGGAGTCGAAGTCGGCCGGCTTGTGGAGCACGCCCTCGATCGTGGTGCCGTCGCGGCTCCGCCAGCTGACGACCTCGCTCGGGCCCAGGTTCCAGGCCCGGATCCGACCGGTGAAGTCCGTCAGTCGCTCGGGCGCGCCGCCCGCCGACCGGTACACTTCCGGCAGGCTTGCCGAATCGGCCTGGGCGAGGATGGCCCAGGATCTCCCGTCGGGGCTCGTCTCCCGGCCGAGCACCCGGGCGAACGGCTGCGGCAGCTCGACCGCGGCATTGCTCGTTTCGTCGACCCGGAAGACCGCCCGTCGCGTCTTCTGCCACGCGACGAAGCTGAGGCCGTCCGCCCTCCACTCGAGCTGCGCAACCTGCTCGTCGAAGTCGGGCGCGACCCGGACCAGCTCACCGCCCTCCGCCGGGACTTTCATCAACCGCGCGTTGCGGTAGAAGTACGAGCTGGTGTCTCCGTTGGACGAGGTGAAGGCGATCCAGCGGCCGTCCGGCGACCAGACCGGTCCACCATCCGTGCCCGGGCGTCGCACCAGGCCCCTGACCCGACGCGTGGCCAGGTCGACCACCGCGATGTCCGACGCGCCGATCGAGGTGATCAGGGGATCGGGACGGTGCTCGAAGGCGATCCGCCGCCCGTCCGGCGAGAAGGCGAAGTCGGTGACGCTGTAGCTCGAGTCGCCGGTGAGACGGACCGGCTTCGGCCCCAGCGTCGTGTCGGAGGTCCAGGTCGACGGATCGAAGCCGAGCGTCCACAGGTGCTGTTGCCGGTACTCCTGGTCTTCGACCGCGAACTCGCCGTAGCGCGAGCGACGCTCCTCGTCGTCCTTGGTTTCGGCCTCCCGCGCCAACAGCGCCAATTCGAGCCCGACCGGACTCCAGGCGAAGTCGATCACGCCACCCTTCCGATGGGTGAGCTGCATCGATTCGCCGCCGTGAAGCCCGATCACGTAGAGCTGCTGGGCGCCGTCCCGATCAGAGAGGAAGCCGATCCATCGACCGTCGGCCGACCAGCGCGGTCTCGTGCTGCTGCCCTTGGTGGCCCGAGTGAGCTGGATCGCCTGACCGCCTTCGCGCCAGAGCCACAACTCCGTGTCGAAGCGATTCTCCTTCCAATCCGTGCCGCGGACCTGGTAGACGATCGCGCGGCCGTCCGGCGAGATCGTGGGGCCGCCCGGGCTCTCGAGATCGATCACCGAGCGAAAGCTCGGCCCGGGCACGGTTTGGGCACCGGCGACCAACGGCGCGACCGCGAGCCCGGCCGTCAGTGCACTACGCCACGTCAGCTTCGTCAGCTCCGTCAGCTTCGACCACATGCTCTGGACGCCTCCATCCCTGTTTGATCGAGGACTCACTGCCGAAACCGGGTGAGTCGAGGTTTGCGACCACCAGCGCCACGGCCGGCCCGGGAGCGCACCCGAGCAGGGCGAGCGCGAGCGACCAGAGCCGAAACACGGCGGGTGGGTCCTTGGCGCAGGGACGTCGACTCGGAAACGACAACCTATTCGACGCCCGAGGACGGCGCTACCGGAAGCGCCCCGCCTCGGCCCCTAGAACGTGAGCCGCAGGCGCAACCCGAGTCCGCGGCCGTCGTGGAGCGCCAGGTACGGCGTCACCGACACCGCGCGCCACCGCTCGGTCTTGATCAGGGAGCCGATCAACGCGCCGCCGAGCAGCGGAGGCGTCACGAAGATCAGACCGATCCGCGCGTACTCGTCCGCCTCGCACAAGGTGTCCGGATCGTCGCAGAACCCGATCGCGAAGGCGACCGCCGTGGCGCCCCCGACCGCCGCGCCGACCAGCGCACCCGTTCCGGTGTGGCGCCGAACGGTGCGCCGCTCGAGGCGAAGCACCGACCGCGGATCGACCAGGGTCTCTGCCGATCCCGTCCGAATGGTGAGCCGCCCCGGCTCGGCGCGCACCAGCGTCCCGACGAGCGGTGCGGAGCGCGTGCTCGTCGTGACGCGGACCGTCGCTCCCGGCCTGAGCTCGGGGTCGGCGGCCTGCTGCGCGGTCGCCGTCGTGGCGATCGCGGTTCCGAGGAGCGTGAGCGCAGCCAGGCGGATCAGCGGGGCCGCCATCGAAGCCTCCTGTTGAGTCCGAGAGGGAAGCTCGCACCCGCCCGTCCCTCCCTCGTGACCTCATCGTCGCCGCTTGGGCGGCTGGGGGCCCCGCACCTTGCGCTTTCGGTGTCGGTGCGGATGGATCTTGCCGCTCGCCCGACGGAGCAGCGCCAGGAGCGCATCGATCGAGGCCGCCTCGAGTGGCGGCTCGGCTCCACGAACGACCGCGAATCTGAGCTCCCGATCGAGCGCCGGCAGGTCTTCCGGTCTGAGCCTCCGCGCCTGCCCCTCCCGCAATCGAAGCCGCACGATCGGCCGACCGCGCTCCACGTCGTACTCCAGGGCGACGACGTCGCCATAGAGCCGGATCGTCGAGGGCAAGCGATCGAGCGCCTGCTGGACCTCCGGCTCGACGATCCGATCGAGCTCGAGCGCGACGCTGGTCCCGAGGAAGCTCGACCAACTGTCGACCTCCGCCAATTGGCCCAGCAGCTCATCCATCAGCGCGGTCTCGCTGGCCAGCGGGAGGGTGCCGCCGGAGCGGCGCCAGTATTCCCGGGCACGCTCCGCGGCTCGACGAACCGGGCCCCGATCGGGATGCTCGACGTTGCCCGCGAGCAGCGCGGCGGCCAACGCTTCCCGCGCGGCACCGGCGAGCTCGTCGGGAAAGCGCCCGACGAGCGGCTCGGACACCGTATCCAGGTCGAAGCCGAAGTAGCCACGAGTCCGACAGATCTCGAGTCGCTGGTGGCGGCGCGGGCCGGCCACTCGCACCGAGGGCGGACCGCGGCGGGCATAGCGCTGCACCAAGTCGCGCGCGATGGTGGTGCCCTCGATCGAAGCCCTCGGGGTTCCGAAGCGGTCGGCGAAGAACCGCAGCGACCCGGCAACCGCCCCCCACCCGCCCGCCAACGACGACTTCGAGATCCGAGCCGGCTGACCGTCGGCCGTCTCCTCGTCCATCACCAAGTCGAACGGCATCACCTTGGCCACCAGATGGATGAACTCGTCACGCAGGTGCTTGCTGGCGTAGGGCAGCGTCGGCGGCAGCGGCAGCTCGAGCGCGCGGTACACCGACGCCATGCCCATGGCGATGTCCTCGATCGCCTTCACGAGCACGCCGCGTCCCAGAGCCCACTCCTCGAGCCCCTCGTCGAAGACGTGGCGGGCGAGCCCGTAGACCAACCCCAGCCCGCCATGCCGGTTGACGGCTTCCGCGTACAGGTTGTAGGCCGTCAGGTGGTCGCTCCCGCGCACCGCGGCGCCGCCCAGGTCCGGCTGGTCCCGAGTCATGCGATGGAGCGAGTCGACGTTCGAGCAGACCGCGAGGATCGGTGCCAGCTCCGGCGAGGCCTGTACCAGCAGCTCGCCCCAGGCCCGCTCGACGGGCATCGCCTCGACCGCCCGCCCGAGCGACGTCAGCCGGCCATCGGCCACCAGGCCGCGGTCGGTGAGCGTCGTCAAAGCCCGACGATAGGCGGTCCGGTCCAACGGAACCGGGAGCTCGAGATCCGTGGCGTCGACACCGAGCGCCGCGCAGGTCAGCGCCACACGCTCCGCGTCGCCCGCCAGCTGGAACTCCGGCGGCGTCGGCTTCAGGTCTTCGAAGCGGAGCGGCCGATCGCTCAGGATCGTGACCTCGCCGTTCGGAACCCGACCGTGGACCCGCCCCGCCATCTGCAGGATCTCGTTGGCGCCGAGATAGAGGCGGTGAAGCACGTTGCGACCGCGATCCACCACGTTGCCATACCGGGCGTCGTAGATGACCACCGTGTCGAGCCCCGGCACGTTGAGCGCCGACTGGCCTGCCGCCGTCATCGCGAGCAGAAAGGGCTTCGGCACCTCGCCCTCGAGGAACGGGCGGATCACCCGAATCGGCTCGCCGCCATGGTAGAAGGCGGTCGCCAGGCGCTCCCACCGCTCGCCGACCTCCCGCGCGAGGCGCTCCACCTCGGCCCGAGTCGGCACGAACACCGCGACGGCGCGTCGCTCGCGAATCACCCGCCGGACGAAGCGGTCGTCGATGAATTCGGTCACGTCCTTGGCCACCACCGCGACCTTCGCCCTCAGGGCCGGATCGAACGCCGCGGTGGACAGCACCTCGTCGCTGCCGAGATAGGAGGCGTAGAACCGCGGGTCGACCGTGGCCGACAGCCAGATGAACCGGCTGCCAGCCCGCTTGCCGAGCGCCAGACAGAGCTCGAGCTCGGCGGAGGTCTGGTGGATCTCGTCGACGACCAGGGTATCGCGATCGGTGATCAGGTCGTCCTGGAACCAGCGACGGGCAATGCCGGTCGTGACGATCACCACGTTCCAGCCGGGTGTCTCGGGCGTCGCCTCCCGCTCCCGGTTGACGACGCCGTACCGGAGCGTGGCGCCCAGGATGGCCTGGGCGATGACCCGGGTCGCCAGGGTCTTGCCCGTTCCGGTCCCGGCGACGATCCCGAACGCCTTGCCCTCCCGGGCCCAGCGCTCGAGCTCCTCGCCGTGCTCCCGAAGCAGCAGGGTCTCGATCTCCGCGCCGAGCGCCAGCTCGATCGTCTCGCACGCGGCCCGGGTCGGCGCGATCACGATCACCCGCCCGTGCGGATGCCGCGCGGCTCGGTATGCCGCGGGATCGGGGGGGAGGTGATGGTCGCGGAGTGCCTTCACCCGCGGACAGCCCGCCGGTCCGGCCGGGGGGCCGAGACGGTCCTCGAAGCGTTTCGACCCATGGGCTCGGTCCTCGAGTGGCTGCCCGGCTGTGGGCGAAGGGAGAACGGGCTACGGACGGCGTTGGGAAGGTGCGACGGTCGCCGCCCGCAAATCAACCCGGGCCAAGGCGGCGTGGTAGTCCGCGAGCTACGACCAGGACGAGCCGGGGCACCACCATTCGGAGGAACGCGACGTGCCCGCCCCTCAGAACCCGGTCACGCCCGGGTCCTGCGAGCGGATCAGTTGCGGAGGAAGCTCACCACCACGACCCGGCGCCGGGCGGTCCGCTCGGGCACCGTGGCCACCCGAGCGATGCCGACGCTCACCCGGGCGGATCCGGTGGAGTCACGGGCCGCCCGTCGGACCACGGCGGCGACCTCTCCCCCCGACTCGGCCCGGACCACCTTGGCCGCGACTCGCAGCTTGCCCGAGGTCTGAGCGCCGGCGGCGGAAGTCACCCCGAGGGTGAGCACCGCCAACAGGGCCGTCAGGAGAACCGACTTCCCGGGGCCCCAGCCAACCCGTCGGTCCCCGGGGTTGCATTCTTCGACAGGCGACCGCAAGCGGTGGAAGTCGCGAAGGGCGGCCGATTTCGAGACCGGGTCGAGGCGACAAGGCGTCTTGAAACTAGTCATCCGGCAATTCCGTCAAGACGAGTTAATACAATGGTTTACGCAGCATCAGCCGGCAGAAATTTCAATCATTTCGACACTGTTTTCCGGCCTGGCATATTGGTTGCCTTTGCGCCCCTTCGAACCCAGAGGGAGGTCGGCTCCCCTGGAATGTGAACCCGACACACTCACTTCGAGGGAGCAAGGCATGCGAGTCCTGAAATCAGTATCGGCGGCGGTGGCGTTGAGCTTGAGTCTCACGGCGGTCGGCGCCGCGCAGAGCGCCAGCGGCTCGATCAACGCAACCGCGTTGGTCCGTCAGCCGATCTCGATCAGCGCCGGTCAAGACCTCGACTTCGGCATCGTGCTGCAGGGCACGCCAAAGACGATCGCCTCGACGGCCGCGGCGGCTGGCCGCTTCGACGCGACGGGCACCGCCAGCGCCAACGTCAACATCGACTTCACCCTGCCCGCCACTCTGGCGTCCGGCGCGAACACGCTGCCGATCGGCACCTGGACCGGCTGCTACAACGGGACGGCCAACAGCAACGGGGCGGGCTGCACCGCGATCGCCAACCTGGCCGCGACCACGCCGGCCGCTTTCGGCGGCGCGGGCAACCTCTGGGTCTTCGTCGGCGCCACCGTGACGCCCGCCGCCGCGCAGGCGGTCGGCAGCTACACGGGCACCGTGACGATGACCCTGACGTACTTCTGAGTCTGCTTCGCGCGGATGGGCTCGGAGGTCGACGACCCCGGGCCCGTCCCGCCGGCCCGACCGATGTACCGCGCGTTAGCCGTGCTCGCCCTGACCGGTTCGACCCTCACCTCCCGTGCGTCGGGCCAGGTGGGGGTTCAGGGCATCCGCGATCTGAACTTCGGCGTCGTCTTGCCGGGTGTCCAGTCGTCCGTCGCGCCCACCGATCCGCTTAAGAGCGGGCAGCTCTACTTCCAGACGCCCGGCATCGGCAGCCGGGTACGAATCCGGTTCAACCTGCCGAACCGATTGAACGGCCCGGGTGGGGCTCAGATGAACATCAGCTTCTCGAACGGCGACGGCCTGTTGATGGGCACCGGTCCGGCAAGCTTTCCGGTCTCGATCAACCCGCGCGCCACCACCGTGCTCCGGGCCGCCACCAGCTCCGACGCGAACGTCTATCTCGGCGGCACGGTCTCCCCCTCGGCGGGCCAGGCCCCAGGCAGCTACACCGGAACCATCGTCATGACGATAACGGTCTTCTGATGCGACGCCCCCTCATGGCCCTCGCGCTCTCCTCGACGCTCTTGGCCGGCGCGCTCTCCGCTCAGGGCGTGCTGGTGGCCCCTCACGTCGTGGTGATCGACCACCAGACCCGGGGAACCGCGATCACGCTGTACAACCCCGGCGCGGAGCCCGCCGAGGTCTCGATCTCCGGGTTCTTCGGCTACCCGATCACCGACTCCATTGGCGAGTTCGAGCTGGCCACGCCGGATCCTGCGACCGCCGGCCTGCCATCCTCCGCCGGCTGGATCGACGCCTATCCCCGCCGGGTGCTGGTGGGCCCGCTCGAGCGGCAGACGATCCGTCTGCTCGGGCGTCCGCCCGCGAACCTCGCCGACGGTGAGTACTGGAGTCGGCTGATGATCAGCGCGAAGGGCGGCAAGGTCGCGGTCCAGTCCGCCGACAGCGCCCGGGGAATCGACATCGGGCTCGATCTCGAAGTCCGCACCATCATCCCGGTCCAGTATCGCAAGGGCAGCATCACGACCGGGGTTCGGATCGAGGGTGTCCGGGCCGAGAAGGACGGGGACAGCCTCGCGGTCAGGGCGCGGATGGTCCGCCAGGGCAATGCCGCCTTCGTCGGCACGGGCCACCTTCGCCTTCGCGACGAGAGCGGTCGACTGGCCGCCGAGGCCGCGATCCCGCTGGCGGTCTACGTCGAGATCGATCCCCTGATGCGGATCGCGACCGCGGCCCTCCCCGCGGGTCGCTACACCCTCGAGATCGAGCTCGTCACCGAACGAACCGACCTCCCCGACACCCAGATCGTGCCGGCCGCCCCGGCACGAGCGTCTCTCCCCATCGTCCTCGAGTGATCGCCGCGGCGCTGCTCAGCCTCGGGGCCATTGCCGCGCCCCTGCCGGTGCAAGCCATTGCGCGAGACACCGCGCAGCCGGTCATTGTCGAGCTGGCCATCGGCCGGCTGGCGCGGGCCACCGTCGCGGCCTATCGGCTCGGGGACGAAGCGCTGCTCCCGCTCGGCCGGTTCTTCGACCTGAGCGAGATCGAGGTCGAGCGCCTCGGCCCCGACCGGGTCGAGGCGATCCTCCACCCTGGCGAGCGGCGCTTCGTCGTGGATCCGACCAGCGGAAGCGTCTCGTTCGATCAACGCGAGCGCACCGTATCGCCGGAGTCGATGGTCGTCGAGCCGAGCGAGGTCTACCTGCCGGCGACGGTGATCGGAGCGCTGCTCGACCTCGAGTGGAGCGTCAGCTGGGCCGATCTCGTCGCGACGGTCGTCGATCCGTCCCGCCTGCCGATCGCAGTCCGCCTCACCCGCGACTGGCAACGACGCACCCGGGAGCTGGTCGGCGAAGGCCTCGTCGCCGAGCGCACCCTCGAGTCGGACGTCCGGACCGTGGACGGACTGGTGGTCGACTACAGCGTGCTTGCACCGAGCGGCCGGCCGCTCGATCAGGCCGCCTACTCCACCGCCCTCGGCCTCGAGCTGCTCGGCGGCTCGCTGACGGCAGCCGCGCAGAGTCAGGACCAACCGGGCCGGGCCCGCATCCGGAGCGACTTCGCCTGGTCGGGCGTCTTCCACGATCGTCCCTGGATCACGCAACTCCGGCTGGGAGACGGCTTCGCTACCGGCCCGCGTCCGCGAACCCTGCGGGGTCTCTCCTTCGGCAACGCCCCGTTCGTGCGGCCCAACTACTTCGGGACCACCGCCTTCTCGGGCAACCTCGATCCCGGATGGACCCTCGAGGCCTATCGCGGCGGCCGGATGATCGCCTTCGATTCGGTCAACGCGCTGGGCGAGTTCGCGATCGACGCGCCGATCCAGTACGGCGAAAACCCCGTCGACTTCGTGGCCTACGGGCCGTTCGGAGAGATCCGCCGGTTCAATCGCACCCTCCGCGTCGACGCCGATCGGATCCCCGCGGGCTCCTTCGAGTACGGCGTGGCGGCCGGCGCCTGCCGGGCCCAGCTCTGCCAGGCAACCATGAACCTCGACGCGCGCTATGGCGTGTCGCCTCGCTGGACGGTGCGCGGCGGGCTCGACCAGTTCTGGCGCGGTGGGATGCCCGACCTCTTTCATCCGTACGTCGGGGTGGCCGGCCACCTGACCAGCGTCGTCAGCGTGGACGCCGAGCTGGTGGCCAACGCCGTGGCCCGCGCGACGGTGCGCTACGACCCCTCCATCGATCTCGCCCTCACCGGCGAGGTGCTCCGCTTCGCGCGTGGGGTGACCGACCCGATTCTCACCCCCGACGGTCGGCGCGGCCAGGCGACGCTGACGGCGTTCTACCGTCCCAACCGGGACTGGGGCGCGACCTATCTCGAGGCCAGCGTCGACCGGATCAGCACCGACGCGGGCTCCTTCCTGAGCGGGCGGGTGGGTGGCTCGTGGCAGCGCGGTGAGCTCCAGCTGCTGCCCTCCGTCCGCTGGCAGCACGATCGCGCCGGCGGCCGGTCGGCCGATCGGATCAGCTACGGAACCGGCATGTTCCTCCTGGCGAGCCCCCGGTTCGGAGCACTCCTGAGCGGCATCACCAGTCGGGCAACACTCGAGTTCGAGGGGGCGCTCGCCCCCAAGACGCTGACCGCGTTCGCGAGTCGAAATCTCGGACGGCACCTGCGGCTCGAGCTGGGCGGTGGCTGGCTGCGCGGCCAGGGAGGGCTCTTCTCGCTGACCCTGGCGGCCAACCTGCCGACGCTGCGCTCCTACACGACGGCGAGCCACTCGGCCGGTCGCACCAGCGCGTCGCAGCTGTTCCAGGGGAGCGTGCTCTACGATCCCTCCCGGAGTCGGGTGAGCCTCGGCGCGGGGCCCTCGATCGATCGAAGCGGGGTGACCGGGCGGGTCTTCCTCGACGCCAACGGCAACGAGCGCTTCGACCCCGGCGAGCAGCCCCTCTCCGCCGTGCGGGTGAGCGTCGGGATGCAGACGCGGGTCTCCGGCGCGGACGGCAGCTACCGACTCTGGAACGTGACGCCGCACGAACCCGCGCTCGTGGCGATCGACTCCACCACCCTCGCGTCACCGCTCTGGGTGCCGACCTATCGGGCCATCCAGATTCGCCCGGCGCCGAATCGGTACGAGGTGGTCGACATTCCGGTCGCGCCGGGCGGCGTGATCGAGGGCCGGGCGGTCTTCGCCGCGGACAGCGCGCCGGTCGGCGGCCTGGCGCTCGAGCTCCTGCACGTCGCGAGTGGCGCCAGCCGCACGCTGGTGACCTTCCGCGACGGCGCCTTCTACTCGATCGGGATCAAGCCGGGGGAGTACCTGCTCCGGGTGGAGGAGCGGGTGGCGCGACGGCTCCAGCTCGGGGCGGAGCCGATTCGGATCACCATGCCCGCGAGCCCAGAGGGCGCGACCATCGCGGACCTCCTGCTCCTGCTTCGGCAGGCGGACGATCAGAGCCGCTAGGCGCCCGGATCGCAGTGGGTGGGGCCAGCCGCGGCGGACTCGAGCAAGCCGATCAGGTCGGCTACTGTCGAGCGGCCGGCGTCCTCGCGATACCAGGCCATCTTGCTCTCGAACCGATCCTGATCGCCGCCCTGCGCCTCGGCCAGCATCTTCCGGAGCGCAACGGGTCGCTCGACGAAGCATCCGCGCTCCCCGAAGGACTCGTCGAGCAGGATTACCGTCGGAGTCGCCGCCCGGCCATCGGCGGTGCGGTGGGCTTCCATCACCCAACGGCCGGCGGTCGGGTCGACGATCCGGAGCTCCAGCCCGGGCACGGCGTCGACCAGCTTGGCCAGGAACGGAATCGTATTGGCGGAGTCGCTGCAGCTGTCGATGGCCACGACCAGGAAGCGCCAGGTGCCGCCGACGGCACGCGCGCGTGTCAGCAGCGAGTCGGGCAGCCCGGGACCCTCGTAGTTGTCGGTCCAGAGGACGCGTCTCGCGTTGACCGCCGCGTAGAAGTCCTCCCAGGTCCGCCCGCTCCGATAGAGATCTTCGAGAGAGTCGGAAGCAACTGGGGCCGCGAGGGGCAACGGCCGGAGACCGGGATCGTTCCCGGGAGAGCAGGCGATCAGCGCGGCCACGGCGAGAGACAGCATTGGGAAGCTCCGGTCGGTTCGACCCGGCGAACGGTAGAGCCGGGCCCACAAGCAAACAACCCCGCCGTCGCGGGGTTGCTTGTACCCTCGGCTGTAGGAGCCTCGGGTTGCCGGCCAGGACTCAGCAAGGGGGCTGAGATAGGGGGGAGGCCGGCCTATTCCTTCCTGGGCCTCAGTTGCCGCGGCCCCTTGGTCGTCGATCGTCGTCGCGTCGGCCGCGATCATCACGGCGCTCGTCGCGGCGCTCCTGCCGCCAGCGGCGGTCCCGGTCGTCCCGTCGATCGCGGTCGAACCGGTCGCCCCGATGGCGATCGTCTCGGTCCCGATGGCGGAAGCGGTCTTTCGGAAACCGGCGCCCGAAGTCGTGATCGTCGTGGATGTAGAAGCGGCCGCCGTGGTTAAACAACCGAACCGCATGGAGACCCCTACCGCCACGATCGAAGAACACGCCACTCCACGGATCGTAGTACGCGACGATCACGCGGATCCCACGACCCCGACGGAGAAAGTCCCGTCCACTCCGCCGCTCGACCAGAATCACCCGGGGCCGAACCCGGTCTACCACCACTACGTCCCCGACCGGTCGATGACGCTCTCCGATATGGATGACTCCGCTGACCGGACCGTCGCCGATCCGGATATGGGCCGACACCTTCTGCGCGGCCCCGGCAGTGACGCCACCGACTCCAAGCAGGCCAGCCATCACACTGGCGGTCACGAGCTGTGTACCCACGGGAACCTCCTCTGAGAAAGCGTCCAGCGTCTCCGCAGGGTTCCATTGCCAGAGTCGTGCCATCAGCAATGTCTTTATGTGACAACGACTTAGCCAGACGCGCACGACGAGATTCTGTCCCTGATTAGAGACACAGAGACAAACTCGCTCACCCTTTCGCCCCCGATCGAGTGGGCTAGCTTACGAGCCCGCGTCCACGAGAGGCCACCGTGCGTCGTCGCTTGTTCGAGCCCGAGCACCAGGATTTTCGAAACACCGTTCGGGGTTTCGTGGAGCAGTCCCTGACTCCGCGGCACCCCGAATGGGAGCGGGCCAGGATGGTGAGCCGGGACGCCTGGACGGAGGCGGGCGCTCTGGGACTGCTCTGCATGGACGTTCCGGAGGAGTACGGCGGATCCGGAGTGACCGATTTCCGTTACAACGCGATCGTTACCGAGGAGCTCGCCGAGGCGGGGCTCTCGGGCGTCGGGTTCCCCCTCCATACCGATATCGTGGTTCCTTATCTGATCAAACACGGTGGCGACGAGCTCAAGCGGCGCTGGCTGCCGAAGGCGGTGACCGGCGAGGGCATCACCGCGATCGCGATGTCCGAGCCGGCCGCCGGCAGCGACCTCCAGGGCATCGAGGCGAGCGCCGTCCCGAGCGGCGACCACTACCTGCTCAACGGGCAGAAGACCTTCATCAGCAACGGGCTCCAGGCCGACCTGGTGGTGGTGGTGGCGCGAACCGACCCGTCGGCGGGCCACAAGGGCATCAGCCTGCTGGCCGTCGAGCGAGGGATGCCCGGCTTCGAGCGGGGCAGAAACCTCGAGAAAATCGGTCAGCACGCCCAGGACACGGCCGAGCTCTTTTTCCGTGACGTCCGGGTTCCGAAGAGCCATCTGCTCGGCGAGGAGGGCAGCGGCTTCCGGTACCTGATGGAGGCGCTGCCCGTCGAGCGGCTCACCATCGCCGTCGGCGCCGTGGCGCAGGCCGACGCCGCGTTCCGTGCGGCCGTCGCCTAGTGTCGCGAGCGGCGCGCTTTCGGGCGCACGCGCGCCGAGCTCCTGCCCGTCCGCTTCGAGCTGGCCGT
>JBFXAS010000065.1:0-22529 GCA_050184075.1 Gemmatimonadales bacterium
GCCCCGTGACGTAGGCCTCGGTCTGCTCCTCGGCGGGGTTGGTGAAGATCTGCCGGGTCGGGCCGGTCTCGATCATCGCGCCGAGGTAGAAGAAGGTGGTGGTGTCGCTGACCCGGGCGGCCTGTTGCATGTTGTGGGTCACGATGACGATCGTGAATTCCCGCTTGAGCGTGAAGAGCAACTCCTCGATCCGCTGCGTGCCGAGCGGGTCGAGCGAGGCGGTGGGCTCGTCGAGGAGGATCACCTCCGGACGGGGCGCGATGGTGCGGGCGAGGCAGAGCCGCTGCTGTTGCCCCCCGGAGAGGGCCATGGCGCTCGCCTGAAGCCGGTCTTTCACCTCGTCCCAGAGCGCCGCCTGGCGGAGGGCGCGCTCCACCACCTCGTCGCGCTCGATCCGGCCGATCCGGCGGCCCACGCTCAGGCCGGCGGCGACGTTCTGGTAGATCGACATGGTGGGGAACGGGGTCGGCTTCTGGAAGACCATCCCGACCTTTCGGCGGAGCGCGGTGACGCTGATGCGTGGGCCGTAGGCGTCCTCGCCGTCGATCAGGACCTTGCCGGCGATCGAGCCGCCGACCACCTCGTGCATCCGGTTGAGCGTCCGGAGGAAGGTCGACTTGCCGCAGCCCGACGGGCCGATCAGCGCGTGGACCCGGTTGCTGGCGAAGCCGAGGCTCACGTTCTTGACCGCGGCGAAGCGGCCGTAGAAGGCGGTGAGGTCCTCGGTGCGGAGCCGCACGGGCCCACCACCGGCCGACCCGCCGTCGCCCACGACGATGCCGGGCAGCTTGAGCGCGGGGCTATTGGCGGACATCGAACCGCCGTCTGGTCGCCAGCCGCGCCGCGACGCTGAGCACCAGCACCACGAGGATCAGCACCAGCGCCGACGCCCACGCCATCTGGTGCCATTCCTCGTAGGGGCCGGTGGCGTAGGTGAAGACCGTGAGCGGGAGCGCGGCCATCGGCTGGTCCATGTTCCGGCTCATGAACTGGCTGCCGAGCGCGGTAAACAGAAGCGGCGCCGTCTCGCCCGCGATTCGGGCGATCGCCAGCAGGCTCCCGGTCACGATGCCGGGAAGGCAGGTGCGGAGCACCACGGCCAGACTGGTGCGCCAACGGGGGTACCCCAGCGCCAGCGCCGCCTCGCGGAGCGAGTGGGGCACCAGCTTGATCATCTCCTCGGTGGTGCGCATCACCATGGGGATCATCAGGAAGGCGAGGGCCACGCTGCCGGCGAAGCCGGAAAAGTGCTTCTGCTGCGCCACGATCAGCGCCCAGGCCACGACGCCGACCACGATCGACGGGGTCCCGTTCAGCACGTCCGCGATGAAGCGGGCGGTGGTGGCCAGCTTCGAGCGTGGAAACTCGGCGCTGAAGATCCCGGCGCCGATCCCGATCGGGAGCCCCATCAGGGCGGCGACCCCGACGATCATCAGGGTGCCGACGATGGCGTGGGACACCCCGCCGCCCGACTCGCCGGCGGGCGCGGGCACGTTGAGGAAGAAGGCCAGGTTGAGGCTGCTGGCCCCGCGGACGATCAGGGTGGCGAGGATGAGGAAGAGCGGCAGCACGGCCAGGACCACCGCCGCCACCATCAGCGTGACCATCAGGTTGCTCTTCCAGCGCCGCCACCGGTGCCGGTTCATGCGCCCTGGCCCCCGCTCGGCTCGCCGTGCGAGACCCGCCAGACCAAGAACCGGGCCCCCGCGTTGACCAGCACGGTCACCCCGAAGAGCACCAGGGCGACGTAGGCCAGCGCGGCGAGGTGGATGTCGGTGACCGCCTCACTGAACTCGTTGGCGATCGCGGCCGCCATGGTGTAGCCGGGGGCGAAGAGCGACGCCGCGATCTCGTGGCGGTTGCCGATCAACATGGTCACCGCCATCGTCTCGCCGAGCGCACGGCCGAGGCCGAGGATCACGGCGCCCACGATGCCGGAGCGCGCATAGGGGACCACGGCGGTCCAGGCCGCCTCCCAGCGGGTCGCGCCGAGACCGAGCGCCGCCTCGCGCTGACTGGCCGGGACCGCGAGCAGGACCTCGCGGCTCACCGACATCACGTAGGGCATCACCATGATCGCCAGGATGATGCCCGCGGCGAGCATCGAGTTGCCGTAGATCGCGCCTTGGAAGATCGGCAGGAACCCGAGCGTGCGCTGGAGGAAGGGGAAGACGTAGTCCTTGAGCACCGGGATCAGGACGAAGATGCCCCAGAGCCCGTAGACCACGCTGGGGATCGCCGCGAGCAGCTCGATCAGGAAGGCGATCGGCTGGCGGATCGTCGCGGGCGCGAACTCGGTGATGAAGATCGCGACGCCGAGCGAGAGCGGCACGGCGATGACCAGGGCGATCAAGGACGAGAGCAGGGTGCCGAAGATGAGTGGCGCCGCGCCGAACTCCTCGGCCACGGGGTCCCAGCTCGAGGAGGTGATGAAGTCGGCCCCGTAGCGGACCACGGCCAGCTCGGCGCCCCGATAAAGCTCCCAGACCAGGAAGCCCAGCAGCACCGGAATGGCCAGCGCGGCCAGCGTGAGCACGACCCGGAAGGCCAGATCGCCGAGGCTCCGACCCTCCAGACCGGAGGACGAAGCCTCGGCGACGGAGACGTCCGCCGGCGCCGCGACGTCGGTCATCCGATCGGCTGTCCCCCGGCCTTCAGGGTCGAGAGCCGGTCTTTGACCAGGGTGGCCACCGGGGTCGGGAGCGGCGCGTAGCCCAGCTCGGTGGCCATCGCCTGTGCTTCGCTGGTCACCATCCACGACAGGAATTCCTTGATCGTCTTGGCCTTGCCGGCGTCCGGATTGTCCGGGTGCACCAGGAGCCAGGTGAACGAGGCGATCGGGTAGGCCGCCTCACCCGCCGCGTTGGTGATCGAAACCCGGAAGTCCGTATCCGGCTGCAGATCGGCTCCGGCCGCCGCGGCGCTGACCGCCTCGAGGGTCGGGTCGACGAAGGCTCCGGCCGAGTTCCTGACTTCGGCGTAGGGTAGCTGGTTCGACGCCGCGTAGACCAGCTCGACGTAGCCGATCGTGCCCTCGAGCTGCTTGACCTGTTGGGTCACGCCCTCGTTGCCCTTGCCGCCCAAACCGACCGGCCAACTGACCGAGGTGGCGGCGCCGACCTTCGTCTTCCACTCCTCCGAAACCTTGGAAAGGTAGTCGACGAAGACGTAGGTGGTCCCCGAACCATCGGAGCGGTGGACCACGAGCAGATCGCGATCCGGTAACGAAACGCCCGGATTCAGCCCGGCGATTCGGGCGTCGTTCCACTTGGTGATCTTGCCCAGGAAGATATCCGCGATGGTGGCCGCGTCGAGCTTGAGCTTGGTGGCGCCAAGGCTGGGGAGATTGTAGGTCAGCACCACCGCGCCGAGCACCGTCGGGAGGTGGAGGACGTTGCCGCTCGCGGCGGCGATCTGCTCGTCGTTCATCGGCCCGTCCGTGGCGCCGAAGTCGACGGTGCCCTCGGTGAACTGGCGGATGCCGCCGCCCGAGCCGATCGACTGGTAGTTGATGTTGACGCCGCGCGCCCGGGCGTACTCCGCGAACCATTTGGTGTAGATCGGGTTCGGGAAGGTCGCGCCGGCTCCGTTGAGCGAGGTGACGGCGGTGCTCTCGCCTCCGCCCCCCCCGCCGCATCCGGCGAGAGCGACGAGCAGGAGCGTGGGGAGCGCTGCGAGACGGGCCAAAGGTCTGGTCATGGGATCCATTCCGTTAGAAGACGAGCTCGAGCTGGAAGAGCGCCTGGGAGCGGGCCGCGTCGGTGGCCGCGGAAACGGGGCCCTGATACATGGTGTGATCGAGGTCGGCCAGCACCCGGAGATTCGGGCCGACCCGATAGGAGACGCCCGCGACGATCCGGCTCAGGGCGTTCTCGTCGACATCCTTGTCGGGGTCGTGCCAGTCGAAGCGGCCGATCACGGCGAAGCGGGACTTGGGCACGTTGTAGACGCCCATCACGCTGACCAGTCGCCCGAGCGCGGTCGGCGCGGTCGCGGTCGAGTCCACCCGATCTCGGGTCGTCAGCGCGGTCGCCGCGAGCGTCACGGTCTTGGACCGGTAGCTCAGCTGGCCCAGGAGCCGCGAGCGGCGCCCCCCGCCGTTGGGCTCGCCGAGGAGCGCGAAGCCGGTGAGGCGGAGCCCGCCGTAGGTGCCGGACTGGTCTGACTTGGCCAGCCGCACCGAGAGGCGCGCGGCGACGTCCTTGTGGCTGTCGCCCGGCGTCTTGTTGTAAAACTCGCCGTTGTAGATCCCGGAGTGGAGGGTCACGGCCGCGTCGTTCCAGCTTCCCTCGACCCCGACGCCGAAGTCCGAAGAGCTCAGGTAGCGGGCTCGATCGGTGGGGTCGGAACCCTGCATCCGGTAGTCCCAAAGGGTCTCGTTGTAGCCGACGTAGGGGGTCTGGAACTGGCCGAACTTGAAGGTCAGCGCCGATCCATTCGGCCGGTACTGGACGTAGCCGTACTTGAGGCGGTAACCCAGGGATCCATCCGCGTTCCGGTAGATGTCTCCGGTCAGGCGTCCGCCGACTCCCTCGGCGAAGCGGCCGGTCAGGGTCAGGTAGGCCCGGGTGACGTCGAAGTTGTTCGCGTTGCCCTCGTCGTCGGCGCTCCGAAGGGCGTAGGCGTATTGGGTGTAGATCAGCCCCCCCACCGCGACCGGTGGCGGTCCGGAGCCCTGGTTGCCTTGCGCCATCAGGTCTGTCGAGGGAACTGCCAGGAAGGTCCCGAGCCCCAAAACCAGCCACGATAGGCGGCCCATCGCGTCTCCCGCATGAGGGTGAAAGTCTCGGCCCGATGTCACGGACCGGCCACGCGGGCGTAACGCTCGCGTGACGCGATCACCCATTCGTCACAAATATGTAACGTCTATGTAACGTCGGCTTGGGCTGGAAACCAGCAGTGGATCGTGGTCCCGCGGCCTAGATCACTCTCCGCCCGAACCTTCCCGTCGTGCGCTTCCATCAGGTGTCGGACGATGGCGAGCCCCAGGCCGGTGCCGCCCTGCTCGCGGGACCGGGCCGCGTCTACCCGGTAGAACCGCTCGAAGATCCGCGGCAGGTGCTCGGATGGGATGCCCGAGCCGGTATCGGACACGGAGAGTCGGACGCCGCCTGCTTCGATGGCTGTGCGAACCCGGACCTCTCCGTCGGGGCTGGTATGCCGGATGGCGTTCTCGAAGAGGTTGCGGAGGATCTGGCGGACGCCGTCCGGGTCCGCCGTCAGGGTTCGGGCGGCCGGGTCGAGGTCGACATGGAGGCTCGCCGTCTGGCGCCGGACCGGGGCCACCAGGCTCCAGGCCTCGCGCGCGATCGCCTCCACCTCGATCGTCTCCGGACGAGGCGACCAGGTGCCGGACTCGATCCGGGAGAGGTCGAGCTGGTCGTCGACCAGGCGCTGCATCCGGCGGGCGTTGGCCAGGATGGTCTCGACGAACCGTCGCATGGTGGTGTCGTCGACTCGGTCGGTGAGCAGGGTTTCCGCGTAGCCGGAGATGGCGGTGAGCGGCGTCTTGAGCTCGTGGGAGACGTTGGCCACGAAGTCACGGCGCACCGCCTCGAGCCGTTTGAGACGGGTCAGATCGTGGAGCACGACCACCACGCCCCCGGTGGCCGTCGCCCGGGCGGTGAGGAGACAGATCCGGTCGCCGACCTCGATTTCCCGCTCCGGGACCGCGCCACCGGCGAGCACCGACTGCACGGCTTCCCGGGCCTCGCGGCTCCGAAACAGCAGCGGCAGCGCGGGGAGCTGATCGTCCTCGCCGAAGCCGAGCAGCCGGCGGGCGGCCGGGTTGGCCCCGATGATGTTGCCCTTGGCGTCGGCCGAGACCACGCCCTCGACCATCGCGTCGACCAGGGCGGAGGTCTCCGCCTGTTTTTGGCGGAGCGCCTCGTAGCGCTCGGTCAGCTGGCGGTGCATGTCGCGGAGGTCGAGCACCAGACGGTCGACGTCGGGGATTCCGGACCAGGGAAATCTGGGCGCCTCGCCCTGCGCGATGGCCCGCGCGGCGCCCCGGGCCTCGGCCAAGGGCCTGGCGAGCCGGCGCCCCGCCATCACGGCCAGTCCCACGCCGAGCACCAGCGCCACCAGCGAGCCCAGCATCAACGCTCGCTGCGCCTCGCGGACGGTCGCCGTCACGGCGTCGAGCGGCGTCGCCAGACGGATCACCGCCGGCCCGCCCCGAATCGCCACGTACATCAGGGGCCGCCCGACCGTCCGGCTGGTCCGGATCGCGGCCCCGGTCCCGGAGGCCATCGCCTCCTGGACCTCGGGGCGGTTGGCGTGGTTCTCGACCCGGGGCAGCTGCTCGGCTTCGACCTCGGAATCGGCGAGCACGACGCCGTTCGGGTCGATCAGGGTGACCCGGGCGTCGGCCACCCGGGCGAGCTCGCGGACCCGGGCCTGGTCGACGCCCGAGGAGTCGCCGATGACCTGGTGGAGCAGGTGGGCCCGCCGCTCGAGCGCCGCCCGGATCCCGGATTCGAGATCCAGTCGGAGGGCGCGATCCACGCCGAATACCAGCACGATCAGGGTGGTCAGCAGCACCCCGATCGTGCCGGCGATCAGGCGCCCGGTGTAGCTCACCTCGCTCGGGCTGTCCGTTCGCTGCTACGGAACCGATAGCCGAACCCGCGAACTGTCTCGATCATGTCCCCTGCGATACCGAGCTTGGAGCGGAGCCGCTGGACGTGCATGTCGACGGTGCGGGTCTGGATGTCGGGCTGGGCGTCCCAGACCGTCTCGAGCAGCTGTGGGCGGGTCTGGACCCGGCCCCGCCGCTCGATCAGGGTGGTCAGGAGCTTGTACTCGGTCGCCGTGAGGGTGAGCTCGCGGCCGTCGACCAGCACCCGATGGGCGGAGCGGTCGATCGTGATCGGCCCGGCCACCAGATTGGAGCCGGCGGCCACCGAGGGGGCCGAGAGCCGGCGGAGGATCGCCGCCACCCGGAGCGAGAGCTCCTGGGGCGAGAACGGCTTGGTCAGGTAGTCGTCGGCCCCCAGGGACAGTCCTCGGATCCGATCCGCCTCTTCGCGCCTCGCGGTCAGGAGGATGACGCCTACCTCCCGGGTGTCCTCCTGCTTGCGGAGCGCCTGCAGCACGTCCAGGCCGGAGAGCCCGGGCAGCATCAGGTCCAGCACCACGACGTCGGGTCGCTGGTCGGCGGCCGCGCGGAGGGCCTCGGTCCCGTTCGACGCGGTGGAGACGCGGTAGCCGCTCTTGGCCAGGTGGTAGGCCACCAGCGCCGTGATATCGGGTTCGTCGTCGACGACCAGGATGCGATGGGTCATGCTGTTGCGCCTTCGGAAGCCAAGCCGGTTCGCGAACGGGCCCGTGCCCGACTCTTGTCGAGCGCCCGCCGACGTTCGGCCTGGAGCGATGGATCGGTCGTGAGCGCCTCGAGGATCGCGGCCAGCATCCGCCCGTGGGGCGCGCCGCTCCGGTGGAGGCGGTAGAGCACGAAGGGGGCGACGGAGGTGTCCTTCACCACCTCGCTCCGCTTGAGCACGGTCAAATGGCGCGAGACCGTCGGCTGCGGGAGGTCGAGGACCTCCTGCAGGTCCGACACGAACAACGGCGCCGCCGCCAGGCAGTTCAGGATCCGAAGCCGGGTCGGCTCGGCCACTGAGACCAGCAGGGCGATTGGTGATTCAGGGTCGGAGACGGATTGATTCATATTCGCCGGGACGAATATGACTGGCCCCACCGGGGGGTCAAGTAGCGTGACCGCCCTGTTACCGGTTGGTGCCCTGCCGTTGACCGTACGACGCCGCGGGCGGAGAGCGGCGCCGATTCCGGTCCGATTGCACAATCCCTTCTGCGGCATGATCTTCCACCGCCATGCTGACCCCCATGATCCTGGCGGCGAGCGTCCTTGCGCCGGCCGATTCGATCGTGCTGCGGGTCCTTGCCACCACCGATTTCCACGGCGCCCTCGAGGCCCGGGTCTTTCCCTGGTCCCAAGGCCGGATGGTGGGTGGGATCGCCGCCCTGAAGGCCTTGAGCGACTCGCTGACGGCCCAGTGTCATTGTCCCGTCGTGAGGCTCAACGCCGGCGATCAGATGCAGGGCACCCTGGGCTCCAATCTGGTCTTTGGCCGCTCGGCGATCGAAGCGCTCGATCTCCTGCCGCTCGACGCCGCCGCGATCGGCAACCACGACTTCGACTGGGGCGTGGACACGCTCAGGGCGCGGATGGCCGAGGCGGACTATCCCTGGCTCGCGGCCAACGTGATCGACTCCGCCACCGGGCGGCGTCCCGAATGGGTTCGCGCGTCGACGATCATCGAAACCGGCGGGCTCAGGATCGGGGTGATCGGCTACATCGCCGAGCGGACCAAGCAGATGGTCCTGGCGGAGCACGTGGCCGGCCTCGTCTTCCCGCGGGGCCGCGCGACCTTCGCCGACGAGCTCGAGCGGCTGGAGAGGGCCGGGGTCGATCTCACTATCCTGGTGGCCCACGAGGGCGCCTACTGCGGCGAGAGTGGCTGCAGCGGCGAGATCGTCGACGTGGCGCGGGAGCTGGACCCGAGCGAGGTGCAGCTGATCGTCGGCGGGCACACCCACAGTCTGGTCAACACGGTGGTGAACGGCATCCCGATCGTCGTGGCGCGGGCCAACAGCACGGCCCTCGGCGTGGCCGACCTGGTTCGGGGCGACGATGGCGCCCGGCGCTGGCGCACCCGGATCGAGGACGTCTACGTCGACCGGGTCATCCCTGACTCGCAGGCGGCGGCGATGGTGGCGCGCTACCGGCCCGAGGTCGATCGCCTCGCCCACCGGGTGATCGCCACCCTGGGCGACGAGCTCGGCACCGCCGGAAACGAGTATCCGCTCGGCCACCTGATCGCGGACGCGCAGCGGGCCGCGGCCCGGGCCGACGTGGCGCTGATGAACAACGGTGGGATCCGGCGCCCGCTCCTGCCCGGGCCGCTCACTTACGGCGACCTCTTCGAGCTCCAGCCGTTCGCCAATTTCATCGTCTCGCTCGAGGTGACCGGCGCCCAGCTCGGCGCCATCGTCGAGCACACCGTCTCGCGAGGGTTTCCGCGCTATCATATCTCCGGCGCCGCGGTCCGCTACGATCCTGCCCGCCCGGTCGGCAATCGGATCGTGGCGCTCCGCCTCGCCGACGGCCGACCGGTCGAGGCGGGCGAGCGGTACACCCTCGCCATCACCAACTTCCTCGCCGCGGGCGGGGACAGCCTGCCCGTCGTCGCCGGGCTCGAGGCTCGGCGGACGGACAAGACCGACATCGACGCGTTGATCGAGTATCTCGGGACCTTTCCCCAACCGATTCGGGCGGTGGTCGAGCGCCGCTATCGGTCAGTCGGCCGATGACCCTGGTTCCGATCTACGTCAACGATCGGGCGGCCGAGGTCGCGTCCGGCACCCCGGCCGGGGAGGCCGTGGCCGCGCTCGACGACGGCTGGGCGGAGGCGCTCTCCGCCGGCAAGGCCTATCTCACCGACGGGCGCGGGATCCGGCTGGATCCGGTGACGCCGCTCACCGCCGGCGCGATTCTCCGCGTGGTGATCTCCTCGCGCGCCAGTCGCGAAAGCGCCGATGCTGACGCGTGAGCTGATCGCCCGGCTGCCCAAGGCCGAGCTCCACGTGCATCTCGACGGCTCGCTCCGGCCGGCCACGATGATCGAGCTGGCCCGCGGGGCCGGGGTCTCGCTTCCGACCGGCGATCCCGAGGCGCTCGGGCGCTTCATGCTGGTGGACGACGCGCGGGACTTGCAGGAGTACCTCAACCGCTTCGACTACACGATCGCGCTGCTCCAGACCCCGGACGCGATCGAGCGGGTCGCCTACGAGATCGTGGAAGACGCCGCGCGCGACAACGTCCGCTATCTCGAGGTCCGCTACTGTCCCTGGCTCAGCACCCGGGGCGGGCTCTCGCTGGAGGAGGTGATCGTCGCCGAGTGGCGCGGCCTCTCCCGCGGCGAGCGGGACTTCGGCGTGGTCGCGCGGATCATCTGCTGCTCGCTCCGCCATCACGAACCCGCGAAGTCGATCGCGCTCGCCAAGGAGACGGTGCGGCTCAAGGCGCATGGCATCGTCGGCTTCGATCTGGCCGGGGGCGAGGCCGGGCGCCCTCCGGGCCGGCACGCCGAGGCCTTCGCCATCGCCCGCGCGGGGTTTCTCGGTGTGACGGTGCACGCGGGCGAAGCGGCCGGACCCGATTCGATCGCCGAGGCGGTGCTGGTCTGCGGAGCCAACCGGCTTGGCCACGGCACCCGGCTCCACGAGGATCCCGCGCTCGAGGCCTTCGTGCGCGACCGGCGGATCCTGATCGAGACCAACATCACCAGCAACGTCCAGACCCACGCCGTGCCGCGCGCGTCGGCGCATCCGGTGCGCGGGTACCTCGACCGCGGTCTGGCGGTCACGCTCTCGACCGACAACTGGCTGATGAGCGGCGTGAGCCTCACCGACGAGTACTGGCTGGCCCATCGGGAGCTGGGCTTCACCAGGGCGGAGATCGATCGGCTGCTGCTCGACGCGATGCGGGGCGCCTTCCTCCCCTGGCCCGAGCGTCGAGCCCTTCTGGTCCGGATGCGGGACGAGCTCGAAGGAGCCTGAGCGATGCTGCTCGTGTTGCAGTCGGCGGCCGATCGGCTGGCCGCGGCCCGCGAGGGCCTCGAGACGTCCGTTCCTGAGCGGCTGGTCGGGCTGCTCGGGATCGCCACCATGCTCGGGATCGCGGTGCTCCTGAGCAGCGACCGGAAGAGGATCAACTGGCGGCTGGTGGGGAGCGGGCTCGCGCTCCAGGCGCTGTTCGGGCTGATCGTCCTGAAGACCGGTCCAGGTCGGGCGGTGTTCGCCGCGGTCGGGCGGGCGATCACCGGGCTGCTCGGCTTCCAGGAGCAGGGGGCGCGCTTCGTCTTCGGCGAGCTCACCCAGAACACGGTGCCCGTCGGGGTGCCGCAGCCGGACGGGAGCCTCGACGGCGCCGCCGGGCTGGTGGCCGGGACGGGCTCCTTCTTCGCCTTCAACGTGCTGCCGACCATCATCTTCTTCTCGTCGTTGATGTCGGTGCTCTACTACCTCGGGGTGATGCAGCGGGTGGTCCGCGGGATCGCCTGGGTGATGCAGAAGACGCTCGGCACCTCGGGCGCCGAGACCCTGTCCGCCTCCGGCAACATCTTCCTCGGCCAGACCGAGGCGCCGCTCCTGATCAAGCCCTTTGTCGGCCAGATGACCCACTCGGAGCTGATGACGGTGATGGTGGGCGGCTTCGCGACCGTGGCGGGCGGGGTGCTGGCCGCCTACGTCGGGATGCTCTCCGGGACCTTTCCCGACATCGCGTCGCATCTGCTCGCGGCGAGCGTGATGAACGCGCCCGCCGGGCTCCTGCTCGCGAAGATCCTCCAGCCGGAGGTCGACGTCCCGGTCACCCGAGGATCGCTCGACCTCAAGCTGGTGAAGACCGAGAACGGAGTGATCGAGGCGGCGGCGGCCGGCGCGGGACAGGGGCTCCAGCTCGCGCTCAACGTGGGCGCGATGCTGATGGCGTTCATCGCGCTGGTCGCCCTGCTCAACTTCCTCATCGGCTGGGCGGGCGGTCTGGTCGGGATGGAAGGCCTCAGCCTCGAGCGGATCCTGGGCACGCTGCTCCGCCCGCTGGCCTGGGTGATGGGCGTGCCCTGGGTGGACACGGCCTACGTGGGCTCGCTGATCGGGATCAAGACCGCGCTCAACGAGTTCTTCGCCTACGCCCGCTTCGCCGGCGACCTCGCCACCCCGATGCCGCTCTCGCCCAAGAGCGCGGTGATCCTCACCTACGCGCTGCTCGGCTTCGCGAACTTCTCCTCGATCGCGATCCAGATCGGCGGGATCGGCGGGATCGCGCCGGAGCGCCGCTCGGAGGTCGCGCGCTTCGGGCTCCGGGCGATGATCGCGGGCAACCTCGCGGCTTTCATGTCGGCGTCGCTCGCGGGGATGCTCCTGTGAGCGACCCGGTCGCCCGCGCGGCGGAGGCGATCGTCCCACGACTCGGCGGCCGGCGGCCCGAGCTGCTCGTGGTGCTCGGCTCGGGGCTCGGGCTCCTGGCCGAGCGGCTCGAGGGCCGGGTGGCGATGCCCTACCGGGAGATTCCGGGCTTCCACCCGCCGACGGTCGAGGGGCACAAGGGCGAGCTGGTGGCGGGGGAGCTGGCCGGCCGGCAGGTGCTGGTCCAGAGCGGGCGCTTCCATCTCTACGAGGGCCACACCGCCGCCGAGGCGGTGCTCCCGGTGCGGGTGGCCGGAGCGTTAGGCGTCCGTTTCCTGATCGTCACCAATGCCGCCGGGGGGATCCGCGACGGCTTCCGGCCGGGCACCATCATGTTGATCGCGGATCACCTCAATCTGACGGGTCGGAATCCGCTGGTCGGACCGGTCCTCCCGGGCGAGACCCGCTTTCCCGATCTGACGGTGGCCTACGACGCCGAGCTCCGGGCGCTCGCCCGCCGCGAGGCCGCGAGACTCGAGCTCCCCCTCGCCGAGGGCGTGTACGCCGGCTTGCTCGGCCCGAGCTACGAGACCCCGGCGGAGATCGGGATGCTGCAGCGCCTGGGCGCCGACGCCGTGGGGATGTCGACCGTCCTCGAGGTGATCGCCGCGCGAGCCGCCGGCCTCCGGTGCCTCGGGTTCTCGACGGTGACCAACCTCGCCGCCGGCCTGGGCGGCGACACGCTGAGCCACGACGAGGTGATGGCGGCGGCCGGCCGCACGGGCGATCGCCTGGCCCGACTGATCGCGGCGGTGGTCGGGGCTATTCCCGCTTCGTCGGGACGAGGTGATTGACCGGGCCGTGACCCTCGCCGAGCTTGGGCGCGGCCGCGATCGCGCGGTGGACGTAGTCGAGGCCCAGCCCGACCAGCTCGGGCAGCGGCGGAGGCAGCCCCCGATTGGTCTGGTGCCAACGGGCGAGCCCGGCGGTGATCGCCGCGGAGAGCGTGCAGCCGGTGCCGTGGGTCGACTCGGTGTCGATCCGGGTGTGGGGAAAGCGGATCACCTCGTCGGGCTCCACCAGGACGTCGAGCAGCTGGTCGCCCTCGAGGTGGCCTCCCTTGATCAGCGCGGCGCGCGCGCCCATCGCGAGCAACGCGCGCCCGGCCCGCTCCATCGCGTCGGGGTCGCGGACCGGGAAGCCGACCAGGATCGCTGCCTCGTCCAGGTTGGGCGTCACCACCTGGGCGAGCGGCACCAGCTGCTCCCGCACCGCGGCTTCGGCGTCGGCCTCGAGCAGCCGGTCGCCGCTCGAGGCGACCATCACCGGATCCAGGACGTAGGCCGACCAGCGGTGACGCCGGAGCCGCTCGGCCACCAGCTCGACCAGCGGCCGGGTGGCCAGCATTCCGCTCTTGACCGCGTTGGGGGGCAGGTCGTCCGCCAGCGCGTCGAGCTGGGCGGCGACGATCTCCGGTGGGATCGGGTGGACGGCCCGGACGCCCTTGGTGTTCTGCGCGGTGACCGCCACGATCGCCGTGGTGCCATAGACGCCGAATTGATGGAAGGTCTTCAGGTCGGCCTGAATACCGGCGCCTCCGCCGGAGTCGGATCCCGCGATGGTGAGGGCGATCGGTAGCATGACGGCGTCCATTCTCTCCCTGGTGCGCGATCTCCACCGCAAAAAGGCGAGGGAGCGGCGGGGCCGGACGCTCGCGGAAGGTATCCGGCTGGTGGAGGAGGCGCTGGCGGCCGGGATCCCGATCGAAGCCGCCGTGGCGAGCCCCGCGCTGGAAGGTAGCGAGCGAGGCCGGGCCCTCAAGGCTCGGTTGGTGGCCGAGAGGGTGCCCCTGGTGGCCGTCGACGATCCCGAGCTCGAGCGGCTGGCCACGACCGAGCAGAGCCAGGGCGTGCTCGCGGTGATCGCGCTGCCGGTCGCGACTCTCGACGGGCTCCGGGTCGGGCCCCGGAGCGTGCTGGCGGTGCTCGACGGGCTCCAGGACCCGGGCAACGTCGGCACCATCGTGCGAACCGCCCTGGCATTTGGCGTCACCGCAGTGATCGCCCTGCCGGGCACGGCCGAGCTGGCCAATCCCAAGACGCTCCGGAGCGCCATGGGTGCGGCCTTTCGGCTGCCCTTCGTGGCGACGGACGAGGCCCGGGCGGCGGCATGGCTCTCGCAGCGCGGCATCGCGGTGGCCACGGCGAGCGCCGACGGCCGGCCGTTCGACCCGGCGGCGCTCCCCCGGCCGCTGGCGCTGGTGTTAGGCAACGAGGGCGCGGGCGCCCGGTCCGCCCTGGCCGCCGATGCGGCCCATCGGGTGGCCATTCCGCTCGCGGCGGGCGTCGAATCGCTGAACGTGGCCGTGGCCGCGGGGATCCTCTTGCACGGAGTCGCGGGTGACTGACGGGATGTTCGTCTTCACGGCCGCCCTGTTCGGGCTGGTGATCGGCAGCTTCCTGAACGTCTGCATCGTTCGGCTCCCGGCCGAGCAGTCCGTGGTGTCGCCCCGGTCGCGTTGCCCGCGGTGCGGCCACCAGCTGGCCTGGTACGACAACCTGCCGGTGGTCTCCTGGCTGGTCCTGCGGGGCAAGTGCCGGGGCTGCGCGGAGCCGATCAGCGTCCTCTATCCCCTGGTCGAGCTCGCCACCGGCCTGCTCTGGGCCTGGATGGCGTGGCGCTTCGGCCCGACCCTGCTTGCGCTCAAGGGCGCGCTCTTCACCACGATACTCCTCGGGATCGCGATGACCGACGCCCGCGAGTACATCATCCCCGACGAGTTCACGATCGGCGGGATGGTGCTCGGCCTGGTGTTCGCCGCGATCGGCGGGAGCGACGCGCTGATCCAGGGCCTCCTCGGCGCCGCGGTCGGCTTCGGAATGCTCTGGATCGTGGGGCAGGCCGGTACCTGGCTCTTCAAGGAAGAGGCGATGGGCGGCGGCGACATCAAGATGATGGCGATGGTGGGCGCCTTCGTCGGCTGGCAGGGCGTGTTGCTCACGGTCTTCCTCGGCGCGCTGGCCGGCACCCTGATCTTCCTGCCGCTGAAGCTCGCCGGCCGGGACAAGCTGGTGCCGTTCGGGGTCTTCCTCTCGATCGGCGCGGCGGTGACCTACCTGGTCGGCCCCACGCTGATGGCGTGGTACGTCTCTGTGATGGGAGTGGCGTGATGATTCGGCGGGTCGGGTTTTCGTTGGCGATCGGTCTCGCGGCCTGCCGTGGCGAGCCGCCGGCCAGAGGCGGCGACGCCGCCATCGCCGCGCTGATCGACAGCGCCGTGCCCCAGGTCGAGCGGGCCGTCGGGATGACCTTCTCCAAGCCGCCGCGCTACGCCGTGCGCTCCAAGGAGCAGGTCCGGCGCTTCCTGCTGGAAAAGCTCGAGTCCGAGTTCCCCGACGAGCGGGTCCGCGGCATCGAGACGACCTACCAGCTGCTCGGGCTCCTGCCCGATACCATCGACACCAAGCAGCTGCTCCTCGGCCTCTACGCCGAACAGGTCGCCGGCTACTACGATCCCGATTCGACCACCCTCTACATCGTCGAGGGCGCCGAGGGCGATCAGCTGCGGCTGGTGCTCGCCCACGAGCTGGTCCACGCGCTCCAGCACGAGCGGCTGCCGCTCGACGAGCTCCTCGGCGCGTCCGGCAACGCCGACGCCCAAGTCGCCTTCCAGGCGGTGATGGAGGGCCACGCCACGCTCGCGATGCTCGGCGTGATCCTGCCCGACCCGTCGATGCTGCTCGACGCCCAGTTCTGGGAGCTCTACCGCGACCAGATCCGCACCGCGCAGACCACGATGCCGATCTTCCAGGCGGCGCCGCTCGTCCTCCGCGAAGGCCTGGTCTTTCCCTACCTGGCCGGCGCGGAGTTCATGCGCTCCTGGGAGACGATGGGCGGCGAGGGGCCCTTCCCGAGCCGGGACGAGCTGCCGACCTCGACGGAACAGATCCTCCATCCCGATCGCTACCGGGCCCACGACGAGCCGCTCCCGGTTCGCTTCGAAGAGCCGGCCGACGGGGTGCTCCACGAGGATACCATGGGCGAGCTCGAGATCCAGGTCTGGCGGACGGTCCTCCGCGGCGGCGGTGAGGTGCTCACCGACCTGGCCATCGGCTGGGGCGGCGACCGCTACCGGCTCTACGACTCTCCGGTCGGCCCGGCGCTGGTGCTCTACATCGCCTGGGACGACTCGAGCTCGGCGCGGCGGTTCGCAGACGGCCCGGCCGCGCGCTTCGCCGAGGAAGGCCGGCCGGGATATCGCACGACCGTCGCACGACTCACCCTCGATGGCCACCCCGTGGTTCGGGTGGTCCGGGCCCCCGAGGCGTGGAGTCGGTGGGCCGATCTTCCCCGGGTGCGGGTCGCTCCGGCGGCGGAGGGCGAGGCCCGGCCCTGAGCCTCCTGCCGGCCGCCGGGCGAAGGGCGACCGCGGCGATCGACGGGGCATCGTTTAGAAACCCAATCCCACCGTGTCGCGTAGAGCCCGACGCGAAGATCACCGTTCATTCGTGGAGCCCGAGATGCCGTTCCATCGCTCGACCGTGCTCGCCGCCTTCGCCCTGCTGGTCGGCGGCGCGCCCATGCAGGCACAGACCGACGAGCCAGCCGTCCGCCGCGCCAGGGAGATGGTGGCGCTGATCAGCGGCGGCACGGAGGCCGCGCTCAGAGCGTACGTCGACAGCGCGTTCGGCGGGCGGATGGGTGAGATGCCCTTCGATGCGCACTGGGGCTTTCTGATGAGCACCCGGGCCAGCACCGGGGGGCTCGAGTGGATCGAGGGGCGTGCCGAGACACCTGGCGCGGCGGTGGCGGCGGTCAAGAGCCGGCTCACCGGCACCATCGCGGGCCTGATGGTTCGCGTCGAGCCGTCCCCGCCCAATCGGATCCTGGGCCTCGGGACCCGGGCGGCACCGCCCTGGGCGCCGGTGGAGAAGCTCGCCGTCGCGAACGATCCGGAGCTGGCCCGATCGCTACGGGAGTTCGTCGAGAAGCTGGCCCGGGCGGACGCGTTCTCCGGCGCGGTGCTCCTGGCCAAGGAGGGGCAGGTCCTCTACCAGGGCGCCTTCGGGCTCGCCAACCGCGACTTCGACGCGGCCAACACGGTGGACACGAAGTTCAACCTCGGATCGATGAACAAGATGTTCACCTCGGTGGCCATTGCTCAGCTGGTCGAGGCCGGCAAGCTGCGCTTCGACGACCCGCTCGCCACGTACGTGCCCGACTTTCCGAACCCCGACGCCGCTGCCAAGATCAGGATCGAGCACCTCCTGACCCACACATCCGGGCTCGGGAGCTACTTCAACGAGGAGTTCGACCGCTCCTCGCGCGCCCGCTTCCGCACCGTCGACCAGATGCTCGAGCTGGCGAAGAACGAGACGCTCGCGTTCGAGCCCGGAACCCGCTGGTCCTACAGCAACACGGGCATGCTGGTGCTCGGCAAAGTGATCGAGGTCGCGAGCGGCCAGGACTATTTCGACTACATCCGCGAGCACCTGTACGCGCCGGCTGGGATGACCCGCTCGGACTCGTACGAGCTCGACCGGGTCAATCCCAATCTCGCGGTCGGCTACCAGAAGGAATTCGGGGCCGACGGCGCCGTGAGCTATCGCAACAACCTGTACATGCACGTGATTCGGGGCGGCCCGGCCGGTGGCGGGTACTCGACCGTCGGCGACCTGCTCGCTTTCGCGAAAGCGCTGACGGCGGGCAAGCTGGTCGGGGGGCAGTACGTCGACCTCCTGACCACGCCGAAGCCCGAGCTCAGCTCGCCGTCGTACGGCTACGGCTTCGGCGTCGACACCGAAACCGGCATCGTGGGTCACTCGGGCGGCTTTCCGGGCATCAGCTCCAATCTCGACATCTTCACCAAGTCCGGCTACGTGGCGGTGGTGATGTCGAACTACGGCGGCGGGAGCCAGCCGGTCGTCGAGCGGATCCGCGCGCTGGTCAAGGCGCGGGTCGGCTCTCCCGCGGCTTCCGGCGGGAGTTAGACTCCGCATGATCCGGATCCCGGTGGCATCGCTCCTGGTGGGGCTCGCGACCTCCGGCTGTCTCCTGGCCGCGGCCGGCGCGGGCGCGGGTGGCGCGGTCTATCTCAGCGACCGCGGCGCCGAGTCGGTGGTGGCCGCGACGGTGACGGACGCGTTCGAGGCCACCAGGCAAGCCTTCGCCGAGCTCGGCATCGAGCAGACCAAGTCCACCTCGGTCCAGGAAACCACGGGCGAGCGGCGCGAAATCGAAGGCCGGGCCGACGACCGCGACGTCAAGGTGACCGTGAGGACCCAGGGCGAGAGCACCAAAGTCGAGGTTACCGCGCAGCGCTCGGCCGTCACCTGGGACCAGGACTTCGCCAAGCGGTTGCTGGAGCGGATCGTCGCGCTGTCCTCGAAGTGACCCGGCGCGGGCCGCCGCGGTAGCTCAACGATCCTCGGCCCGGTACACGACCCGCCCGTCGAAGATCGTCAGCAGACAGCGCATGCCCTCGAGCTGGGCGGTCGGGACCGCGTGGGGATTCCGATCCCAGACGGCGAGGTCGGCGTACTTCCCCGGCTCGATCGAGCCGATCTTCTCGTCCAGGAACATCTGATGCGCCACCCAGATGGTGGCCGCCCGGAGCGCGGTCCGGGCGTCGACCGCCTCGTTGCGCCCATAGGGATCGTCCCGATAGGTGCCTAACGCCGTCGCCCGGGCCACCGACGCCCAGATCCCGTACCGGGCGGGGAAGGGCGTCACCGGGAAGTCCGAGCCGTTCGCCCAGCGGACGCCCCGACGCAGGAAGGTCGCGAAGGGATCGAGCCGCCGGGTCCTCGGTCCGAAGTTGCCGGCGTAGGTATCGCCGATCCACCACATGAAGGTGGCGGACGGCTCGGGATAGCCGGCATCGAAGTCGCGCTGCAGGCCGGCCATCGCCTCGATCGCGTGGTCGCTCGGGATGTTGGCGTGGATGATCCCGTGGCGGAGCCCCGGCTTGGGGTTCTCCGCCATCGCTCGGGTGTAAGTGTCCACCACCAGGTCGATGGCCCGGTCGCCGATGGCATGGGTGCTCACGTGAAGCCCCGCGTCGTGATACATCCGGATCACCGCGCGGAGCGTGTCGGGATCGGTGGTCGGGTAGCCGCGGTTGCCGGCGTCCCGGCCGGTGCGATCGCGGTTCCAATCGTCGGACACCCACGCCGTCCGCGCACCGCCACTGCCGTCGGCGAAGATCTTCACCCCGCCAGCGATGAGGTGGTCATCGCCGGCGGACAGGTCCGGGCGGGTCTCCGCCCCGCGACGCGCGATCAGCTCCTGCGCCCCCTCGGTCGTCAGCCCGCCCGCCCAGAGCGCGAAGACCCGAAGCGGAAGCGCGCCGGCGGCGAGCAGCCGTTGGTACGACGCCCACGCCGAGTCGGTCACCACCGGGTCCTTGAGCCCCGTCATGCCCTCGGCGTTGAGCTCGCGCGCCAGCGCCTCCATCGACGCTTCGACGTCGGCCCGGGTCGGCGCGGGGATCAGCGAGGTGACCAGGCGCTGGGCACTCTCCTTGAGCACCCCGGTCGGCACTCCGTCCGGACCGCGATCGATGGTTCCCCCCGGCGGGTCCCTGGTGTCGCGGTCGATCCGGGCCAGCGCGAGTGCCGCGCTGTTGGCGACGCCGTAGTGGCCCATCGTCTGCTCCAGCCACACCGGGCGGTCGGGCACGACCCGGTCGAGATCCCGCGCCGTGATCAGACGCCGTTCCGTCAGCTTGCCTTCGTCCCAACCCCGTCCCAGCACCCAGCCGTCGCCCGGGGCCTCGTCCGCCCTGGCCGCCACCGCGCGCGCGATCTCCTCGATGCTGGCGACGTGGGGATAGCTGAGGTCGATCATCCCGGTGCGATCCGCCGCGGCCGAGCTGAAGTGGTTGTGCGCGTCGAGCAGTCCCGGGGTGACGGTTCGACCGGCGAGGTCGATTCGCTCCGTCTCTGGCCCGACCAGCGAGTCGATCGACGCGGTGCTCCCGACCGCCGCGATCCGATTGCCGCGAATCGCCACCGCCTCGGCGATCACGTCGCTCGAGTCGACGGTGAGCACGACCCCGTTGACGAGCACGAGATCCGCGGGAGCCTGTCGCGACCCTCCGGCGCATCCCAGCGCCAGCAGCCCGACCAGGCCAAGTGGCGTGCGGGCGTGCGCGAGCACCGACCGCTGGGGCACGCTAGGGGACCAGCTGGGCCGGCTTCACCTTGACGATGAAGAGCCCCTCGCGGACACTGGTGAAGACCACCAGTCCGCTCTCGAAGAAGGGATAGTTGCTCCAGGCGCCGCTCGCCGTGGCGCTCATCCCGGCTTCGTTGTTGCCCACCGGGGCGCTGTCGAAGAAGGCGACTTCCTTCGGGTTCGCCCGATCGCTGATGTCGAGCACCCGGAGCCCGCTGCCGTAGTTCGCCATGTAGACCCGGTCGCCCTTGACGAACAGGTTGTGGTCGGTCGCCATCACCGGGCCGATGTACTCCTTGGCCACGATCGGGTCGTCGAGCTGGGTCAGGTCCCAGACCAGCGTGCGGGTGCCGGCGATCTTGCCGCTCAGCTCGTCACCTTCGTCGCCCATGTAGAAGTAGCGCTGGCTCTGGTCGAACCACCCCTGGTGGGCGTAGGCCACGTTGGGATAGCTGCTCCGCCCGATCGGTTTCGGGTTGGCCTTGTCGGTCACGTCCGCGATGTTGATCTCCACCTCGTTGGCGGCGACGCAGATCTCCCGGCCGCGATAGCGGGTGTCGGGGCCCTGGTAGACGACGCACTGCGCGTCGTGGGTGTAACCCCGCGCGTTGGCGCCGGTCTTGTCGGTGTAGCAGCCCGCGAACACGGGCTGCTTCGGGTTGCGCGCGTCCACCATGTGCAGTCCGCCGCCGCAGGTCTCCCCGCCGCCATTGGCGCCGACCACGTAGAGAAAGCCCGAGCTGGTGTCGGCCACGACGTTGTGCGCGCTGAAGATCCCGTCGTAGTGCCCATCCTCGGTGAAGGTCACCGGCGCGCCGGTGACCGAGCGAAGCCGGGTCAGGTCGAAGACCTGCATGCCGTGCGCGCCCGCGCCGTCCGAGACGACGTAGGCGTGGTTGTTGGAGACCTTGATGTCCCGCCAGACGCTGGGGCGGGAGCCGGCGGTCCGAGGCAGGCTGCCGACCAGCCGGGGCCGCTCGGGCTCGGTCACGTCGACGAACGCGGCCCCGTCGCGGCGGCTCACCAGGGCATAGTCGCGGCCCGTCGCCGGATCGGTCCACCCCCAGACGTCGTTCACCCAGACGCCCCGCCCGCCGCCCAGCTGATCGACCGGCAGGAAGGAGACCAGCTCGACGTTGCTGCAATCGAAGCCCGCGATCGTGCCGCCGGCGCAATCGACCCGGCCGGCGGTCATGCCCGCGCCGACGGTGAAGATCTGGCCGGCGACCGTGCCGCTCCGCCGCCAGGCTCCGTCCTGCCGGGCGAGCAGCAGCGCGCGTCCCTCGCCGAAGTCGCGCTGGGGCATCCCGATGACCGCGGCTTCGTCGCCCGCCGCGATCGAAGACCCGAAGGCGAAGCGCCACGCCGCCGTCTCGGCGGAGTCGGCCTGGATCCGCTCGGCCGCGACCCACTCGCCGCCCGCGCCGGCGGAGAAGCGATAGACCGCGCCGTCTCCGTCGCCGACGTTAGGCGCCCCCACCCAGATCTCCGAGCCCGCGGCGGACAGGGCGGCGCCGAAGCCGTCGCCCCGCTTCCCGTCGGCCGCTCGGAGCTCACCGGTCTGCCGCCAGCCGCCCTCGCCGCGGGCGAAGACCAGCACCGCGCCGGTGCCCCCGGCCACCGGGGCCCCGACGAAGGCGCGTCCACCCTTGAGCAGCACGGCCATGCCCGCTCGGGGGGTCGGCCGCCGACCGGAGGTGACCGAGAGCACGCCGTCCTGCCGCCATGATCCGTCGGCCTGGCGGCGGAAGACGATCGCGGCGCCGGCCCCGGAGTCGGCCCGGGGGGCGCCGACCAGGAGCAGCTCGCCCTCGAGGCTCACGGCCGAGCCGAATTGGGCGCCCTTGCCGAGCGCCGGTGCGAGCACCGACCGCTCGCTCAGCCGTCCGTCTCGGGCGACGACCTCGAAGACCAGGCCGGCGCTGTCGGCGGCCGGCGCGCCCACGAAGGCGACGCCGTGCTCCATCGCGAGGGCGGCCCCAAAGCCGCCGGTGCCGGCCCGGGCCGGTCCCTGGAGCGAGGCGGTCGAGCGCCAGGCTCCCGCGCCGCCCTGACGGGCGAAGAGATAGACCGCCCCGCGCGAGTCGTGCTTGTTCGGCGAGCCGACCAGCAGCGCGCCGCCGTCACCCGCTACGCTCCAGCCGAAGTCGTCCCCGCGCGCGGAGTCCGGCGCCACCAGACGGGCCGCCTCGCGCCAGGTGCCGCGCGCGTCGGCGCGATACAGGTAGACCACGCCCGCTCCGTAGAAGTTGGCCGGCTGGCCGACGAAGAGATCGCCGCCGAGCACGGCGCCACTCCGGCCGAAGTTACCTGATTGGGCCGCGGCGGAGGGGGCGATGGCCGGGGCGGCGAAGAGCGCGAGTGCGATCAGAGCGGGGCGAATCTGCACTTGGGACCTCGTGGCGATCGGTTCCGAA
>JBFXAS010000066.1:0-22433 GCA_050184075.1 Gemmatimonadales bacterium
CGGCGGCCAGCGCGAGGGCCTCGGTCGGTCCGAGCGCCGCCTGGGTCAGCAACACGAACACGCTTTCGCGAACCACCAGACCGCCCGGAGCCAACAGGAACAGGAACCCGGCAAGATAGGAACCGGTGAACGCCAGGACCGCCGTGGTCGGGTCGAGGGCCGTCTCGGCCAGCACGCCGTGCGCCAGCCAATAGAGCGCCGCGCCGTAAAATACCCAGGCCAGTCCGTTGCTCACGACGGCCCCCGCCAGGACGCCGAGGGGCGGTGGCCCGGGCAGCGTGTGGCCTTCCCCCACAAGGCGGCGGATCACGGCGTTGAGCAGCCGGGGCCGGAGGACCAGCAGCAGGCTGGCCCCTGCGATCGCGAGCACCAGGACCAGCGCCGCAGCGATGCCGGGCCGGGCGCGCTCGAGCTCGCCCAAGCCGGATAGGGCGACGATGGCCGCCCCGGATCCGATCGAGAGGAGTTGGAGCACGATGGCGGACGCCGTGGCGACCGCCGGCGCCACCCCGGCTTGCTTGCCCAGCGCCGCCATCCCGGCCACCGCCCAGATCTTCCCGGGAAGGTACTTGCCCATGCTGGACAGGACCCAGACGCGCGCGCCGACCCAGGGCGGGAGTCGGGTTCCCCAGGCCGCCACGACCCGCCGCCAGGTCTCGGCCAGGAGCGCGTAGGTGGCGAGGATGGTCGCGAGGCTCGCCAGCACGAGCAGGGGCCGAACCCGCCACTCGAGCGGCGACGCCCGGATCGTCTCCCAGTTCGCCAGCACAAAACGGACGGCGTAGGCAACGATCGCGAGCCCGAGCAGGGCACGGGCCCAGCGCCACCAGACCGGTTTGCCATCAGCCACCGAGCGCCTCCCGGTACCAGCCCTCGGCGCGCTCCGCCACCTTGGCCGGCGCCAGTCGCTCCGCCCAGGCGCGACCTGCCCGGTGGGCTTCCGCCCTCGCGCCCGGTCGCGCCAGCATCGTTTCCGCGGCCCGCGCGATCGCCTCCGGCATCGGCTCGGACACGATGGCACCCCCCTGCCCCGCGACGTCCAGCAACCCCCCGCCGTCGGAGCAGATCAGAATCGGCACCCCGGCGAGCAAGGCCTCGATCGCCACCAGGCCGAGCCCTTCGTGGCGCGCCGGCAGCAGCGCCAGGTCGGCGTCGGCGAGCGCGGCTCCCACCCGGTCCGAGGGTAGCCGACCGGTCCAGGTGACCCGGTCCGCGACGCCGAGCGCGCCAGCGGCCGCCTCGAGCGCGGGTCGCTCGGGACCGTCGCCGACAATGGTCAGGCGAATGGTCGGGTCGCGCATCCGGGCCAGCGCCTCGAGAGCGAGGCGCACCCGCTTTTGGGCGGTGAGCCGGCCGACCACCATCAGCCCCCGACCTCCGGCGGACTCCCGGGCAACCCCCGTGACCGGCATCGGGCAGATCCGCGACTCCGGGAGCGGTCCCCCGATCACCGGCTCCAGCCGTGCCGCGATGGCCGTGCTCACGCAGGTGACGACCCGCGGCGCGCGCAGGGCGCGCCTGGCCAGGAGTCGGGCGGAGGTGCGCCCCAGGAGACGCGCGTCGGTGCCATGCACGGTGACCACAGCCGATCGACCACCCGGAAGCGCGACGCCGGCCGGGAACCACCAGTGGGCGTGCATCACCGAGGGTCCCTGCCCCGCGACCCGCACCGCCTCGCGGCGGAGCGCCGCCAGCAGGCGGCCGAGGGCGAGCCATCCGCCCGGCGAGCGGAGCATCTCCTGCATCCGCCCGGTGTAAGCGTACCGCTCGCGCTCGGGCCTCGCGTAGCGAACCCGGGACACGGGGATTCCGTCCAACGTGTCCTCGCCGCCACGTCCCTCGTCGCTCGGCGCGACGACCCGGACGTCGTGGCCCCGATCGCGGAGCGCCAGAGCGAGTGGATGGAGAAAGGCGCCCGCCAGGTCGCCGGCCGCTCGTGGATAGTTGTGAGTGAGAAAGACGACCCGGAGGGGGGTCATCCGGAATGCCGTCGGGGTCGCCGAAGCTCGTGCGCCAGCTCCCTGGTCTCCTCCCTGAGGCCGGCCACCAGCTCGGCCACGAAGCCGAAGCCGAAGAGGGCGATGCCGGTGATGACCATGGTCTCGACCAGGTTGAGAAACGGTCGGAAGCCGATGCCGAACCCGAAGCGGAGGATCAGGGCGGCGATCCCGGTCAGGAAGCCGATCCCGAACAGGATCGCACCCCACACGCCGAAGAAGAGCATCGGCTTGCGGCCGAAGCGGAGTTGGAACCACACCGAGAGCAGATCGAAGACGCCGACCGGGATCCTGGTCCAGGTGAACTTCGAGTGGCCGGCCTGCCTGGGGTAGAGCGGCACCGGCCTCGAGGCCAGTCGATAGCCCTCGACGGCGGCGATCACCACCATGTAACGGTGCCAATCGGGCCGCAGCGGGACCACCCGCATGATCTCGGAACGGAACGCCTTGACCGAGTTCAGGTCCTCGACCTTGACGCCGAAGAGCCAGCGGCAGAGCCGGTTGTAGATCCCGCTCACGAACGCCTTCTCGTAGTGGCCCTGCTTCGACCCGGTCACCACGTCGGCCTCGCCGTCGAGGATCGGCCGGACCAGGGTCGGAATGTCGCCCGGGAGGTACTGCAGGTCGGCCGGGTAGAAGACCAGCACGTCGCCGTGGGCGACCTCCGATCCGCTCCGGAGTGCGTCGGCGATGCCCCGCTGGCGGCGGTGGGTCACCACCCGGAGCCAGGGATGCTCGCGGACCAGCTCGGCCAGCACCCTCGGGGTGGGGTCGCGGGAGCCGTCGTCGACGATCACGACCTCGAAGCTGAAGCCAGCCGCCCCCAGCGCCTCGCCGCACTGCCGCACGAACTCGGGCAGGTTCTCGGCCTCGTCCTTCGCCGGCACCAGCACGCTCACGTCGAGCGGCGGAGCGTCCACCTCCGTGGGCAGCGGCGCGGGACGAAACCGAACCTCGGTCATACCCGCTTCCGCATCCGAGCCGGCAGGATGCCGAGCTGGTCGCGGTACTTGGCCACGGTGCGCCGGGCGATCTGAATCCCCTGGTCCTTGAACATGCTGACGATCTGCTGATCGGTGAGCGGCTTCGAGGAGTCCTCCTCGTGCACCATCTTCTGCAGCTTGGCCCGAATCGAGCGGGCGCTCGCGTCCTCGCCGGAGGCGGTGCTCAGCGCGCTCGAGAAAAAGAACTTCAGCGGGAGCACGCCACGCGGGGTCTGAACGAACTTCTCGTTGGTGACCCGGCTGACGGTCGACTCGTGCATGCTGATCACTTCGGCCACTTCGCGGAGGGTGAGTGGCTTGAGGTACTCGACCCCCTTCTCGAAGAAGGCGCGCTGTCGATCGACGATGAAGTTCATCACCTTGAGCATCGTCTGACGGCGCTGCTCGATCGCCTGGATCATCCAGTTCGCGCTGTTCATCTTCTGCGCGATGAAGTCTCGATTTTCCGGGGTCAGGCTCTTCTTGTCGCGCGCGAGGTCCTGGTACGAGCGACTCAGTCGGAGCCGCGGAACGCCGGTGTCGTTGAGACTGACGTGATACTGCCCGTCGACCTTGTCGACGATCAGGTCCGGAATGATGTAGCCGTCGCTCCGGTTCGAGTACTTCAGACCGGGCTTCGGATCGAAGCGCGCGAGCGAGTCGCCTGCCCCCTGGACGGCCGCGGGCTCGACCCCGAACCGCTTGCCCAGATCGTTCCAGCGGTGGGCGATCAGATCCTGGAAGGCGTCGGCCACCAGACGGTGGACCAGGGTCCCTTCCTCCTTCGCCTCGCGGAGCTGCAGCAGCAGGCACTCCTGGAGATCCCGGGCCGCCACACCCGGTGGATCGAGCCGCTGGATCAGCTCCAGCATCGCGTCGATCTCCTCCTCGGTGTAGTAGGGCACGTCGAGCGGGGGCGCCGCCGGCACCGGCGTCGCCTCAGCGCCCAGGTCGACCTCGTCCGGCTCCTCCGCGTCGGCGCTGGCCTGGTCCATCGCCTGCACCGCCCGGGCCTCGAGCAGGTTGTTGACCGAGCCGCGGATCTCCTCGAGCGAGGCGCTGAGATAGCCCTCGTCGTTGATGTTGCCGAGGAACTCCTCGCTCAGGAGCTGCTGCCGCGGCGAAAGGCTCATCAGCTGGAGCTGGCCGCGCAGGTGGTCGATCAGATCCGGCTGCTCCACGCAGACCGGCTCGAGATACTCCTGCTCCTCGAACTGGGCCTTCATCCCGCCCACATCGAAGCCGTTGAGCAGGATCTCCTCCCAGTCGATCTCTTCTTCCTTCTCCTGCTTCTCCTTCTCCTTGGTCTCGTCGGCAGCGGTCTCCTGGGTCTGCTCCTCTTCCTCGGGCTCCAGCAGCTCGAGGAAGGGATTGACCAGGAGCTCCTGCTTCAGGTGCTGCTGCAGGTCCATCATGGGCATGTACAGCATGTCCATGGCCTGGTACAGCCGCGGATTGATACGGAGCTCCTGACGGAGCCCCGTATGTTGGGTCAGGCCGGTCTTCACGAAACGATCTCCATCCGCTCCAGGCGCTCGCGAAGCCGGGCGGTCATGGTCGGCCCGAGATAGATCTCGGCCACCTGGTCGTTGTAGACGAGCTCCCGTACCGTGCCGGTGGCGCGGACCGCGCCCTCGAACATGATGTAGGCGCGATCGACCACCTCGAACATCTGCTCCACGTTGTGGTCGGTGATCAGCACACCGATGTTCCGGTACTTGAGGTTCGTGATGATGGTCTGGATGTCGTGCACGGCGATCGGATCGACGCCCGCGAAGGGCTCATCGAGCAGCATGAACTTCGGCTCGGTGACCAGCGCCCGGGTGATCTCGAGTCGCCGCCGCTCGCCGCCGCTCAGGCTGTAGGCCCGGTTCTTCCGCAGGTGCTTGAGGCCGAGCTCGTCGAGCAGCTGCTCGAGCCGCTCGCGCCGCTCGGTTCGGCTCAGCCCCTGGGTCTCCAGGATCGCCATGATGTTGCCCTCGACGGTCATCTTGCGAAACACCGAGGGCTCTTGCGCGAGGTAGCCGATCCCGCGGCGGGCGCGCTTGTACATCGGCTGCGCGGTGATGTTCGCCCCGTCGAGATGGATCGTGCCGCGATCCGGGCGGATCAGGCCGGTGATCAGATAGAAGGTCGTCGTCTTGCCAGCGCCGTTCGGCCCCAGGAGGCCGACGATCTCGCCCTGGCGCACTTCGACCGCGACGTCCTTGACCACCTTGCGGCGGCGGAACGCCTTGTCCAATCCCTCGCAGCGGAGCACACTCTGGGTCATCGGCGCGGCCTCGTCGTGTTGGGACGCCGCGCCGCGCTGTCGGCCCGGGTCGAATCGGCGCGGAGGACGCCCGGCTGGAGATGCACACCGTCCACGTTCCCCTCCGCGAAGACCCGCTCGACCTCGTTCTTGAGCGCGTCCACCAGCATCACGACCCGGATCCTGTCCGCCCGGGTGTAGTTGACAGAGGCTCGGCCGCCAGGCGTCTCCGCGGCCATCCGGTAGTAGGTGTGCGCCGAGCGCTCCGCCCGAACCTCCTTCACGGCCGTGGTCTTCACGCCGAGCGAGTCCCGCTCGGCGAAGTCGACCTCGACCACGCCGCCCGAGATCCAATCGCGCTCGCCGCTGGCCGAGTCGGTCTTGAGCCCGACCCAGGCATCGCCGTAGGAGCGGAGCGAGGAGAGCCTCTGGTCCGGGCTCTCGATCACCAGCGAGTCGCCCTTCGCCTCGTACTCCTCCGTGACCGCGTGCGGACGGGTCTTGCCGCCCCAGGCTCTGGTGACGTCGACCTTGCCCTCGGTCATCGCGAGCTGGATGCTGTCGGCGTCGAGGCTCAGGTCCTTGCCGACCAGTCTGGCGTTCTCCCGGGCCAGCATCCCGTCGACCTGCTTGCCCTCGAGCGAGAGGTCGATCGTCTTGCCCGTCAGATCGAAGGTGTCGCGGTCGCCGCCCTTCAGGTTGGCGTTTCCGAGCAGCTGGCCGGCGTTCGCCTCACCGGTGTCGAGCCAGAGGCTGTCGGACCCGGCCTTCAGGTCGCTCCGGTCGACGGTGACTCGCCCCGCAACGTAGAGGGCCTCGCCGCCGTTCATCTTGACCCGATCGCCGACGATGACGTAGGGCTCGGGATTCCGGGTCGTGGAGTCCTCGATGAAGTACTCGACCGTCGGGCGCCGATCGGCGAAGACCTCGGCCTCGTCGCGAATCCCCTCGATCGGGCGATAATAGATGATCCGGGGGCCCTTGATGGTCGACTTGGTCGCGAGATCGGTGTGCACCACCCGGCCCTGGGCGTCGAAGTACTCGTCCCGCCCCACCTTGTTGTACTGCCCGAAGTCCGCGTCCATCGCGGTAGTCGAGTCGCGGTAGCGCACCTTGCCGATGAACTGGGCCACGTTCTCGCCGAAAATCGCGACGCTGTCGGCGAACATGTTGACGTCCTGGTCCCGGCACTTCACGTGCACGTCGCCGCCAGCGAACATGTTGACCACCCCGGGGGCCGTCTCCACCCGGACGCCCCGCCGCTCGACCCGCACCAACTCGAGCCGACAGCGCTGCTCGTCGTCGCTCTTCTTCTTCTGGGCGATGGCCGTTCCGCCCGCCGTCGCGGCGAGCAGGACCGAGAGGACGAGGAGACGGGCCGGGGTCATCGGTTCGGGAGGGCGACGCCTTCGCCCTTCTGGAAGCCCTTGGGCTGGTCGATGTCGACGTTCTTGAACTCGAGGTCGCTCTTGAACTCCTTGCCCGTGAGGTTCTCGGTGGGCGAGGTGTAGATGAACGCCGTATCGCTCCGGAGCTGGAGCAAGGCTTTGTCGTAGATCAGGTGCTCGGTTCGGAGCCGCTTGCCGTCGGTCGAGACCACGTCGACCGCGCCCCGCGCGTCGAGCGAGCCGTTGGTCGTGGTGTAGATCCCGAATCTCGCCGTGAGCGTGGCGGTCGGGTTGCCCTGCTCGTCGAAAAAGTGCGCCTTCATGTTCCGGAGGTCCATCACCCCCCGAGCCTGATACACGTAGGCCGTGTCCGCGAGCACCTGGGTCCGATAAACACCGTCGACGTAGTCCCGGGTCGCCATCCCGATGATGACCTGGTCCGCGCTGTCGACGACGGACACCGTGAGTCCCGGCCGGACGCCCGCGTCCACGCAGCCGAGGGCCGCCGCGAAACCGAGGAGCCAGGCCAGGCGACGCATCAGACCGCCCCGCCGCGGAGGAGATCGTGAAGGTGCACCGCGCCCACGAGCCGGTCGCCGTCGAGCACCGGGAGCACCATGATGCCGTGGCGCTCCATCATGCCGACGGCGTGGGCCGCGAGCTCGTCGTGGGCGACGGTCTTGGGATCGCGGGTCATCACGCCGTCCACCGCAAGCCCGAGGTACTCCTCTCCGCGCTCGGCCAGCCGGGAGAGATCGCCCGCCGTGATCACGCCTTCGAGCCGATCGCCGGCGGCCACGATCGCCATCCCGCGCTGGTGGGCGAGATGGACCACCGCCTTCCGCATCGTGTCGCCGGGGGCGAGCAGGTCGCCCAGCGGCACCATCAGGTCGCGAACCCGGAGCAGCAGCTTCCGGCCGAGCGCGCCGCCTGGATGGAGCTCGGCGAAGGCCTCACGCGAGAAGCCCTTGTGCTCGAGCAAGGCCACCGCCAGCGCGTCGCCCAGCGCGAGCGCCACGGTGGTGCTGGCCGTGGGGGCGAGATCGTGCGGGCAGGCCTCCTCGCTCACCCCGCCGTGCAGGACCGCCGCCGCCGCCCGGCCCACGGTCGAATCGGGCGCGCCGGTCAGGGCGATCACCGGCACGCCGCGACGCGCCAGAATGGAGAGTAAGCCGAAGAGCTCCTCCGTCTCGCCGCTCTTGCTCAGGACGATCGCCGCGTCTCTCGGCGCCACGGGCCCGAGGTCGCCGTGGAGGCTGTCGGTCGGATGCAGGAAGCTCGCGGGCGTGCCGGTCGACGTGAGCGTCGCGGCGATCTTCCGGGCCACGAGGCCGGACTTGCCCACGCCGGAGACGATCACTCGCCCGGCATCGGCCAGGATCTCCACGGCGCGCGCGAAGGATCGATCGAGTCGCCCGGCGGCGGCCTCGATGGCGCCGGCTTCGAGCGCCAGCACCCGGCGTCCGACCGCCACGGCGTCCGGGCTCACTCGCCCTCCCGGGTCGCGACGTAGCGCTTCACCGCCTGGTCCCATTCGCCCCGGGCGCGGAGCAGCGCCTCGATCGCTTCGCGCACGGCCCCTTCGCCACCCCGGCGCGCCGTCACGTAGCGCGCGACAGCCTTGATCTCGTCGACGGCGTTCGCGACCGCGATCGGGAGGCCGACCCGTCGCATCACGGGCAGGTCGGCCAGATCGTCGCCCACGAACGCCACCTCGCTCCAATCGAGGCCCTGCTCCGCCAGCAGCGCCTTCATCGCCGGCACCTTGCGCGCGCCCGCGTCCTGGATCACGGTGGGCACCTTGAGCTCGGTCGCCCTGAGGGTGGTGGCCTCCGACACCCGCCCACTCACCCAGGCGAGTCGGATCGCCGTGCTCCGCAGCAGCCCCATCCCCAAGCCGTCCTGAATGTCGAACCTCTTGAGCTCGACCCGCTGGCCGTTCACCGGCCCGAGGTAGACGGCGTTGTCGGTCAGCACCCCGTCGACGTCGAGGGCGAGGAGCCGAATCCGGCCGGCCACCGAGGGCTCGATCACGTCCGGGCTCGGGCGGCATGCCAGACCTCGAGGGTTTGCCGGAGCAGCGTCTCCAGGCGATCCAGCGGCCACTGGGTATCGGCGTCGCTCGCCGCGCGGGCCGGATCCGGGTGGGTCTCGATGAAGAAGCCGTCGACGCCGACGGCGGCCGCCGCGCGGATCAGCGCGGGGATCTGGTCCCGATCGCCCCCGCTCGCGCCCGACACGCCGCGCCCCGGTCGCTGCACGCTGTGGGTCGCGTCGAAGAGCACCGGCGCGCCAGCGGCCTCGCGGAGCCGGCCCACGTTACGGAAGTCGACGACGAGATCGCCGTAGCCGAAGAACGTGCCGCGCTCGGTCACCGCGACCTCGTCCGCGCCGGCGCGGCGCACCTTCTCCACCGCGCCGGCCATGGCGCCCGCGTCGGCCCACTGCCCCTTCTTCAGGTTGATCGGTTTGCCGGTGCGACCGACGGCCAGGAGCAGGTCCGTCTGCCGGCAGAGGAACGCCGGCACCTGCAGCACGTCGACCGCGTCCGCCGCGGCGGCCACCTGTCCCGTCTCGTGCACGTCGGTGAGCACCGGCAGCCCGGAGTCTCGACGCACCCGCGCCAGCGAGGCGAGCCCGGCGTCGAGCCCAGGACCCCGCGCGGCCTCGGCGCGACTCCGATTGGCTTTGTCGAAGCTGGCCTTGAAGCACATCGGAATGCCGAGGGCGTCGCCCAACGACGCGAGCTTCTCGGCGACCCGGAGCATCAGGCCGTCATCCTCGATGACGCAAGGACCGGCGATCACCACCGGCCGCCCCTCGGACCGAAAGCGCCATCGGGTCACCGCTTCTCGCTGCTGACGAGCTGCTGTCTGACGCTCATGGGCGCCTCCCGCCCCCCCTGGGCGTGGCTCTTGGCCGCCCCCACGAAAGCCGCGAACAGCGGATGGGCCCGGGTCGGGCGCGACTTGAGCTCGGGATGGAACTGGCAGCCGAGATACCAGGGGTGGTCGGGCAGCTCGATGATCTCGACCAAGCCGCCGTCCGGCGACTGACCCGAGAGCCGCAGCCCATGCTCGGCCAGGATGTCGCGGTAGGCGTTGCTCACCTCCCAACGATGCCGATGCCGCTCGCTGATCTCGGTGGCGCCGTACGCCTCGGCTGCGAGGCTGCCAGGCCGGAGCCGCGCCGGATAGGCGCCGCGCCGCATGGTGCCGCCCATGTCGGAGACGTTCCGCTGCGAGGCGAGCAGCGCGATGACCGGGTCCTCGCAGTGCGGCTCGAACTCGGTGCTGTTGGCGTTCAGGTTGCAGACGTTCCGGGCGAACTCGATGATCGCGACCTGGAGGCCGAGACAGATCCCGAAGAAGGGAACCCGGTGCTCGCGCGCCCAGCGCGCCGCCTCCACCATGCCCTCGACGCCACGGACCCCGAAGCCGCCCGGTACCAGCACGCCATGGACGTCGGCCAGCAGCCGACTCGCGGATTTCTGATCGGTGAAATCGTCGCTCGAGATCCAGCGGATCTCGACCCCGACGTCGTTCGGGATGCCGCCGTGGAGGAGGGCCTCCGCGACCGACTTGTACGCGTCATGGAGATCGGTGTACTTGCCGACGACCGCGATCGTGACCCGCGCGGGTGGCTGGAGGAGCTTGGCGGTCATCTCCTTCCAGGCCGTCAGGTCGGGCTCGGGCGTCTCGAGGTGGAGTCGCTCGCACACCACGCGATCGAGCCCCTGCGCCTGGAAGCGGAGGGGGATCTCGTAAATCGAGGTGACGTCGGGGCTCTCGACCACGCAGCCGAAGTCCACGTTGCAGAAGAGCGCGATCTTCCGCTTGATGTCCTGGTTGAGCGGATGGTCGCTCCGGCAGATCAGGATGTCCGGCTGGATTCCGATCTGCATCAGGTCGCGGACCGAGTGCTGGGTCGGCTTGGTCTTGAGCTCGCCGGCCGCCGCGATGTACGGCACCAGGGTCAAATGGATGAAGAGCGCGTTCTCGCGGCCGACCTCCTGACGGAACTGTCGGATCGCCTCCAAGAACGGGAGCGACTCGATGTCGCCGACCGTGCCGCCGACCTCGGTGATCACGACGTCGTGGCCGGGCGCCGTGCGCCGGATCGCCTCCTTGATCTCGTCCGTGATGTGGGGAATCACCTGCACCGTGGAGCCGAGGTACTCGCCGCGCCGCTCCTTGGTGATCACGGTCTGGTAGATCCGGCCGGTGGTGATGTTGTTCTGCTGGGAGAGCGACCGGTCGATGAAGCGCTCGTAGTGACCGAGATCGAGATCGGTCTCCGCCCCGTCATCGGTGACGTACACCTCGCCGTGCTGAAACGGCGACATGGTGCCCGGATCGACGTTGATGTAGGGATCGAACTTCTGCAGGGTCACGCTGAGCCCGCGCTCGACCAACAACCGTCCCAGCGAGGCCGCCGCGATGCCCTTGCCGAGCGACGACACCACGCCGCCCGTGACGAAGATGTATTTCGTGTTCCCCGCGAGTGCCGTCATCGATCCCCCGTCGAGTAGGCGTCCCAGTTCTGGTCGGCGAGCCGCAAGTCCTCTACCGTGTCGATCCCTGGCGGTGAGGCCCCCTCCAGCAGGGCGACACCGATCTTCCACCCGTGCGCGAGCGGCCGGAGCTGCTCCAGGCGCTCAGTCTGTTCCAGCTCGGTCGCCGGGAGCCTCACCCAGGCCTCGAGCGCCGACCGGCGATAGGCGTACACCCCGACGTGCTGCCAGTACCGCGCAGGTCCGGCGGCCGGATCGCGCTGGTGCGGGATCGCCGCCCGGGAGAAATAGAGCGCCCTCCCGCCCCGATCGAGCACCACCTTCACTCGCGATGGATCGCCCGCCAGCTCCGGCTCGAGCGGCGCCGCGGCCGTGCCGACGTCATCCCCGCCCCGGACCCGCTCGATGGCACCCCGAACCGCCGCCGCCCTGACGAACGGCTCGTCACCCTGGACATTGACCAGCAGCTCGTACCCGCTGAACTCCGGCCGGTTGGCCACCTCGGCGACCCGCTCGGTGCCCGACTGATGGGTGTCCGAGGTCATCACCGCACGCCCCCCCGCGCGTTCGACGGCCTCCAGCACCTCCGGCGCGTCGGTCGCCACGACGACCTGATCGAACAAATCCAAGCCGCCCACGCGCGCCAAAACGCGAACGATGAGCGGCTCACCTCGAAGGAGCTGAAGCGGCTTCCGCTGCAATCGGACCGAGCCGATGCGGGCCGGAATCACGCCCAGAACCGTCATGCCAAAAGCTAAGAACGCGGCCGAGCGTTGTCAAAACTCGTGCCGCGTTCTCATTTGGCCTGCTTGACCGATCTAAAGACTAAAATAACAATGCCTTAGACGGCCTCAATTCAAGTGGTTTGTCGGCAGAAACGGCCCTCAATTGCTCCCGGAAGGGGGCTTCGGAGCCTCCGGGACGCTGACTTCGACCTTGACGTCGGGCACATCGACCTCGACCGGCACGTCGATCCGCACCCCAGGGGCCCGCACCTGAACCCGGCGAACGGCGCTGGACATCTGGCTCACCGCCCGCTCGACGTCCCGCATCTCGCTCCGCAGCTCGCGGAGCCGCGACCGCAGCTCGGCCCGCTCCTCCGAGGTGGCCTGGGCCATCCGGCCGCTCACGGCCGCGATGCTGTCCGCCAGCTCCCGGATCCGCTCGGCCTCGACCTCGGCCGCGTTCGAGGCGAGCTCCGCCTCGCCAAAACGGGGCGCGGACTCCGCCGGAATCACGAACGGATAGGTCGTCCGAGTGACCCAGTCGCCGTCGGCGTCCCTGACCTGGACCGAGATTTCGCCGAAGGGACGAACCCCGTCGGCCGACGTGGCGCAGTGGAAGCTGGCGGTGGTGGAGCCGATCCGGTGGGCATCGTCGACGGTGAGGCTGCAACCAGGGGCGATCGCTGCGAGAGCCGAAGCGTCTTCCAGCCGAACCGAGATGTCGACTCCTTTGAGCTCGCCGCCCTCCGACCGATGCAGCGTGACCCGCCGGAACTTGCCGACCTGGCTCCCGTCGAGCACGAACGGCACGAAGGGCAGCGGAATCGACACCGTCTCCGCGTGGGCCACCTCCTCGATCGCGTGCTTGGTGCCTCGGACCGCCGAGATCAAGCCGAGGCCGACGGCGAAAATGGCGAACGCGCCCAGCCCGATTTTGGTCCAATACCAACGCATACCCGCCTCCGATGGCCGTTCCTGGCCTTATGTTACACGTTGCAACGTAACGAATTCCCCCTCCAGACGCAACCGCCGGCACAGCGAAACGGCTCGCCCCCGGCGGCTCCTACGGCATCGGCCGACCGGACCCCGCCTTCAACCTCGCGGGTGAAAGCGGCGGTGAACGGACCTCAGGTGGTCCCGATCCACGTGGGTGTAGATCTGGGTGGTCGAGAGGTCCGCGTGGCCCAGCATCTCCTGTACGGCCCGGAGGTCTGCTCCCCCCTCGAGCAGGTGGGTCGCGAAGCTGTGCCGGAGCGTATGGGGAGTGACCCGCTTGGTCAGCCCGGCGCGCTCGGCCGCGCTCTTGACGATTCCCCAGGCGCCGGCCCGGCTGAGCGGGCGCCCCCGCGCGTTGAGGAGGACGCGGCCCCGGGTCTGGCCCCGGTCGAGGCCGGGACGGATCGACTGGCGGTAGAGCGAGACCACGGAGATCAGCTTCCGCCCGACCGGCACCAGCCGCTGCTTGTTGCCCTTGCCCACGACCCTGACGAGCCCCTCCGCGAAGATCAGATCGTCGACGCCGAGACCGGTCAGCTCGGAAACCCGAAGCCCGGCTCCGTAGCCGAGCTCGAGCAGGGCCCGATCCCGCCAGACCAGCGGGTGGTCGGGATCGGGTGCGCCGAGGAGCGCCTCCATCTCCGACGCGCTGAGGACGTCGGGCAGCTGCCTCCCTTTGCGAGGGGTCTCGAGCCGGTCGCTCGGATCCTCGCTGAGGATGCCTTCGCCCACGAGGAACGCGAAGTAGGTGTGGAGGGCGGACACCTGGCGCCGGATCGTGGCGGGGCTCTGGCCCAGGTCCTTCAGCACGAAGACGAAGTCGCGGAGATCCTTGCGGCTCACGCGGGCGGGCTCGGTGATCCCGCGATCCGCGGCGAACCGCGCCAGCCGCCGCAGGTCGTGGAGATAGCTCTGCACCGTGTTCGGGCTGTGGCCGGCTTCGAGCGCGAGATAGTCGCGAAAGCCCTCGAGGAGGAAGCGCCGCTCCGACAGGTCGGTGGTGGCCGTCATCGCGGCTTGTTCCGCCTGCGCCGCACGATCCACCAGGCCAGCAGCACGGCGACCGTCAGCGCGACGACCAGCAGTGCGTCGTTGAGGCTCTCGAGCACCCCGCGAATCCCGTCCCACTCGGCGCCGAGTCGAGACCCGATCAGGGTCAGCGCCGCGTACCAGGTGAGACAAGCGAGCACGATCGGCGCGAGCGCGGCGAACGGCCCGAGACCGGAGAGCCCGGCGAAGGGCGCCACCACCGAGCGGAACCCCGGCAGCAGGCGGGTCAGAAAGAGGCCGAGGGCACCGTAGCGACCGTACTCCTTCAGCAGGAAGGCGGTCGCCTCGGGTGGCAGCACGGCCCGTCCGAGCCGGGTGCGGCCGAAGGAAGCCGCGCTGCGGCGCGCGATGGCGTAGACGGTCACCGCACCGGACACTCCTCCGACCAGTGCCGTCAGCATCACCATCAGCGGATCGTAGCTCCCTCGATGGGAGAGAAAGGAGGCCATCACCACGAAGACGTCCGATGGCGACGGTGGAAAGGCGTTCTCGACGAAGCAGGAGGCCAGGATCAAAGCGTAGACCAGCCCGGGCGGCCAGCTCGCCAGAGCGGCCACGACGGTGTCGATCAGGGGCCCTCCACCGTCGCGACCGCGATCACCGCCACGCCCTCGCCTCGTCCGATGAAGCCCATGCCCTCGTTGGTCTTCGCTTTGACGCTCACGTCGCGCTCCGGAAGGTCGAGCGCGCGCGCGATGGTCTCCCGCATCGCCTGCTTGTAGGGTTCGAGCCGCGGCCGCTCGGCGATCACGGTCACGTCGACCTGGCGGGGAGCGGCGCCCCGCCGCTTGAGCAGCGCCGCCGCCTGCTCGAGCAGCCGGACCGAATCGGCGTCCTTCCAGGCCGGATCGCTGTCGGGGAAGAGGGTGCCGATGTCCCCCGCCGCCGCCGCACCCAGGATGGCGTCGGTCACGGCGTGGAGCACGGCGTCCGCGTCGGAGTGGCCGCGGAGACCCTTGTCGAATGGAATCCGCTGCCCGCCGAGGATCAGGGGGCGGCCGGCCTCGAAGCGGTGGGAATCGTAGCCGATGCCGATCCGAAGCATGGGGAGCTCAGGCGGCTACGCCCGGTCGACCCTCGATCAGGGAGTAATCCTGCCGCCGGCGCACGGCCCGGTAGCCGGCATCGGCGATGGCCCGCTCCATCTCCCGGAGGGTCGCCCGATAGGTGGTGCCCGCCGCGGAGACCACGTTCTCCTCCATCATCAGGCTGCCGAAGTCGTTGGCGCCGAAGCGGAGGGCCACCTGCCCGACCTTGAGCCCCATCGTGACCCACGAGGACTGCAGGTTGGGAATCTCGGAGAGCACGATCCGGCTGATGGCCAGCGTGCGCAGATAGGTGACCGCGTCGGTCTTGGGCTGCGTCGCCATCTCGGTGCCGTCGGGCTGGAGGGGCCAGCAGATGAAGGCGGTGAACCCGCCGCTGCGGCGCTGCACCTCGCGCACTCGGAAGAGATGCTCGATCCGGTCGGCGTTGCTCTCGCCGAGTCCGTACATCATGGTCACCGAGGTCTTCATGCCCTGCCGGTGGGCCTCCTCCTGCACGCCGAGCCATTCGTCGGTCTGGGCCTTCTTCTTCGCGACCTGCTCGCGAACCCGATCGACCAGGATCTCGCCTCCGCCACCGGGAATGCTGTCGAGTCCGGCGGCCTTGAGCTCGGTGATCACCTGCGGCACCGACAATCCGAAGCGCTCGGCGAAGAACACCACCTCCGACGGGGAGAAGCCGTGGATGTGGATCGGATGATTGGCCTTGATATACCGCATCAGGCCGAGATACCACTCGAACGGGATGTACGGGTTGTGGCCGCCCTGGAGCAGGATCTGCACGCCGCCCAGCGCCTTGCACTCGTCGATCTTGGCGCCGATCGCCTCGAAGGGCAGCACGTATCCCTCGCCGTGCTTCGGCCGGCGGTAGAACGCGCAGAACTTGCAGTCGGCGACGCAGACGTTGGTGTAGTTGATGTTCCGGTCGATGATGTAGGTGACCACCTCGTCAGGATGGTGGCGATACCGCTCCTGGTCGGCGAGCCGGGCGAGCTCGAGGAGCGGGGCCCGCTCGTAGAGGTCGAGGTAGTCGCGAAATTCGCCGCTCGTGCAATCGATCATGACACCGTCCACCGGCCCTCAGGCCGCGGTCAGGAAGGACAGCGATCCGTCCGGCACCAGCCCGTCCTGGGCGAGGCGGCGGAAGAAATCGGTGAGCCCCGCCAGATGGCGATAGGAGAGGGCGTAGTCGAGATCGGCGAGGTACGGACCGGTCAACTCGATCGGCAGCCCCGTGGCCGACGCGGCCTCTCCAGCCAGGAAGTCGAGATGCTCGAGGCCCCAGGCGCGCGACGCCAGCAGGGCCTTGTGAATCGCCTGGGCCCCGGCGTAGTCGGCGTCGCGCCGCGCGGCCCAGACGGCGAAGACGAAGGGCAACCCGGTCCATTCCTTCCAGGCAACCCCCAGGTCCATCATGTAGCGATAACGACCCTGGGCGGCCAGCAGCAGCGCCGCGTCACCGATCACCAGCACCGCCTCGTGCGGAAAGCCGGCCAGCTGCTCCAGGTCCGCCGACTCGGCCCGCACGGTGGCGAACCTGGGCCGCACCCGCCAGCGATGCCGGCAGAGCAGCTCGAGCAGCAAGATCGAGGTCCGCGAGGAGGCCGTCCGGAGCACCGTGGCCCCGTCGAGCTCGTGGACCGGCCGATGGGCGAAGAGCGCCACGCTTCGCACCGGACCGTCGCAGCTGATCGCGAGGTCGGGCAGGAGGTGATAGGCGGACGCGTTCCGGGCGTACTCGACGGCGGAGACGACGCTCACGTCGAGCTCTCCCGCGGCCAGCAGGTCGTTCAGGTCGGCGGCCGTACCCGTCACCAGCTCGGCGTCCAACGGGACCTGGTCGCGGTCGAGTGCCCCATAGACCGGAAAGCAGTTGATCCAGGGGATCCGCCCGAGCCGCATCCGCCGCGCGCCGCTCATGCCGCGTGTACCGACGGGGCCGCTGCGCCGACGGTGACCGGATCCTCGAGATCGTCGAACCGCTCGCGCACCACCCGATAGAAGCTGTCCCGCTCGACGGGCCGCTTGCCGGCGCCCCGAATCAGCTTCACCAGCCCGCTGTACGGCAGGTGCATCTCGGTCTGGGCACCTGCCTCGTGATAGACCCGCTCGTAGACCACGGTGCCCTCGACGTCGTCGCAGCCGAAATCGAGCAGGATCTGCGACATGAAGGGCGTCACCATCGGCCAGTGGGTCTTGATGTGCTCGAGATTGTCGAAGTAGAGCCGGGTAACGGCGACGTTGCGGATGTCCTCGTAGCCCGTGGTGGCCGAACCGACGCGATCGAGGTCCTCGCCGAGCTCGTTGTGGTCGGGATGGTACGCCAGCGGGATGAAGGTCAGGAAGCCGCCGGTTTCGTCCTGGAGCTCTCGCAGCCTCGTGAGATGCTCGATCCGGTCCTCGGCCGTCTCGACGTGGCCGTAGAGCATGGTGCAGTTGCTCTTGATCCCGAGCCCATGAGCCGCGCGGTGAACGCCCAGCCATTCCTCGCCGGTGAGCTTGCGCTCGGCGATCGTGGCCCGCACCGCCGTACTGAAGACCTCGGCCCCCCCGCCGGGCAGGGTGTCGAGCCCGGCCTCGCGCAGCTGGATCAGCACCTCCTCGACCGAGCACTTCTCGATCCGGGCCAGGTGCGCGATCTCCACCGCGGTGAGCGCCTTGATGTGCACTTCGGGGTGGCGCTCCTTGAGACCCCGGAACATGTCCGCGTAGTAGCTCAGCCGAAGCTTGGGATGGAGCCCGCCGACGATGTGGAACTCGCGGGTCGGCGCGCCTCGAGCCGCCTCGGCCTCGTGGAAGACCTCCTCGAGGCTCCGGGTGTAGGCCCCGTCTTCCTTGGGCAGTCGCGCGAAGGAGCAGAAGACGCAGGTCTTCCGCAGCACGCAGACATTGGTCGGATTGAGGTGCTGATTAGCCGAGAAGAAGACCCGATCGCCGTTCTTCCTCGCGTTGGCCCACGCGGCGAGCTCGCCCAGGCCCAGCACGTCGGGCGTGTGGTAGAGCGCCACCCCGTCCGCGGGATCCAGCCTCGTCCCCGCCAGCACCTTCTCGGCGACGGCGCGGAGCGAGGGGTCACGGAAGCGCGACGGATCGGGCGGGCTCGGCATGCTATCTCCAGACCAGGCCATGACTTGGCAGCGAATGGACCTAATCTAGCCCGACCCGCCCTCGACGGGCCACCCGCTGGCTTCTCAGGGTGTCGTCGGCAGCTCGTCGCTCGCGCCCCAGCCGGCGGCCTCCAGCGAGTCGATCGTCGCCGCGAGGCCGACCGGGGGACGCCCGCTGGGCCCGAGGTTGAGGCCCAGCGCCAGGGCGCCGACCAGGATGATGATTCCGCCGAGCTGCCGCATCGTCGAGCGAATGAACCGGCCCCCGCCGGTATCTCCATGATGGCCTCTGGGTCCTGGCACTGTAGCCCCGCCGCAACCGGCGAGGCGCTCACGATTGGGAGCACGAAAAAAGCCGACCGAACGGCTCAGCGTTGGTCGGCTCTTCGGTCCGGCCAGAGCGGCCGGGAGCTGGTCAGCCGCCCGGCGCGAAGCCCCCGACCGCCAGGGTCACGTTGTGCCCGCCGAAGCCGAACGAGTTCGACAGCGCCACGTCGACCGACCGCTCGACCATGGTGTTCGGGGCGCAGTCGAGGTCGCAGTCGGGGTCGGGATCGGTCTGATTGATGGTCGGCGGAACCTTGCCGGTCGTGGCGGCGAGCATCGCCACGGCGAACTCGAGGGCGCCGGCCGCGCCGAGCAGGTGCCCCGTCATCGACTTGGTCGAGCCGAACACCAGCTCCCGCGCGTGAGCCCCGAAGACCGCTTTCACGGCGGTGGTCTCCGCCACGTCGCCGAGTGGGGTCGAGGTTCCGTGCGCATTGACGTAGCCGACCCGGGCGGGATCGATGTTGCCGTCCGCGAGGCAGTCCCGCATCGCCCGCTGGGCGCCCTCGCCGTCCGGCGCCGGCGCGGTCATGTGGTGGGCGTCGCCGCTCATGCCGTAGCCCAGCACCTCGCCCCGGATCGCCGCGCCCCGCGCCCGGGCGTGCTCGAGGCTCTCGAGCACCACCATGGCGCTGCCATCGCCAAGCACGAAGCCGTCGCGCCCCTTGTCGAAGGGCCGACTGGCCAGCTCGGGCTCGTCATTGCGGGTCGAGAGCGCTTTCATGTTCTGGAATCCGGCGATCGCGAGCCCGGTGATCGCCGCCTCCGAGCCACCGGCCACGATGCACTCGGCCTTGCCGGCGCGGATCAGCTCGAACGCCTCGCCGATCGCGTGTGCCGAGGAGGCACAAGCCGACACGGTGCAGAAGTTGGGGCCCTTGAGCCCGTAACGGATCGAGACGATGCCCGCCGCGATGTCGGGAATGAACATCGGCACGAAGAAGGGCGAGACCCGATCCGGCCCCTTCTCCAGGTAGATCGAGCACTGCTCCTCGAACGTCTTCATCCCGCCGATCCCGCTCCCGATGATGACGCCGGTGCGATCGGGATTGGGGAACTTGCCCTCGAGGCCCGCCTCGGTGATCGCCTGATGGGCGGTAGCGAGGGCGAGCTGCAGGAACAGGTCGTAGCGTCGGGCCTCTTTCCGATCCATGTACTGCGCCGGGTCGAAGCCCTTGACCTCGCACGCGAAGCGCACCTGGAGGCGGGAGGCATCGAATTTGGTGATCGGGGCGGCGCCGGACTTGCCCGCGAGCAGGTTGGCCCAGGTCTCCTCGACCGTGAGCCCGACGGGCGTGACCATGCCCAGGCCGGTGATGACGACGCGTCGATTCATCGGCTACTTGGACCCGAGCTTCTCCTCGAGGTACTTCAGCGCATCGCCGACGGTCCGGAGCTTCTCGGCCTCCTCGTCGGGGATGTCGATGTCGAACTCCTTCTCGAAGGCCATCACCAGCTCCACGGTGTCGAGCGAGTCGGCCCCGAGATCCTCCATGAAGCTCGCCTCGGCGGTGAGCTTCTCCCGCTCGACACCGAGCTCCTCGGCGATGATGTCCTTGACCTTCTCAACCATGTCGCTCATGTCATCCCTCGTGGGTGTTAGATGACCATGCCCCCGTCCACCACCAGCACCTGGCCGGTGATGTAGCGGGCGAGGTCGGAGGCGAGAAACAGCACGGCACCGGCCACGTCGTCCGGTTGTCCGAGACGGCCGAGCGCGATCTGGGATAATAAGACCTCGCGAGCTTCCGGCGGCAAGGCGGCCGTCATGTCGGTCTCGATGAATCCCGGCGCGAGACAATTCGCCAGGATCCCGCGGCTGGCGTACTCCTTGGCGATCGACTTGGTGAAGCCGATCAGGCCCGCCTTGCTGGCGGCGTAGTTCGCCTGGCCCTTATTGCCGGTGAGGCCGACCACGCTGGTGATGTTGACGATCCGACCGGCGCGGCGCTTCATCATCCCCTTGATGACGGCCCGCGTGGTGTGGAACGCCCCCTTCAGGTTGGCGTCGAGCACCGCGGTCCAGTCGTCGTCGGAGAGCCGGAGCAGCAGGTTGTCCCTGGTGAGACCGGCGTTGTTCACCAGGATCGAGATCGGCCCCAGCGTCTGCTCGACCTCCGCGACGGCCGCCTCGACCTGGCCCGCGTCGGCCACGTCGCACCCGACGCCCACCGCGCGCCCGTCGTAGCCGCCCGCCGCCTGGACGGCCGAGTCGCGATTCCGACCCACAACCGCCACTGACGCTCCGGCGCGATGCAGGGTCTCCGCGATGGCGCGACCGATGCCCCGGGTGCTTCCGGTCACGAACGCCACCTGCCCGCTCAGATCGATCGTCGCGCTCATCCGAGGAAAGCCTCGAGCTCGGCCGCCGTGCCCAGTGACTGCACCTGGGCGCCGGGCACGATCCGCTTGATCAGCCCGGACAGGACGGTGCCCGGACCGATCTCGACGAAGCGGATCTCGGGCGCGAGCCTGGCCAGCGCCTGGACGCACTCGACCCAGCGCACCGGGGCCGTGAGCTGATCGACCAGCCGGTTCTTCGCGTCGCGTCCGGTCCGGACCGGTTGGGCGGTCGCGTTGGCGACGACCGGAAACGTCGGATCCGCGAAGCTCACGCCGTCGAGCGCCTTCCGGAGCCCGGTCTCGGCGGGCTCCATCAGGGGCGAATGGAAGGCGCCGCTCACCTTGAGGGGGAGCACCCGCTTCGCCCCGGCCGCCTTCAAGCGCTCGCCGGCGGCGGTGACGGCGGCCGGGTCGCCGGAGATCACGGTCTGATCCGGCGCGTTGACGTTGGCCGCGACCACCACGCCCTGGCCTTCGGCGGAGGCGGCCCGGCAGCCGTCGACCACCTGCTCCGCCGCGAGGCCGAGCACCGCCGACATGGCGCCCGGCCGCTGGGTGCCGGCCTGGTGCATCAGCTCGCCCCGGCGACGAACCAGCTTCGCGGCGTCGGTCGGTGAGAGCACCCCGGCCGCCATCAGCGCGCTGTACTCGCCCAGGCTATGCCCGGCGGCGCCGACCACCTGCCCGATCCGCTTGCCCACCACCGAGAGCACCGCCGCCGAGTGGGCGAGAATGGCCGGCTGGGTGTTGCTGGTTTCGAGCAGCGTCTCCTCGGGACCTTCCCACATGATCCTGGTGAGCGGGATCTCGAGGGCGGCCTCGATGTTCTGCAGGGTCGACCGCGCCATCGGAAACCGCTCGGCCAGATCCCGGGCCATCCCGATCTTCTGCGCCCCTTGCCCGGGAAACACCAGTACGCTCACCATCGGACCGCCACCGCGCCCCAGGCAAAGCCGGCGCCAAAGCTGACCAGCAGGATCAGGTCGCCCTTGACGAGGCGGCCCTGCTGCTCGGCCTCCACCAACGCGAGCGGGATCGAGCCGGCCGAGGTGTTGCCGTATCGGTCGACGTTGATCATCACCTTCTCCATCGGGACTCCCGCCTCCGCCGCCGTGGCGGCGATGATGCGGCGGTTCGCCTGATGGGGCACGAGCAGGTCCAGGTCGTTCGGGTCGACGCCCGCGTCGGCGAGGGCGCGATGGGCGGCCTGGGCCATCTGGCGGACCGCCACCTTGAAGACCTCGCGCCCCGCCATCTTCACGTAGTAGCGGCCCTCGCGGGCTCCCTCCTCGCTGGGAGGCTCGCTGGAGCCGCCCGCGGGGATGTAGAGGAGGTGCGACAGGGACCCGTCCGCGCCGAGGACCGTCGAGAGGATGCCGCGATCGCCGCTGGCGCGCCGGAGGACGGCCGCGCCGGCCCCGTCACCGAAGAGCACCGCTGTGGCCCGATCCCGCTCGTCGACGATCGACCAGACCCGGTCGCCACCCAGCACCAGGACGTTCCTGGCCGCGCCCGAAGCGATCAATCCCTCGGCAACCGTCAGGCTGTAGAGCCAACCCGGGCACGCGGCGACCACGTCGAACGCCGCGGCCGGCCCGCCGCCGAGCTTGCCCTGCACGTCACACGCCGTGGACGGCAGCCGCCGAGCGGGGGTGCAGGTGCCGCAGACGATGGTGGCGAGCGCCTCGATGGCGGCGCCGGCCTTCG
>JBFXAS010000067.1:0-22222 GCA_050184075.1 Gemmatimonadales bacterium
CGTCTTGGTCTCCTCGGGTGTCGGCGCCGGCGCCCCGAGGTCCGGGAGCAGCCGGCCGAGCAGCGTGTCGCGAAGCGCGGCGCCGAAGCCGCTCCGACCACCGTTCGCGACGAAGTAGAAGCCGACCGTTCGGCTCGGCGCCACCACCAACAGGCCGCTCGTGCCCGGCACGGTGCCGGAATGGGCCAGGATCGGAAGCCCGCGATGGCGCTGATTGAAGAAACCGAGCGAGATGCCGGGCACCGTGGGCTCGTTCCGGAAGCGCTCGCGGAAGAGCTCAGCTCGCGCGCGAGGGGTGAGCACGGTGTCGGCCGGCCCCTGCCCGAGCAACGCGCGAACGAAGCGCCCCATGTCGGCCGCGGTCGAGTAGGCCAGCCCCACGGGATAGGGATGCGAGTACAGCTCGCGCAGCGGGTCGCAGCCGTCGCCGCCGCAGCGATGCGCCGTGGCGCGGTCGGTCGCCAGCGAATCGGGGACGGCGCGGTAGAAGGTCCGGGCCATCCCGAGGGGGAGAAAGAGCGCCCGCCGCGCGTAGTCGGCGAACTCGAGGCCGGTGACCCGCTCGACCAGGTATCCGGCGAGGGCCATGCCGTAGTTGGAGTAGCCGGTCAGCTCGCCGGCGCGCCATCCCTGGCGGGGGAGCCGGCGGCGGAGGTGTTCTCCGAGGGGCTCCAGCTCCTCGACCGAGCGCGCCGCGTAGCCGATCAGCCGCTCGTCCAACCCGGCGGTGTGGGTGAGAAGGTGCAGGACGGTGATGTCGTCGGCGGTGCGCCACCCGTCGAGCAAGCCGTTGACCGGCGCGTCGAGCGCGAGCGCGCCCCGATCGAGCTGCTGCGCCGCGCTCGCGGCGACGAAGAGCTTGGCCACCGAGGCCAGCCGAAAGAGCGTCCGGCTCGGGTCCACCGGGGCGCTGTCGCCGACCCGGGCCACGCCGTAGCCGTGGAGCTCGATGCTGTCCGCGCGAACGATCGCGATGGCGACGCCGGGCACCGAGCTCGCCCGCATCAATGCGACGACCGCCGAGTCGAGCGGAGGCGGCTCTTGGGCGGCCGCCATCCGTGCCGCGCCGAGCGTCGCGAGCAGCAGCGCGAGTCTCATGCCGCGAGGTAGGCGAGAAAGGCGCGGGTGATCTCGTCGATCAGCCGCTCGTCGTCGATCGCGACGGGATAGGCGGCCAGGCTCCCGCGCCAGATCGCGTCCCGCGCCGCCGCGGAGGCGAAGAAGATCGCCAGGTTGACGGCCACCTCCGGATCGGAATGGGTGATTTCCGCGGCGCGGGCCGCGATGGCCGCTCGGAAGCGGCCGTGCACGTGGTCGTTGAACGCCGTGGCCCGCTCGCGGTAGGCCCGAGCGTCCGCCGGGTCGGCGTTGCGGAGGACCTGGAGGATCGCGACCCGATGCTCGCGGAACTTGCCCACCATCACCCGGACGTAGGCGCGCACCACGCCCGCGAGGGGCTGCTTCGCGAGGCTGGGATCGTCGAAGGCCTCGTCGAGCGCCTGACGGCAATCGTCGATGAAGCCGAGATCGGCAAGGTGGAGCACGGCGCGCTTGTCCCGAAAGCGGCGATAGAAGCCGCCCACCGAGACCCCGGCGGCGCGGGCGAGATCGGCCACCCGGATCTCCTCGAAGGGGCGGGCGGCGAGCAACCGGTTGGCCGCCCGGGCCAGCGCCCGCTCGGTGCGGCGGCTGCGGTGCTGTTGCGCGGCCCGACGCCAGGTCGACTCCATATGCGAATATTGTTCGCATATGGAGCCGCGTCAAGACCGTGACGCCCCCGGCGGTTATTCGCTCCGCATTGCGATCAGCGGCTCGACCTTCGCCGCCCGGCGCGCCGGGAGGAGCGCCGCGGCCACGGTCGAGAGGGCCACCAGCCCGATCACGGCGCCCCAAGCGATGGGGTCGAGCCGGCTCACTCCGTAGAGAAGGCGCTCCAGCAGGCTGCTCATCGCGTAGGCTCCCGCGGCCCCGAGGGCAACGCCGAGGAGGACCAAGCCCATCGCCTCCGCGAGCACCAGCCGGAGCGCCCGGCCCCGGGTGGCGCCGAGGGCGGCGCGGATCCCCAGCTCCCGGGTGCGGCGCGAGACGGCATAGCTGGTGACGCCGTAGAGGCCGGCGACCGAGAGCACGAGTGCGACCCCGGCGAACGCAGCGAAGAGCACCAGGTAGAAACGCGGGGTGCCGACGGCCTGGGCCATCAGCTCCGTCATGGGGGTCACTTCGCTCACGGCGGTGGTCGGGTCGACGCGGCGGATCGCGGCCGTCACCGCGCTTGCGACGGTGGACGGGTCTCCGGTCGTCCGAACGAGGATCGGGAAGGTCGTCCATCCCGGAGTCGCGCCAAACGCCCAGTAGACCTCCGGGCGGGGATCGGTCTCCGGACCGAAGTTCTTGATGTTGTTGACGACGCCAACGATCGTGGCGAAGCGCTGACCGACCGCGAAGCGGCGCCCGATCGGATCGGCTCCCTCGAAGTCCCGGTCGACGAGCGCTTGGTTGACGACCGCGACCGGGTCGCGGGCCGGGTCGGCGTCCGTCGGCTCGAGGAAGCGTCCCCGGAGGAGGGAGAGCCCGAGCGTCGGGGCGAGCGACGGCGTGGTCGCCCGCGACTCGACCAGAGGCAGGGTCGTGGGATCGGCGGCCTCCCGGCCCTCGTAGCGGATGTTGAAGTTGCTACCCCAGTTGTCGTAGGGAATCAGGTTGAGGGCCGCCGCATCGAGCACGCCGGGGCTCGCCGCGATCGCGTCGAGCGCGGGATCGAGAAAGCGGGTGGCCGCGTCGCGCTCGGGATAGCGCTCGGGCGAGACGCTGACCTTGAGGGTGAGCAGTCGGGCGGGGTCGAAGCCGGGGTCGCGCCCGATCAGATCGGCGAAGCCGCGGAGGATCAAGCCCGCGCCGATCAGCAGCACCAGGGACAACCCGACCTCGGTCACCACCAGCGCCCGGAGGAAGCGGTGCTGGCCGCGCGCCCCGCCGGCTCTCGTGGCCGTCGCCGAGAGAGCCTCGTGCGGCTCGGCTCGGGAGGCGCGGGCCGCGGGGGCGAAGCCCGCCCCCGCCGTCACCCCGAGTGCGAGCGCGAGTGCGAACCCGAGCACACGAAGGTCGATCGAGAGGTCCGCGAGCTGTGGCATCCGGGCTCCGGCCAGATCACTCACCAGGCCCACTCCGAGCCAGGCGAGCCCGAGTCCGACGATCGCCCCGAGACTGGCGAGGAGGGCACTCTCGGCCAGGAGATGGCGCCGGATCTCGGCCCGGCTCGCGCCGAGCGCCGTCTGAATGGCGATCTCGCGGCGCCGTTCCGAGGCCCGCGCGAGGAGGAGGCTCGCGACGTTGGCAGAAGCGATCAGGAGGAGCAGGCCCACCGCGCCCAGCAGCATCAGCAGCGGTGTCCGGAGCCGCTTGGTGGACTCCGACACCAGCGGCGCCATCCGAAGCGATTCGCCCCGCAGCTCCGGATGGGTCTCGACCAGACCGTTCATCACGGCGAGGAGCTGGTCGTTGGCCGCGGTGAGCGAGCTCCCCTCCCGAGTCCGACCCATCAGGAGCAGGTAGTTATTTCGACGGCGGGTGGCCTCGTCCGGTGTGAAGCGGAGCGGAACCCAGAGGTCGGGTCGCAGGATCCGTCCGCCGAAGGGAATCGTGGTCCGGGCCGGGAGCACCCCGGCCACCGTGTACGAGTCCCCGTCGAGGTGGATCGTGGTCCCGACGACGGCACGGTCGCCGCCGAAGTGGTGTTGCCACGCGTCGTGGCTGAGGAGCGCGGCGAGCGGCTGATCAGGCGAGTCGTCGCCGGGCTCGAGCACTCGGCCGAGCAGGGGACGGACCCCCAGGAGGGTGAAGAGCTGATCCGAGGCGCGAAACGCCGAGACTCGGATCCCGCCCTCGGGTCGCTCGAGGAGCCCGACGTTGGTCGCGACGGCGACCAGGCCCTCCAGCTGGGTCGCCCCCGCTCGGAGGTCGGTGAAGTTGGCGGGCGAGAACGGGCCGTCGTCGAAGTGGGGTGTGGTCCGGTAGACGCTCACGAGGCTGCCAGGGTCCCGGAAGGGCAGCGGCCGAAGCAGCACGGCGTTGACGGCGCTGAAGATCGCGCTGCTCGTCCCGATGCCGAGGGCGATGCAGGCGAGGGCGGCGAGGGTCACCGTCGGCGACTGACGGAGTGCGCGAATGGCGCGGCGGGCGATAGTGAGCGGATCCACGCGACGTCCTCGGGTCAGGGTGAGCGCGATGACCTGAGTTGGACAGCGTTCGGTGGCGCTGGCGTTGCACCGCGGGCACCGAAGGAGTCCCAAATAGATCGGACCAGGGGTGGATCCGGGCTCCGGGGCCGTTCTTCTTGCAACGTTCCCTTGGCCGAGAGGTGTGATGCCGGTGCTCGAACAGGTCTACTTCGACAACTCCGTGCAGACGTGGCTCGTCGCCCTGGGGGTGGCGGTCGGCGCGGTGATCGTGCTCAGGGTGGCGCTCTCGCTGGTGACCCACCGGCTCCGAAAATTCGCCCAGCACACCGAGACCGCCTGGGACGACATCGCCGTGCACGCGATCTCCCGGACCAAGCGGCTCTTCCTGCTGATCGTGGCCGTCCAGGCCGGCTCGAACGTGCTGAGTCTCCCGGACCGGACCCGGGACCTGATCAACGTGGCGACCGTGCTCGCGATCCTGCTCCAGGCCGGGATCTGGGCGACCGCGGCGCTCCGCTTCGGGCTGGCGCACCAGAAGGAAGCCCTGATGCAGGAGGACCGCGCCGCGGCCACCTCGATGTCGGCGGTGCGCTTTCTCGGGCAGGTGCTGATCTGGTCGGTGGTGCTGCTGCTTTCGCTGGACAATCTCGGGATCGACGTCACGGCGCTGATCGCGGGCCTCGGCGTCGGCGGCGTGGCCGTCGCGCTCGCGGTTCAGAACATCCTCGGAGACCTGTTCGCCTCACTCGCGATCGTCTTCGACAAGCCGTTCGTGCTGGGGGATTTCGTGACCGTCGGCTCGCAGGCGGGGACGGTCGAGGCGATTGGTCTCAAGACCACCCGGATCCGGAGCCTCGGCGGCGAGCAGCTGGTGTTCGCGAACGCCGACCTCTTGGGCAGTCGGCTCCACAACTTCGGCCGGATGGAGGAGCGCCGCGTGGTCTTCACGCTCGGGGTGACCTACCAGACCACGAGCGGGCAGCTGGAGGAGATTCCCCGGGTGATCCGGAGGATCGTCGAGCAGCAGGAGGGAGCCCGGTTCGATCGGGCGCACTTCTTCGAGTACGGCGATTTCTCCCTCAACTTCGAGGTCGTCTTCTACGTGAACAGCCCCGACTATACCACCTACATGGACATCCGCCAGGCGATCAACCTGGCCGTCTTCGGGGCGTTCCAGGAGCGCGGCATCGAGTTCGCGTACCCGACCCAGACCCTGTTCGTCGAGCGCGCCGCGGCCTGAGGTCGGATTGATGGAGCCGCCGCTCAGGTGTTGATTAGGTCGCAGGTGGGGAGCGGTTTCGCGACCGCCGGCCGCCGCGGCGAGCCCGCGGCCCGGCACGCATCGAGCGAGGAGGCGGCACGTGAACGGGAGCGCGCGACGATTCGGCTTGGCGATGACCCTGGCGGCCATCGCGGGGGGGACCGGTCCGGTCCGGGCGCAAGAGACCCGGCTACTGCGGAACCCGTCGGTGAGCGCCACGGACGTGGCCTTCGAGTACGGCGGCGACATCTGGATCGTGGCGCGGTCGGGTGGCGACGCGCGCCGACTCACCGCCACGCCGGCGGTGGAGTCCGCTCCCAAGCTCTCGCCGGACGGGCGCTGGGTCGCCTTCACCTCGAATCGGAGCGGCAACGAGGACCTCTACCTGGTGGCCGCGGCCGGCGGCGAGCCGCGCCGGCTGACCTGGCACCCCTGGGCCGACCGGGCGGCCGGTTGGACGCCGGACGGGCGGGAGATCCTCTTCGCGTCGGAGCGGGAGACGGCGCCGACGACCCATTTGCGGTTGTGGGCCCTGCCCGTCGAGGGTGGCGCCCCGCGTCGTCTGCCGGCGCCGATGGCCGCCCGCGGCAGCCTCTCGCCCGACGGCCGGCAGTTGGTCTACGACCGGGCCTCCCGCTGGGACGTGGAATGGCGGAACTACCGCGGCGGGCAGAACACGCCGGTCACCATCCTCACGCTGGCGTCGCTCGACGAGAGCCGCCTGCCCAACGAGCGCACCACCGATACCCAGCCGGTCTGGCTGGGCAACACGATCTTCTTCCTGTCGGACCGGGATTTCGCGACCAACGTCTGGGCCTACGACGTGGCGGGTGGGGCGGTTCGCCAGGTGACCCGTTTTCGCGACGCCGACGTCAAGGCGCTCGGCGCGGGGGGCGGCACCCTGGTGATCGAGCAGGACGGCTACCTTCACCTGCTCGACCCGACCACCGGGCGGACCGAACGGATGCGGATCTCGGTCAAGGGTGATTTCCCCTGGGCGACGCCGCGCTGGTCGGACGTTTCGGAGTCGATCGCGCAGGCGTCGCTCTCGCCCACGGGCAAGCGGGCCCTGTTCGAGGCGCGGGGCGAGATCTTCAGTGTGCCGGCGGACAAGGGCGACTCGCGCAACCTGACCCGGAGCCCCGGCGCCGCCGACCGCACGCCGAGCTGGTCGCCGGACGGGAGCCAGGTGGCCTGGTTCAGCGACACCGGTGACGGCTACCGGTTGCTGATCGCCGACCAGAGTGGGCTCGGCACGCCGCGCTCGATCGAGATCGGCGACGCGAAGTACGCCTTCGCCGCGGAGTGGTCGCCGGACGGCAGCCGGATCGCCTTCGTCGACGGGCAGGCGCAGATCCGGGTGCTCGAGGTGGCCACCGGTCGGACGGTGGTCGCCGACGGCGACGGCGGCATCTGGAACCGCGGCGCGATCGCGCCGGTGTGGTCCCCCGACTCGAAGTGGCTGGCGTATTCGAAGGTCTTCCCGAACGGTTACCGCCGGATCGTGGTCTGGTCGCGGGAGACCGGCCGAGCGACCGAGCTCACCGATCAGCTGGCCGACGCGGTCCAGCCGGTGTGGGATCGGAGCGGCCGCTGGCTCTACTTTCTCGCGAGCACCGACCTGGGCCTGGCGAGCGGCTTCGCCAACATCAGCTCGATCGGTCGGGACGTGACCCGCGGCGTCTACCTCGCGCTGCTCCGCGCGAGCGACTCGACCCCGTTCCCGCCGGAAAGCGACGAGGAGGTGGGGAAGCCGGACAAACCGGCGGCGGGCGATTCCGCCAAGGGCGGCAAGAGCGACTCGGTGAGCGTCCGGATCGACTTCGAGCGGATCGACCGCCGGATCCTGCCGCTCCAGATGCCGGTGCGGGACTACTCCTCGCTCGCCACCGGGGCGAGCGGTGTGCTCTTCGTGGCCGAGCGGATCCCGAATCAGCCGGGCGTCACCCTCCACCGCTACGACGTCGCGAAGCGGAAGGCGGAGTCCTTCCTGAGCGGGGTGCGCCGGTTCAGCGCCTCGGCGGACGGGAAGAAGCTCCTGGTCCAGGCGGGTCCGGGCTGGCGGATCGTGGGCACCGACCGGGCGCCGTCCCCGGGCAACGACGGCGCGATCCGGGTGGCGCTCCAGGCGCGGATCGATCCCGCGGCCGAGTGGCAGCAGATCTTCGACGAAGCGTGGCGGATGGAGCGCGATTTCTTCTATGCGCCCAACACCCACGGGGCCGACTGGCCGGCGGTGCGGACCCGGTACCGCCCGCTGGTGTCTCACGTGCGGCATCGCGCGGACCTGAGCTACCTGCTCGACCAGGTGGGCGGCGAGCTGTCGGTCGGCCACAGCTTCGTGTTCGGCGGTGATCTGCCCGACGTGGACACCACCAGGGTGGGGATGCTCGGCGCCGACCTCGCCGTCGACGGCGGTCGCTGGCGGCTCACCCGAATCCTCACGGGCGAGAGCTGGAATCCGGAGCTCCGGGCCCCGCTCGACGCCCCGGGCCTGCGGGTGGCGGCGGGGAACTACCTGCTCGGTGTGAACGGCACCGAGCTCCGGGCGAGTGACGATCCCTGGCGGCTCCTCGACGGGACGACGGACCGGCAGACGGTTCTCCGGCTCAACGATCGGCCCGCGACCGAGGGCTCCTGGACCGTCACGGTGGTGCCGGTGCGAAGCGAAGCCGGCCTCCGGGTGCGGGCCTGGGTCGAGGACAACCGGCGCAAGGTCGATTCCCTCTCTAACGGCCGCGTGGCCTACGTCTGGGTGCCGAACACCGGCGGAGGCGGCTGGGGCTCGTTCAACCGCTACTTCTTCGCCCAGCAGGACAAGGAGGGCGCCGTGATCGACGAGCGCTTCAACGGCGGCGGCCTGCTCGACGATTACATGGTGGACTACATGAGTCGGAAGCTGGTGGGCGGGGTCACCAACGACGCCCCGGGCGGCGTCCCGTACCGGCTGCCGCTCGCCGGGGTGCTCGGGCCCAAGGTGCTCCTGGTCAACATGATGGCGGGCTCGGGTGGGGACTATTTCCCGTGGGCCTTCCGGACGCTGGAGGTGGGGCCGCTGATCGGGACCCGGACCTGGGGTGGGCTGGTGGCCTCTTGCGTGCCGTATCCGCTGCTGGACGGAGGTGCGATCACCTCGCCGTGCGGCGCGGTCTACGGGCCCGACGGGTGGACCGCCGAGAACGAGGGCGTCCCGCCCGACATCGAGGTGCTGATGGACGCCAGGAGCGTCGCGGCGGGCAGGGATCCGCAGCTCGAGCGCGGGGTGGCCGAGGTGCTGCGCCTGATGCGGGAGCGGCCGGTGACCCGGCTCGACCCGCCGCCGTTTCCGGTACGGGCGCGGAGGCCGGCGGGCCGTTAGGCAGCTCAGCGCAGTCCGGCCAGATAGAGCAGGGCGCCCACCAGGGCGCCTCCCCCCAGCGCGGGCGCGAGGGCGCGTCCGGTGCGGGCCAGGATCGCCGAGGCGACCAGCGCCACCATCAGCGACCCGAACGAGAGCGTGGATGGGTCGGGCAGGGGCAGGGAGAAGGGTCCCCAGGTCCGGGTGTCGACCGCGCCGAAGAAGGTGTGGAGCGCGAACCAGAGAGCCAGATTGACCACCACGCCCACCACCGCGGCCGACACGCCGCGGAGCGCCGCGCCGAGCGTCGGGTGGTCGAGCAGCCGCTCGATGGCCGGCGCGCCGGCGAAAATGAACAGGAAGCAGGGCGCGAAGGTCACCCAGGCCGTGACGACCGAGCCGATCACCCCGGCCACGACGGGATCGAGACCGCCGGCGTTCCTGGCCGCTCCGAGGAACCCCACGAACTGCACCACCATGATCAGCGGGCCGGGCGTGGTCTCGGCGAGGCCCAGGCCATCGAGCATCTCGGCGGGTGACAGCCAGCCGAAGCTCTCGACGGCACGCTGCGCGACGTACCCGAGCACGGCGTAGGCGCCCCCGAAGGTCACCAGGGCCGCCTTGCCGAAGAAGACGGCCTCCCGCGCCAGGACGTGACCCGGTCCGACGACCGCGATCAGGAGGCCGACGGGCACCAGCCAGATCGCCAACCAGAGCGCCGCGGCTCGGACGATCGCGGCCCCGGGGAAAGGGCCTGGGGGCCGGCGGGTCGGGGAGTGGGCGCCGCGCGGTCGCGAGACGATGCCGACGAGCGCGGCCGCCGCGAGGATCAGGGGGAACGGGGCGCGAAGCGCGAAGATCGCCAGAAACGCGAGAGCCGAGAGCGTCCAATCGAGCGCGGTCCCGCCGGTGCGACGGACCAGGCGCGGAACGGCGAGCGCCACGATCGGCAGCACGGCGGGCTTCAGCCCGAAGAAGAGGGCGGTGAACAGGCCCGTGCTCCGGAACTCGTGATAGAGCAGGCTCAGCGCGAGGATCGTGAGGAAGCCCGGCGCCACGAAGAGGAGGCCCGCGGCGAGCCCACCCCTGGTTCCGTGCAGGCGCCACCCGAGGTAGGTCGCCAGCTGCTGCGCCTCGGGACCAGGCAGCAGCATGCAGTAGCTGAGGGCGTGGACGAAGTGCGCTTCGGAGATCCAGCGCCTCTCCTCCACCACCACGCGATGAATCACGGCGATCTGGCCCGCCGGCCCGCCGAAGCTCGAGGCGGCGATTCGGAGCCAGGCCCGAACCGCCTCGCGAAAGGGGACCTCGGGGGCCGCGTCGCTCAGGGAGCCTTCCCGCCGAAGCTCGCGTGGAGTCCGTCGAAGAGCGCAGCGGCGGCCTCGAGGCGCTCCTCGTCTGCCCGATGGGCGCGGACGATTCCCTCGATCACCGCCGCGATGCCAGGAGCCTCCGGACGGCGGAACTTGTCGTCCTTGCAGTCGATGTCGTGCACGACCTGCCCGACCATCGCCAGCCCGGGATCCTCCAGACCGAAGTGGACCAGCAGCGTCTCGAAGGTGCTGCGGTCGCCCTCGTGGGTGAAGCCGCCCTGGTACAGGTCGAACCCCAACTCGTCGGGACCCAGGCGGGGTTCCGAGGCCGGAACGAAGCGGAAGCGGGCGTCGGGGTCGATCCAGCGCCGGACCAGCCAGGCGCTCGCCATCCGGTCGATCTTGACGCCTTGGCGCGTGACCCAGGTCGCTCCCCGCGGCCGGTCGTGGCGAGGCCCACTCGGCGGCCGGGCGCCCTCGGGATCACGACGGATTGCGAGGGCTCGGAGCGCAGTCTCGGCTCGCTGGCGCCCGGCCGAGTCGAAGTGGTCGCGTTGGACCACTTGCCGCAACTGCTCGGTGAGTCGATCCAGGTCGCTCTCGGAGCCGGCCGTGCCGGCCGCTTCCGCAATCGCCTGGTACTCGGCATCCCGCTCGGCGCGAAACCGCGCTTCCAGGCCCGCCGCGCTGATTCCCTCGATCGCCTCGGCGTCGAACAGCATGGCCTCTCCCCCATCGGCGCGAATCTCCCGCCGGAGCCACTGGAAGTCCTCGAGTGCGTCGTCGGTGTTCGGGAGCACGTAGACGGTGCTCTTCACGGCGATCGCGCCGAGTTGCTGCAGGCGGCGACGGACCTTGACCCGGAGGTAGTCGGGCTTGGGCGGGATCTGATGGATCAACATCAGCCAGGAAGCCATCGGGCAGTTCCGCTTGACGAATGATACTAATGTATCATACTTGATTCAATAGAATCAAGAGGCGAAGATGACGACTCACGCACCAGCGGTCCGGATCCTCAGCCGGCGAATGGTGAGCGAGCTGCTCGACCTGCCGGGCTGCATCGAGGTGGTGGAGCGAGCCTTTCGGATGCTCGGCGACGAAACCGCGGCTCCGCCGGTCGCCGTCGGTCTCCATGTGGGGAGCGGAGGCTTCCACTTCAAGGCGGGGGTCTTCGCCGGCGAGCGGGGGCGGTATTTCGTCGGCAAGACCAACGGGAATTTTCCGGACAACCCCCAGGCGCACGGCTTGCCGACGATTCAGGGAGCGATCCTGGTGAGCGACGCGGATCGAGGCTCTCCCCTCGCGGTGATGGATTCGATCGAGATCACGGCGCAGAGGACGGCCGCGGCGACCGCGGTCGCCGCGAGGTATCTGGCCCGGGCGGATGCGGCGGTGGTGGGGATCGTCGGGTGCGGAGTTCAGGGCGATCGTCACCTGCGCGCTCTGGCGCTGATGCGACCGCTGGCCCGGGCGGTCGTCTTCGATCGTGATGCCGGGCAGGCGATCCGGTTCGCCGAGCGGATGAGCGCCGCGCTCGGGATGCCGGTGACGGCGGTCGAGTCCATCGCTCGGGTGGCCGAGTCGGCGGACGTGTGCGTGACCTGCACGCCGTCGAAGGAATTTCTGCTCGCCGCAGGCGCGGTGCGCCCTGGTTGCTTCGTGGCGGGGGTCGGCGTGGACGCGACGCACAAGCGGGAGTTGGCGCCGTCTCTCCTCGCGGGGGGCAAGGTCGTGGTGGACTGGCTCCCTCAGTGTGTCGCCTTCGGCGATCTCCACCACGCGATCGAAGCGGGCGTGATGACCGCCGGGCAGGTGCACGCGGAGCTTGGGCAGATCGTCGCGGGGCTCGCTCCGGGTCGGGAGAGCGAGGTGGAGGTGACGGTGTTCGACTCGACCGGGATGGCGCTGCAGGACGCGGCGGCGGCGGCGCTGGTCTACGAACGGGCCGTCGAGCGGCGTCTCGGTCTCGAGGTGTCGCTCTCCGACTGATCGAGTCTGCCCCGGCGGTCGGGAAGCTCGGGGTCGAGGGCCATCCGGAGCGCGAACGGGCTGAGGGGCAATCGCAGCGTGGTGTGCGCCTGCCATCCCGGCGCCCTGGCCTCGATCCGGAGCGCGACGCGATCGAGTCGCGCCAGATCGCCGAAGGGGTCGACCGAGCGCTCGAATTCCTCGATCAGATACCGCGACTCGATCCGCAGGCTGGCGGTGAAGGTGCGATCGGTGACGGCGACGAAGCCGCCCCCGCCCTCGTGCGCCATCCGGGTGAGCCGGAGCGTGGCGGTGCTGTCGGGGTCGGCGCCGGCCAGCACCACCAGCGCGAAACCGCCGGAGCGAAGCAGGATCTCCGCGGCGCGGAAGGCGAGCTCCGGATCGCGGGGCCGGATCACCAGCGGCCCGTCCGCCCATTGGTCGCTCAAGACCCGGCGGCCGTCGATCCAGGCCACGCGCTCGCCGCGAGCCAGGAGGCTCATCGCGGTGGTGCGGAGGATCGCGGTGGCGCCGCCTCCCTGGCCCCGCCAGACCACCAGCCGCCCGCGCGGCAATCCGCCATTCGGGAGCAGCCGGTCCAGCGGCGCGAAGCCGGTGACCAGTGGCGGCACGCTCCGCTCGGGCAGCAGCACCGCCTCGGGGAACCGGGCGTGGAGGGCGCGGCGGAGCTCGTCGGGCGGGAGCCGGGTGGCCGGGGTAGCGGGGCTGACGAGGGGCAGGGCGGTCACGGCGGCCTCGGACCAGGGGGCCGTAGTATACCGAATAAAAACCGAAAATCAAAGCCATCCGCTTATGTTTTGGCGTCCTTTCGCGGAGCCCGCCGTGTCAGAGCCCGACGCCTCGACCTCCAGCGCCCCGAGCGGCTTCACCCGGGTCAAGCGCCTTCCCGAGCGCGGCCGCTACGATCGCGAGACCATCGATCCGATCCTCGACGCCGGCTTCGTCTGCCACCTGGGGCACGTGGTCGAGGGCCAGCCGGTGGTCACCCCGACGATGTACTGGCGGCACGGCGACCAGGTGTACTTCCACGGCTCCGCCGCGAGCCGAATGCTCAAGACGTTAGGCGGCGCGGCGATCCGCTGCTGCCTCACGGTGACCCACGCCGACGGCCTGGTGCTGGCGCGCTCCGGCTTCCACCACTCGATGAACTACCGCTCGGTGATGCTCTTCGGGAGCGCGATCATGGTGGAGGATCCGGAGGAGAAGCGGGCGGCGCTCGAGGCGTTCGTGGAGCGTCTCGTTCCCGGCCGCTGGCCGGGGCTCCGTCCGGTCACCGCCCGGGAGCTCAAGGCCACCACGGTGATGCGGCTCGCGATCGAGGAGGCCTCCGCCAAGGTGCGGAGCGGGCCGCCCAAGGACGACGACGAGGACTACGGCCTGCCGATCTGGGCGGGGGTGATTCCGCTCACGGTGACGGCCGGGGCGCCAGAGCCCGACCCGCGGCTCCACGATCCGAGCTTGACGCCACCCGCCCTCCGACTCGATCCGAGCTAGGCCGCCGCTTCGCTCGCGCCGGGGCCGTAGCTCGCCCACCAGGAGAGCGCGTCCTCTTCGGTCCACGGCGCCTCGCGCGCGATTCGGGCCAGCTCGCGCTCGAGCAGGAGCGCGTCGGCCGGGCGCTCGCCCGGCTTCTTGGCCAGACAGCGCATCACCACCGCCTCGAGCTCCGGCGGAATCGGGGTGATGCTCCCGATCATCGGCGGTGGGGGCTCGCTCGAGTGCTTGAGCAGCACCGCGAGCGGCGAGGAAGCCTGGAAGACCGGCCTGCCGGTGAGCAGCCAGTACGCCACGCAGCCGAGGGCGTAGAGGTCCGCCCGCTGATCGAGGTCGGCCACCCCGTCGATGGCCTCGGGCGGCATGAACGCCGGCGTGCCGGCGGTCAACTCGGGCGCGGTGAGCTGGGCGTCCTTCGGACCGCGATGGCTCTTCACCAGACCGAAGTCGAGCACCTTCACGAAGTCGACCTCGGTTCCCATCCGGCAGACCATCAGGTTGGACGGCTTGATGTCCCGGTGCACCAGCCCGAGCTGATGCGCCTCCGCGAGCGAGCGGCAGGCCTGACGGAGAATGTGGATGGCGCGTCCGGGCTTCTGCGGCCCGAACTCGTCGACCAGCGACTGCAGGGTGTAGCCGTCGAGCAGCTCCATCGCGTAGTAGAGCGTCCCGTCGCCGGCCACCCCGAAGTCGTAGAGCTCGATGGTGTGGGGTGAGCGAAGCCTGGCGGCGGCGTTGGCCTCGCGATGGAACCGCTCGGTGAGCAGCGAGCGTCCGGCCTGGTCGTAGGAGCCGAGCTGACTCGGCGCGATCACCTTGACCGCGGCCGGCCGGGCGAGCAGCCGGTGAGTCGCCCGATAGACCTCACCCATCCCGCCGACCCCAAGCCGCTCGCTCAGCCGGTAGTTGCCGAGCTGCTTGGCGGCTTTGACCTGCTGGCCGAGCTGTCTGACCACCCGCGCCGGGATGACCGCCAGGCCGGCGCAGAGGTAGGTCGGGAAGAAGTTCCAGAACAACATCAGGGTCGGCAGCGGCTCCCCGACCACACCCCGCTCGAGGGCGATCCAATAGACCAGCGGCTCGATCGAGGCGCAGACCAGTCCGACCACCAGCGTGGGGATCGCCCGAGTCGGCACGATGGCTGGGTAGAGCAGGACGGTGATGCAGATCCAGGAGACGCCGCGTCCCGGGAAGGCCTCGTTCCACTGGGAGATGAACGCGATGGCGGCCGCGTTGATCACCTGATAAACCATCCCGACCGCGAGGATCCGGTCGCCGCGCCCGGGGAGCCGGGGCGCCAGGTACGCCAGCGCGACGGAGAGCATGATCATCGCCGAGGTGATCTCGTCGCCGGCCGCCTGCCAGGCGGTGTGGACCCGTCCGTCGAAGGGCGCGACCCGCGTCGAGATCGACGCGATGACCCCGACGACGAGCCACATCACGCCGAAGACCATCGCCGCGATCGAGACCCGGCGTCGGATGTCGGCGAGAAACTCGATCGGCAGCGAGCCGGAGCTGTCGCCGGCGGGGCCTCCGAGTGGCACCTGGCGGGACGGGCTCATCCAGGAGGCGATCTCACGCCGCGCGGCGGGTTACGGGCGCACCGGCAGCCGGATGCCGGAGAGGTGAGCCGGTCCGCGGTGGATGGTGATGGCGGGGCGGCCCTGGACCGGCGGCGGGGCGGTGTTGTCCCGGTCGGCTCCCATCAGTGTCACCCGAATCCGATGTCCGGCGTTGAACACGACCGCCGTCGGTTGCAGGTCGAATTCGAGCTGGACCACCTGGCCGGGCTCCAGCGGATCGCGATCCTCGGCGAAGCCGCGTTGATAGGGGAGCCCCAGGTTGTTCCAGGGGGCCTCGGAGGTCTTCCGCATCGAGGCGCGCAGCATCCCTTCGCTGATATAGTGGGACACCCCCGCCGGGTCGATCTCCTCGAGCAGGGCGTAGACGTCGGCGTCGGGCTGCTCGCTCGAGAGGTGGACCGTCACCACCGGATGACCGATCACGGTCACGTCCGCCGCGAGCGGCGCCGTGGTGTAGGTCAGCGACTTCGCGTCGTTCGGCGTGAGGTCGGGATAGACCATCGGTCCCTGACCCACCGCGTTGTCCCACCGGCTGGCGGTGCCCGTCGTCGTCGAGGGATCGATCCGATAACGATCGGTCGTCTCCTCGGTCGGCGGGGCAGTGGCGAGCAGGCCGTCGTTGACCGACTGGACGCTGCCCGAGGGCCCGGTGGCGAAGTAGTAGGTGGTGTTGCTCACGCCGGGCACCGGCCAGGTCGGTGCCGACTCCCAGCGCCACCGGCCCGGGTCGATCATCAGGGCGTAATGGACCGGCGGCTCGGTATCGACGCCGTTCCGGATGCCCTTCAGCCAGCGGTCGAACCACCGGTGCTGCTCCGCGGTCGAGATCCGCGCCTGCTCGGCCGCCATGGCCGAGTCGGTGGTGGCGGCGTGCGACCAGGCCCCCATCCCGACCCGATCGGGCGGGGTATAGTTCACGAACCAGAGCATCTCGTCCATCGCGAAGATGTCGTACCAGCCGCCCCAGTGATAGGCGGCGACGCCGGACTGGTTGATCTGGTCGAGCAGGGCGGCCGGCTCGTGTCGCGAGTAGGCGAAGCTCGGGATGTCGTGGTCTCGATACCGGGCCTTGGCGTACTCCTCGATCACGTTCCAGTTGTCGGCGTGCTGGGCCACGGCTTCGCGGGCCATCCGCCCGTCCTCGTCTTCGTCCACGGGCGTGGCCGTAACCGCGACGTCCATGAACCGGGTCAGGATGCCCCAGTGCTGCATCATGTTCTGGCGATAGATCCCGCCCGCGTACAGCAGGTCATACATGCTGAACGCCGCCACGTTCGGAAAGATCGCCTTGAGCGCGGGGTGCCTGGTGCTGGCGGCCATGTACTGGGTGATCCCGAGGTAGGAGCCGCCCCACATCCCGATGTTGCCGTCGCACCAGGGCTCCTTGGTCATCCACTCCATGACGTCGTACGCGTCCCGAGTCTCCGCGGGCGAGAAGAGGCCTTCGTAACGGCCGTAGGAGACGTCGCTGCCCCGGACGCCGACGGTGACGATCACGTAGCCGTGCTTCAGCAGCCGTTGCAGGGCGCCGTTGGCGTCGATGTAGTTGCGCTCGGGGGGGATCGAATCGAGGTTGGCGTGGACGTCGGGGTGCTCGCCGGCCCGCAGGTTCCCGAGGTCGCGGCTGGCGGCCATCGCCTGAGCCGAGGGGATCTTCCGGTGGTAGCGGGAGTGAGTCCAGAGCACGGGGAAGGCACTGTCGACCGCGACGCCGTTCACCGCCGGGCGGCTGATGTCGACCGCGAGCTTGACGCCGTCGCGCATGGTGACGTACTGCGAGGTGGTGACCCACTCGCTGTAGCGCTCTGGCGTGTAGCCCTCGTAGCGGCCGAACTCGGAGATCCGACCGTCCGTCGCGGGCGTCTCACCGCCGGAGCAGGCGGCGAGCAGGACGAGGGCAGCGAGCGAGCCGGCTCTCCGGTCGAGCATGACGGATCCTCTCCTGGAAGCGACGCGGGGTATTGAGGTCCAATCTTACCGAGCGGCGACTTCCCAGGCTACCCGCTCGGCGGCCTCCCCTCCGGCACACGGGCTTCTCGCGGGGGCGCACGGCGGCGTAACTTGCGAGCCACCCACCGAACTAGCGTCCGCGGCGGGGCCGAGTTCCCGTGACGGGCCTGCTCGATCGTCGCCAAGGCGCGCGCGCTCGCGCGCGCCCGGATTCGTGCTCGCGGCGGTGCGCTCGCTCGCGCTCGGGATCGGCGCCGGGGTGACCGCGTTCAGCCGTCGCCGCGGAGTCGAGGGCCTCCTTGACGTGACCCGCCGGAGCGACCGCTGGGCCTACGGCGTCGTGGCGAGGCTGGTCGTCCTGGTCGTCCTGGTCGTGCTGGTCTCGAGCTATCTCCCGGCGCGCCGGGCCGTGCGGATCGACCCGGCCTCGGCGCTCCGTTCCGCCTAACGACCGCTCCGGGTCTTGGCGGTGTAGACCGAGTCGAGCACCTGCCGGAAGAAGGGCAGGGGCTTGACCCCGACCATCAGCCCACCCTCGATGTAGAAGGTCGGGGTGCTGCGGGCCCCGCTCTGGGCCGCCCGATCGGCGTCGCTCTGGATCTGCGTCACCGTCTCGCCCTTCGACAGGCAGCTGTTCATCGCCTCCCTCGGGAGGCTCAGCGAGTCCACCAGCGTGAGCAGGAAGGGCGCGGGGTTCTGGAGGGGCGCCCAGAGCTCCTGGTGCCGGAAGAGCAACTCGTGCGCCGGCCAAAAGCGGTCGTGTCGGGCCGAGCACATCGCGAACGAGGCCGCGGCCACGGCATTGGGGTGGATCGACGTGAGCGGGTAGTTGATGAACACCCATTTCACCTTGCCGCTCTCGACGTACTCCTTCTCGAGCGCCGGAAAGACGCCCAGTGCGTGCTGCCGGCAGAACGGGCACTGGAAGTCGGACATCTCGTACACCGTGACCGGGGCGGATGCGGACCCGATCGTGCGGGCGGAGAGCGGGATGGCCTGCGCGCCGGCCAGGCCGGGAAGGAGCAGGATCGCCCCGAGAGCAAGAAGCAATCGCATGTCAGTACCTCGGCTGTCGTCGGCCGGTCGAGGCGTCGAGCCGCAGCGTGTCGGCGGTGACCGGCAGGTTCCAATACCATTCGGCGTTCGGGTCGGTCGGATCGATCGAGCGGGCCATCACCCACCAGTTGCCGTTGGGCAGCTCGATCCGGGCCCAGCCCGTGGCGTCCGTGGTGTCGGCGACCGAGTTGGCGAGCTGTCGGCCGGGCAGCTGGCGGATGATGGAGTCCCAGCCCGCGTAGGTCGTGTTCTGCCACCGCTGGACGTCGCGACGCAGACTGTCCATGGTCGGCCAGTAGCGCTCCCGGGCGGTGGCGAGTGCCGCCCGGGCCCGGGCCACGTCCGCCAGGGCGGCGGGCAGCGAGTCTGCCGCCGGGCCCCCGGCGGCGCGGAGCCGATCCAGTCGGGCGCTGGCCGCGACCAGCGCGCCGAAGGGCCTGCGGAACGCGGCGAAGAGGCTGTCGAGCTCGGCCGTGTGGGGCCGAGGCTCCGCCCGGCTCTCGAGCATCGAGATCACGCTGTCGCGGTCGTACGGGAGGAAGGCCACGACCAGGTTGGGCAAGGGCGTCGGGGCTCCGTCGAGCCCCGGTATCGAGACTCGGACCACGACTTCACGCCCGCCACAGGCTGCGAGCAGAACGAGGAGCCACCATGCGCGTCGCACGGACGAATACTGGCGGGAAAGCCCTCGGGAGGCAAAACGGCGCCCGTCGGGGACGCCGCTGGCGGTCAGTCGAGGACCGCGTCCGGCAGGATGTAGTTGAGCGGGTTGACCCGCCGCCCGTTGACCTCGATCTCGTAGTGCAGATGCGGCGCGACCGAGAGCCCGGTGCTGCCGACCAGGGCGATGCGCTGGCCGCGGATCACCTTCTGCCCGCGTTGCACCAGGAGGCGGGAGGCGTGGGCGAACTTGGTGAGGATCCCGTACCCGTGGTCGATGGTGACCATGTAGCCGTAGCCGTTGACCCAGCCGGCCGACTCGACGGTTCCCTTGGCCGGGGCCTCGATCGGGGTGCCCGTCGGCGCGGTGATGTCGATACCCGGGTGTGGCCGGCCGACGTGCAGGATCGGGTGGATCCGCATGTCGGAGTAGTTGCTGCTGAGCCAGCCCTGGGTCGGCATGATCGAGGGCGTGGAGGCCAGCCGGTCGGTGTGGGCCTCGAGGCTGTCGGCCGCTTCGGCGAAGGAGGTGGTCAGCAGGTTGGCCCGGCGGATCAGGGCTTCGAGATCGACCCGGACCTGCTCCGAGCGCTCCGCCAGCACGCTGCCAGGCGTCTCGGCCTCGGCCGCCGCCGGCTGGGGACCGCCGATGCCGGCCGCCAGCACCTCGGGATCGAGCGGCTCGAGGTTGGCCATCACCCGGTAGCGGGCGTCGCGCCGGGCGAGGGAGCTCAGGGTGTCGGAGAGCACGGTGAGGCGACCCTGGAGCACGCCGAGGTCGTGGGCGAGCGCGGCGTTCTCCCGCGCGACCGCCTTGGCGCGGGCGAGGTCGACGGTCTTGGTGACGGTGGCGTAGGTGAGGACGCCGGCCACAACGATCGCCGCCACGGCCACGCTCCCGAGGAGCTTCAGGGCCGTGACGGAGATCTCGAATCTGCTCGAAGCGGCCGAGCCGCTCGGGACGACCAGAATCGTCCAGCGTCGGTTTTGCATGCCGTCGAAAAACCTAACGCTGACGCCGAGCTGACCCGGCGCCGCTGAAAGTGCCTAACTCTTTGAGATACACGGCTCCTGGCGAGCAGTGACCCCCCGAATGGCGCCTCCCGGTGACCGAAAACCTTCCCCCCCGGACCCCGGAAGCCCGGTCAATTATGCTCCCGGGCCCCGGGGGTGTCAAGCGTCCCGAAATCAGACGCTAACCGATTGTTTGACAGTGAGTTGCGACGCTGTCGCAGGGCCGGTCGGCGGGCCTCAGGCGGGGTCAGGCTTGGGAAAGAGGCTCTCCGGCTTCGAGACCAGCGCTCCGGTGGGTGGGGTTTCGAGCCCGTCCCAGGCGGTCCGATCGGGCGCGCCCGGCTGGCCGAGGGCCGCCGCCAGCCGCCCGGCGGTGGCCGGAAGGAACGGGGCGACCATTACCGTTAGGCGGAACAGGACCCGGTAGAGCGCCGCCAGCGCCTGGTCGAGCTCGGCGTCCTTCCCGGCCTTGGCGAGCGCCCAGGGTGCGCTGGTGGAGACGTACTGGTCGGCGGCGGCGACCAGGGCCCAGGCGTGCTCGAGCGCGCCCTTCAGGTCGAGGGCGTCCATCGCGGCGGCGTAGCCGGGCAGGTGCTGCTCCAGCGCCGCCCGATCGAGCGCCGTCGGCGTGCCCTCGGGGACCCGGCCCTCCCGGTAGCGCACCACCATCGCCAGGCAGCGGGAGGCGAGATTCCCGAGCCCGTCGGCGAGGTCGGCTGTGTAGCGGGCGTCGAACCGCTCCCAGGTGAAGTCGCCATCGGTCTCGAAGCCGACCTCGCGCATCAGGAAGTAGCGCAGCGCGTCCACCCCGTGGCGCTCGATCGCGTCGGGCAGGGTGACGGCGGTGCCGGCCGTCTTCGACATCTTGGCCCCCTGCCACTGGACGTAGCCGTGCGCCCAGACCATCCGGGGCGCCGCGATGCCCGCGCTCAGGCACATCGCCGGCCAGAGCACGCAGTGGAAGCGGGTGATGCCCTTGCCGATCACGTGGAGGTCGGCGGGCCAGAGCCGCTCGTACCCCGGCTCGGGGAAGCCGGTGGCCGAGAGGTAGTTGATCACGGCGTCGAACCAGACGTAGACCGTGTGGCCGGCGCTCCCCGGGAAAGGGATCCCCCACGGCAGCCTCGAGCGGGAGATCGAGATGTCCTGGAGCCCGGCCTCGAGCAGCCGGAGCACCTCGTTCCGGCGGATCGCGGGCTCGACTCGGAGCTCGCCGCTCCGGATCATCTCGAGGATCTTGGGACCCCAGGCCGAGAGCCGGAAGAAGTGGTTCCGCTCCTTGGTCGACACCAGCGCCAGGGTCGGATGCTCACCGCAGCGGCCGTCGACCAGCTGGCTCTCGGTCTTGAACTCCTCGCAGCCGGTGCAGTAGAGCCCCTCGTAATCCGCGAGGTAGATGTCGTCCGGGCGATTGGCCTGGATCCGGGCCAGGAGCTCGTTCACCGCCCGCACGTGGCGGGGTTCGGTGGTGCGGATCCAGTCGTCGTTGGAGCATTCGAGGCGCTGCCAGAAGCGCTCGAACCGTTCGGCCATCTGGTCCACCCAGACCTGCGGCGTGACCTCGAAGCGCTGCGCCATCTCGATCACGCTCTGGGAGTTCTCGTCCATTCCCATCAGGAAGTGGACCTGGTCCCCGCGGAGGCGGCGGTAACGAGCGATCGCGTCGGCGCCGATCTTCTCCAGGGCATGACCGAGGTGCGGATCGCCGTTCGAGTAGTCGATGGCGGTGGTGAGGTAGAACGTCGCCACGGTCAGGACTCTGGGGTGGACGGTGGGGCGTCGGGGCCGCGCCGCCGGCCGCGCCGGCGCCGGCGCCGTTTGCGAGGGTGATCCTTGCCGGGGTCGGGGGAGGGCTCCGTGCCGTCGGGCTCCGCCGAGCGGGCTTCGGGGTTCGGGGCCCGCGGCCTCGGGGCGGCGTCCGCCGCGGCCGGGCGCTCCCGGCCCTTCTTCCGGCGCCGCTCCCGGCGCGGCGGTCGTTCCTCGGTGCCGCGCGGCGCCTCGGTCGCCGGCGCTTCGGTCGCCGGCGCTTCGGTCGTCGGCGCTTCGCCGGCGGCTGCGACGGGCCCCTCGGCGGCCGCGGCGGCGATCTCCTCCTTGAGGTCGGCCAGCAGCACGATTCGGGGTCCGTGCTCTTCGCTCCGGAGCGAGACCCGCTCCCGGAAGATGTCGACGGCGACGACACGCTCGGCGCCCCGGGAGGTCCGGACGGCTTTGCCCTCTTTGGGGAACCGCTTCCGTGCGGCGACGTAGAACTCGTGCTCGTACTTGAGGCAGCAGAGCAGCCGCCCGCACCCGCCGGAGATCTGCGACGGGTTGAGGGAGAGACGCTGGTCCTTGGCGAGGCTCAGGCTCACGGGGTTGAGCTCGCGGAGCCAGGTGGAGCAGCA
>JBFXAS010000068.1:0-21897 GCA_050184075.1 Gemmatimonadales bacterium
GTTCGCGCGGCACCAGCGGCGACGCCTGTTGCGAGGCCACGTACGGTTGGTCGTCTGCGTGTAGCTCGTCTGATGGCACGAGACGCAGGTCGTCGGCTTGCCGTCGTAGACCCCGTCCTGGTGACACTGGGCGCAGGTGGTGGTGAGGTGCGCGCCGGTGAGCGGGAACTGGGTGGCCTGGTGATCGAAGCTGCCGCCGGTCCAGGTGATCGTGGTATGGCAGGCCGCGCAGTCGGTCTGGAAGCCCGCCGGCTGGTGGGGCGGGTCGGTCGTCTGCGTATAGCTCGTCTGGTGGCACGAGACGCAGGTCGTCGGCTTGCCGGCGTAGACTCCGTCGCCGTGACACTGCTCGCAGGTCGTGGCGAGGTGCGCGCCAGTGAGCGGGAACTGCGACTGCTGGTGGTCGAACTGCGCGCCGCTCCAGGTGATCGAGGTATGGCAGGCCGCACAGTCGGTGCTGAAGCCGCTCGACTGATGCGGGGGCGTGGTCGTGCCCGCGAACTCGGTCTGATGGCAGGAGACGCAGGTCGTGGGCTTGCCGACGTAGACGCCGTCCTGGTGGCACTGGGCGCAGGTCGCCGCGAGGTGCGCGCCGGTGAGCGGGAACTGCGTGGTCGCGTGGTCGAACAGGGCCGTGTTCCAGGTCACCGTGGTGTGGCACGAGGTGCAATCGGTGCTGAAACCGGCTGGCTGGTGCGGCGGCGTGGTCGTGCCGGCGAAGTCGCTCTGGTGGCACGAGACGCAGGTCGTCGGCTTGGCGCCGTAGACCCCGTCGCCGTGACACTGGTCGCAGGAGGTCGCCAGATGGCCGCCGGTGAGCGGGAACTGGGTGGTGCCGTGGTCGAATCGGGCGCCCGTCCAGGTGACCTCGGTGTGGCAGTCGGTGCAGACGGTGCTGAAGCCGGCCGGCTGATGAGGCGGCGTCGTGGTCTCAGTGAAATCGGTCTGGTGGCACGAGACGCAGGTGGTCGACTTGCCCACGTAGGTGCCGTCGCCGTGGCACTGATCGCAGGTGGTTGCCTGGTGGGCGCCCGCGAGCGGGAACCTGGTGGTCCGATGGTCGAACGGCGCGCCGGCCCAGGCGGTCGTGGTGTGACAGGCCTCGCAGTCGTTGCTGAAGCCCGCGGCCAGGTGGGGTGGCCGCTCGGTGCGAGCATGCTCCGCCTGGTGACATGCCATGCACGCCGACGGCTTGTCGATATAGAGGTTGTCCCCGTGACAGGAGAGGCAGGCCGTGGCCTGATGGGCGCCGGTCAGCGGAAACTTCGTGGTCTGGTGGTCGAACCGAGCGCCGCGGAAGGTCACGGAGCCGTGGCACATCGTGCAGTTGCCCGGGAACCCCGCGGACGCGTGCGGTGGCGTGGTAGTGCGGTCGAAGTCGCCCTGGTGACAGCTGGCGCACTCGGTCGGGGTCGCCCGGAAGGCCAACGTGCCGTTGCCGGCCGGATTGTGGCAGGCCCGACAGTCGACGCCCTGGTGGGCGCCTTCGAGCGGAAAGTTGGTGAACGCATGGAGCCGCGCCTGCGGCGCGCGATCCGTGAACGCCCGTGTCGTGTGGCATTGGGCGCAGTCCTGTCCCAGCTCGCCGCGGTGGACGTCCTGGTGACACCCGGCGCAGGTGCGCTCGACCCGATCGAACTGGAGAGACTGGTGACAGCCGGAGCAGCTCACCGCCCCGTGGGCGTCCTCGAGCCCGAAGCCGAGCGAGCGATGATCGAACGACTTCCGAATCACTGCCGGGGTCCAGCCGTCCGCGCTGTGACAGGTAGCGCACGGCACCGCCAGCGTGCCATGCGGATTGAGGTCCTGATCCTGAGCGGCGATCGGACCGGCGATGGCGAGCAGCGCTACGCCAAGCGCCGCCCAGGCGAGGCGCGCCGGGCGGAGCAGACGGTCGCTGAAGTCGGTTCCGCGCTTGCTCGAGAACACCGCGTTTCCCTGTCAGGTGGCCCCCAGTAACGCAAACGTCGTGCGCGGAGCTGCTTAAGTCCTTCGACCCCAAAGAGATGCATTTTCGTTCACTGGGATGACACGGGTCGTTCCAACGGCCGACCGTCGTCGCAACGATTCGATACAGATTGCCCCCGTCGCCGGTCTCGACTGAAGACCCGTTCAGACAATTCCCCGCGGAGCTTCGCCGACGGGGCGAATCGGGATTCGACCGGTCTGGCGTCTTGCGGGACCAGCGATGAGCCCCCGGCCCGTCGGTCTGCGCGTTCAGTGGGACGATCCTGCGGGGGTACGATGGGACGGCACTTCGACCATACCAGGCGCCAGGCAACTCGTCGGCGAGTCGGAAGCCTCGCCGGGGCGCTCCTCTTCCTCGCCCCGGCGGCACCCGCCCAACAGGTCCGGCCGCTCGAGATGCTGGTCGAGCGACGGGAGGCGTTGCGGCAGTCTCAGGCCGGCCAGCTGGTGGATCTCGAGCAGCGGATCGCGGCCGTCGCCTCGAGCGACGGGAGCGTGGGCACCTCGCTCCAGAGTCTGGCGGCCGCGATGCGACGGGACAGCACCCGACTCGCCCTGCTCGAAGAGCTCAATGTCAAGCGGATCGAGGGCCGCTTCGACCTCCAGACCCTGCGCTATCAGACCGGCCTGGAGATCCTCCGGGTGATGATGCGGAACGCCGAGAAGCTCGATTTCAGCACCAGCCTCGCGACGAGCCTCGCCCGCTTCGAGGACGCGGCGAATCCGCTCAACAGCCCGGCCTTCCGGCAACAGATCACCAGCATGGGCAAGAGCTCCGGCGGCGGATTCAAGCTGCCGGACCTGTTGCTCAAGAACCCGATCGTCTCCGTCGCCGCCTCGCTGGCCTCCCTGTTCACCTCGTCGGCCAAGCCGAAAGAGAAGGACGAGGCGCTGGCAAAGATCAGCTGCGTGCTCGACTTCACCACCAAGGCGAGTCGCGACGCGAGTGACGCGCGCCAGCAGATGGCGTCGATCGACGGGCGGCTCCGGGCCTTCCTGCGCGACGGCGACGCCACGCTGGTGGGCTACACGGCCACGGTGGGCGCCGAGCGCGGGTGGGCCCGGCTCAAGCAGGAGAGCGCGAGCACCGTCCGCTCCCCGGTCAACGACGCCGTCGATCGCTACTTCGCCACGAGGCGCGAGGCGGCGCTGACGCGACCATGGTCGATCGGGGTCCAGGACGAGCTGGTGGAGACGAACTACCAGATCGACCAGGTCCGGGCGATGCTGACCCGTTACGAGGATCTCCTGGCCGAGATGGAGCGCTTCCTCAGCCGCTACGCGGCGACGGCGGCGCGGTATCAGGATCAGAGCTGCGCCGCCATCCCGAATCTCTCGGCGACCCTCGCCTCGATCGAAGAGCAGGCCGAGGCCAACCGCGGCAAGTTTCGGGCGGCCTGGCTCGGCGACATTCCGGCCAGGAGTCGCGCGGCGCTCTTCACTGTGCCCTGAGCCGGCGGTGCTCCTCATCGTGCCCTAAGCCGGCGGCGCTCTTCACCGTGCCCCGAGCCGCCGGCGCTCGCGTCTGCTGGCCCGCGGCTCGGGAGGCCGGTAAGTTTCCCCGGAAGATCGAGCGACCGACCACCCGCCAGGAGCACGTCATGTCCGCACCCTTCGTCCGCCGAGGGGCGCTCGTCGCCGTCGGCTTGGTGCTGCTCGCCGCGAGCCGGGCAACCGCGCAGCGGCCCGCCACCCGCATCGATGCCATCGAGGCCGGCCGGCAGCCCGACCCGGCGGCTCAGGCGAGGCCGATGAGCTTCCTCGACATGCAGGAGCTCCGGCAGGCCGGCAGTCCGGAGCTGAGCCCCGACGGAGGTTGGCTGCTCTATACGTTGTCGGTGCCGGACTGGAAGGAAGCCCGGCGATACACCGACATCTACCTGGTCTCCACCACGGGCGGGCTCGGCTCGACCAAGCAACTCACCTTCACCGACCAGAAGAACGAGGCCAATCCGAGCTGGGCGCCGGACGGGTCGTTCTTCGTCTTCAGCTCCAGCCGGGACGGATCAGGCGAGTCGGCCGTCAACCAGCTCTACGCGATGCGGACCGACGGCGGCGAGGCGCGCAAGATCACCAGCGCCAAGGACGGCGTCGGTCGCTTCGAGTTCACCAAGAACGGACAGTGGTTGATCTACGCGGCGGGCAAGCGCGACGAGCAGGAGCTCTGGGGGCTCCCGGTCGCCCAGATCCTGGGCGGGTTGGCCGAGCCCGTGGAGCTCACCACGCACGCCACGCCGATCGCCTGGTGGGCGAGCGCCGAATCCGGCGGTCAGGTCTTCTTTACCGCGCCGGAGTCGGTCGACGAGGACGAGAAGGCCCGCCGCGACAAGAAGTTCACGGTCGACATCCGGAACGCCGACCGGCCGCTGGATCATCTCTGGGTGCTCGACCTCGCCAGCAAAGCGGAGCGGCGGCTCACCCAGGGCACCGACTACAGCGTCGAGGGCGTGACCTTCTCGAAGGACGCCAGGTGGGTCGGCTTCGAGGGTGCCCGCAACGATCGGTACACGCGGACCGTCACCGAGGCGGGGAACGCCAACGATCTCTACCTCCTCGAGGTGGCGACGGGCAAGGTCGAGCGGCTCACCAACAACCTCGAGATCGGCGAGAGCAATCTGAGCTTCTCGCCGGACGGCAGCTGGATCGGCTTTTCCGCGTCGAACCACTTCGTCTACATGCGCGACCCGAAGATTTACCTCCGCCGGACCGGCGACGCGGGCGGGCAGTGGCGGAAGCTCGGCGAGAGCTTCGACGGCCCGCTCTCGATCGGCTGGTGGTCGGCGGATGGCGGCACGATCTACTTCAACGCCGGTGTCGGGGTCACCCGCCAGGTGATGGCGCTCGACGTGCGGGCCGACCGGGTCGCGCCGGTCACCGAGGAGCGGGCCGTGACGCTCGCGGGTCGCGACGATCGGAGCGGGCTCATTCTGGTCAACCACGAGACCGCCACCGACCCGATGAGCATCTATCTGGCGCGGTCCGAGGCCGACCTCGCCGCCAAGTCGCGCTGGACCCGGCTGACCAATGCCAACCCCCAGGTCGCGGGCTTCGCGCTGGGCGGGGTCGAGGAGGTGACCTGGAGATCGAAGGACGGGAAGACCATCGGCGGCGTGCTGGTGAAGCCGGCGGGCTACACGGAAGGCCGCCGCTATCCGCTGATCGTGCAGATCCACGGCGGACCGGCCGGCGCCGACGTGCTCGGCTTCAACGATGGGTACGGATCGCAGGTCTACGCCGGCGCCGGCTACATGGTGCTGATGCCGAACTACCGCGGCTCGGCCAACTACGGCGAGCGCCACCGGATGGAAACGGCCGGGGTCGGGAAGTACTTCGACAAGGGCTTCCAGGACATCATGGCGGGGGTCGACAACCTGATCGCCAAGGGGATGGCGCATCCCGACAGCATGGGGGCGATGGGTTGGAGCGCGGGCGGACACTACTCCAACTGGATCCTGACCCACACCGATCGCTTCAAGGCGATCTCGAGCGGCGCCGGCACCATGAACTGGATCTCGATGTACGCCCAGAGCGACATACAGCGGAACCGGCAGTGGTACATGGGCGGCGATCTGCCCTATGACAACTTCGACGCCTACTGGCAGGTATCGCCGCTGAAGTACATCAAGAACGCCAAGACGCCGACCATGGTCCACGTGGTGGCGGGCGATCCGCGGGTGCCGTCTCCGCAGTCGGGCGAGCTGCACATGGCGCTCAAGAAGCTGGGCGTGCCCACCGAATACTTCGTCTATCCCGGCGACACCCACGGGATTCCCGATTCCCGCAACCAGCTCACCAAGGCGATGGCGGAGTTCGGCTGGTTCGAGCGCTGGATCAGGGGGAACCCGAACTGGCTCGACTGGAAGAAGATGCTCGAGACCCTCGAGGAGCCGAAGGGGCCGCCCGCGACCCGGCACGCGACGGGCCTCCCGTGATGCGGAGCCACCGTCCGATGACCGTCCTCTCGCTCCTCCTGGGCGCGGCGCTGCTCGGGGCTCAAGGGTGCCGGCCGAGCGTCGCCGACGTCGACCCGGCGTCGATCGACGCCGGGCTCCCCAGCTGGTCGGAGCAACTGGCCGAGCGGGAAGCCTGGCTCGAGCAGCGGCATCGCGAGCTGCTGCTCCCGATGATGCGTCGCCATGGCGTGGCGATGTGGATCGTGGTGAACGAGGAGTTCCACGACGATCCCCTGGTCGAGCTGGTGGCGCCACCCCGGCCGTACGCCGGCAACCGCGACTTCTTCGTCTTCGTGGACGCGGGAGACGACGGGCTCAAGCGGTTCTCGATCACGGGGTATCCGGAAGAGAATCTGGCCCGGTTCTTCGAGGCGATGCCCGACGGACGGAGCCCAGGCAAGATGCTGGCGCAGCTGGTGGCGGAGTACCGGCCTGCGACGATCGCGTTGGCGATGGAGGGGTCTCGCGGCGTCACCCGCGGCCTGACGCACGCCACCTACTCGGCGCTGGTCGACTGGCTCGGGCCCGAGGCGTCCAGGCGCTTCGTCAGCGCGTCCGATCTGATCGAGGAGTATCTCGACACCAGGATTCCCGAGGAAAAGGCGCGCTACACGGCACTGGTCGAGGCGACGGATCGGATCACCAAGCGGGCGCTCTCGAACGAGGTGATCACGCCGGGCGTCACCACGGCGGGGGACGTGCGTCGTTTCCTGATGGACGAGCTGGTCCGTCAGGGGTATCGGACCTGGTTCCAGCCGGACATCCGGATCCAGCGGCAAGGCGGCGTGGCCTCCGAGATCGGGAAGCACGCGGCGACGCCCAGCGCGCCCGGCCCGGCGCGCGAAGCCACCGTGATCGAGCGCGGCGACGCGGTGCACATCGATTTCGGTCTGACCTTCATGGGGCTGAACAGCGACTGGCAGAAGATGGCCTACGTGCTCCGCGACGGCGAAGCCGCGGTGCCCGAAGGTCTGGTGAAGGCCATGGCCAACACCAACGCGCTTCAGGACGCCGTGATGCTCCAGTGCTCGCGACCGGGTCGCCTCAACACCGAGGTGGCGGAGTGCGCCATGGCCGAGATGCAGAAGCAGGGGATCGAGGCCCAGATCTACTCCCACCCGATCGGCAACCAGGGACACGGCCTCGGCGCCGGCATCAACTCGGGTGGGGCCGCTCGCGCGGGCAAGCCGCTCAGACTCGGCTCCTACATCTCGATCGAGCTCAACACCGCCACCCCGGTGCCGGAGTGGGACGGGCAGCGCGTGTTCGTGATGATGGAGGACGACGCCTATCTCACGGAGGAGGGCTGGCGCTTCTTCGCACCGCGGCAGACCTCCTGGTATCTGATCCGTTGAGGCGCGCGCGCTGGCGCGGGTGGCTGGTCGTGGCGATCGTGGGCGTGGCCGGGCTCGGCTGCGCGACGCTCCAGCAGCTGGCGGCGCTCCGCCAGGTCCGCTTCGACCTCGCCGGTGTGCGCGGCGCCCGGCTCGCCGGCGTCGACCTCGCGCGGATCCGAAGCTACTCCGACTTCACGCCGGCCGATCTGATCACGCTGACGGCGGCCGTCGCCCGCCGAGATCTCCCCTTCGAGTTCACCGTCGACGTCGGGGCGGAGAATCCCGCGGAGAACACCGTCACCGCGCGGATGATCCGACTCCAGTGGGCGCTCTTTCTCCAGGACGAGGAGACCATCAACGGCGTTGTGGACCAACCGGTGTCGCTGCCGCCGGGGAGCCCCGCGGTGATCCCGGTCGCGATGCGACTCGATCTGTTCCAGTTCTTCGACGGACCGGCCCGGAGCATGTTCGAGCTGGCCCGGGCCGCCCTGGGCGACGACGCCGACGCGACCACCATCCGGTTGACGGCGGTGCCCACCGTCGACACGCCGCTGGGCCCGATCGACTACCCCAGCCCGATCACCATCGCCAGGCGCACCGTGCGCTGACCGGCGGGTCGGACCCGCCCGCGTTTGTGCCGGTCCCGGCGTTCCGCTAACCTACGACCCTCCTCACCCCGGTCGCCCGATGCGATACGCACCCCTCGTCCTGACCGCGATCCTGGCCGCTTCGAGCGGCTGTGCGGCTTCGAATCCCGCCGACCTCGTCCTGGTCAACGGCATCGTCCATACCGGGGTCGACGACGCCGCGCCTGCCGAGGCGGTCGCGATTCGCGGCCATGAGATCGTCTTCGTCGGCAGCAACGAAGAGGCGAGCTCGTGGGGCGGCTCCGGCGCCCGGGTGATCGACCTGGGCGGCGCGACCGTGCTGCCCGGTCTCGCCGACGCGCACTACCATCTGAGCGGGGTCGGCGAGCGGGAGATGACGCTCAACCTGGAGGGGACCGACACCAAGGCGGCCTTCCTCGCCAGGGTGAAGGAGCGGGTCGATGCGACACCGCCGGGCGACTGGGTGACCGGTCGGGGCTGGATCGAGACCTTCTGGACGCCGCAGGCGTTCCCGTCGCGGCAGGACCTCGACGCCATCGCGCCGGACAATCCCGTCCTGCTGACCCGCGCCGACGGCCATGCCTCCGTGGCCAACACCCGGGCGCTCGAGATCGCCGGCGTGACCCGCTCGACCCCCGCGCCCTTCGGCGGCGCGCTCAACAAGGACGGCCGCGGCGAGCTGACCGGGATGTTGATCGACCGGGCCCAGGGACTCGTGGCCCGGCACATTCCCCCACCGACCGAGGCGGACCTCGACTCGGCCATCGTGATCGGCGCTCGGAAGAGCGCCGAGTGGGGCTGGACCCAGGTGCAGGACGCCGGCAGCGACTGGGGCACCGTCGGCCGGATGCGGCGACTCTACGCAGACGGGAAGCTCAAGCTCCGGATCTACCAGGCGATCCGAGGTCCCGGCGCGGACGCCGACTCGCTGCTCGCGCTCGGTCCGGGCGAGCGGGAGTTCGACGGCCGGCTCACCGTGCGGACCATCAAGGCCGCGATCGACGGCGCCCTCGGCTCGCGGGGCGCGGCTCTGCTCGAGCCCTATGCGGACGATCGCTCGACGCGCGGCCTCGTCACCACCGACACGGCGGCCTTCTCGGCGATGCTGGCCAACGCGCTCGAGCGCGGCATCCAGGTCGAGACCCACGCGATCGGCGACCGCGGCAACCGGTTGGTGCTCGATCACTACGAGCGGGCCCTGGCGAGCGTCCCAACCTCGGCGCGGGCGGTCCCCGTGCCGCGATGGCGGATCGAGCATGCCCAGATCATCGACCCGGCCGACCTGCGCCGCTTCCGGGCCCTCGAGGTGATTCCCTCGATGCAGCCCTCCCACGCGATCAGCGATCTCTACTTCGCCCCGGCCCGGCTCGGCTCCCGCCGGCTGATCCTGGCCTATGCCTGGGAGAACTTCATCCAGCTCGGCCTGCCGGTGGCGGGCGGCTCGGACGCTCCCGTGGAACGGGGCGATCCTCGGATCGAGTTCTACGCCGCGGTGGCGAGAAAGGACCTCCGGGGGCTCTCCGGGCCGGACTCGCTCTGGCATCCGGAGCACAAGGTCAGTCGCCAGAACGCTTTGAGGATGTTCACCCGCTGGGCGGCGTACGCGGCCTTCGAGGAGGACGTCCGGGGGAGCATCGAGGTCGGCAAGTGGGCCGATCTCTCCGTCTTCGACAAGGACTTCATGACGGTGCCGGAGCGGGAGATCCTCGAGGCGAAGCCGCTGCTGACGGTGATCGCCGGCGAGGTGGTGCATTCGGCGCTGCCGGAATAGCGGGAGCGAGATGGAGCGGATCCGCGTCGCCGGCCTGCAGTACTACATCCGACCGGTTGCCCGGTTCGAGGACTTCGCCGATCAGGTCGAGTCGCTGGTGGACACGGTGATCGACTACAAGTGCCAGCTCGCGGTGTTCCCGGAGTACTTCACCGTCCAGCTGCTCACCCTCGGCAACGTAAAGCGTCCGATTCAGGACCAGGTGCGGGATCTCGCGAAGCAGGTGCCCCGCTACGTCGACCTGCTCTCCCGGCTCGCCAGGCAGCGCGGGATCTACATCGTCGGCGGCACGATCCCCGTGCTCGAGAATGGCGACACCGTCTACAACGACTGCTACCTCTTCACGCCGAGCGGCGACCACACGGTGCAGGGCAAGCTCCACATGACCCGGTTCGAGTCCGAGGAATGGAACGTCTCCGCCCGCTCCACGCTCAAGGTATTCGAGACGCCGTTCGGCCGGCTCGCGGTCGCGGTCTGCTACGATGTGGAGTTTCCGGAGATCGTCCGGGCGGCGGCCCGGGAAGGCGCCCACATCCTCGCGGTCCCGAGCTGCACCGACGACCGCCAGGGGATGCTCCGGGTCCGCTACTGCGCCCACGCCCGGGCGATCGAGAATCAGCTGTACGTGATCACGGCGCATACGGTGGGCTCGCTCCCGATGGTGCCCGCCGTCTCGCTCAACTACGGGCAGGCGGCGATCCTCACGCCGAGCGACTTCGAGTTCTCCCGCGACGGGATCCTCGCGGAGGGCATCCCCAACCAGGAGAGCATGGTGATCGGCGAGCTCAACCTCACCACCATTGCCAACAGCAAGAGCAGCGGCACGGTGCTGCCGCTCTTCGACAGTCGGCGCTCCGCCGAGATCGCGACCAAGGTCGTGGTCGAGAGCCTCCGCTAGGCCGGCGCGCCGGATGATCTCCCCGATTCGCGCCACCCGCCGCGGTCCCGTGCTCGAGGTCGTGCTCGACCGTCCCAAGGCCAACGCGATCGACCGCGCCACCAGCATCACCCTGGGCAAGACCTTCGTCGCCTTCCGCGACGACCCCGACCTCCGGGTGGCGATCGTGACCGGGGCCGGTGAGCGCTTCTTCTCGGCCGGATGGGATCTGCACGCCGGCTCCGAGGGCGAGCACGAGCGGATGGACTTCGGGCCCGGCGGCTTCGCCGGGCTCACCGAGCTCTGGGATCTGAACAAGCCGGTGATCGCGGCGGTGAACGGGATCGCGTTCGGGGGCGGCTTCGAGCTGGCCCTCGCCTGCGATCTGATCGTCGCGGCCGAGCACGCGGAGTTCGCGATGCCGGAGGGCAAGATCGGCAACGTGGCCGACGCGGGCGGCCTGCAGCGGCTTCCTCGCCGGGTGCCCTACAACGTCGCGATGGAGATCCTGCTCACCGGGCGCCGGGTGCCGGCCGTCGAGGCGGCGCAGTGGGGGCTGGTCAACGCGGTGACCCCGGCCGGCGCGCTGCTGGAGCGGGCGCGGAGCTACGCCGCGATGATCGCCGACGCGGCGCCGCTCTCGGTGCAGGCCACCAAGGAAGTGATTCGGGAGACGATGTCGCGGAGCGTGCGCGAGGCCTTCGAAGCCGTCAAGAACGGCGAGCTCCCGACCTACGAGCGGATGCTCGCGTCCGAGGATCGCAAGGAGGGCATCGCCGCCTTTACCGAGAAGCGGCCGCCGCGCTTTCGCGGCCGCTGAAGCGCCAGGACACCCGACCCCCTCGGGGCCGGGTGTCCTGGCCGGGTGCCGCCCCGTCAGTTGCCGATCCCGATCGATACGCCCACGCGGAAGATCACGTTCGAGCCCGAGGCCGAGTCGAAGGTGGCGGTCTCGCCGCCGCCCTTGACGGTGGCCTCGCCGAAGTTGGTGTAGCCGTAGGTCGCGCCGATGTCGAGGTTGGTGCGCTCGCTGAGCCGGACCAGGATCCCGCCGCCGCCGTTGATGGTCGTCCCGGTCGCCGAAAAGGTGAGCTCGTCCGTGGCGTCCGAGATCGAACCCGACTCCCTGAGGATGGACAGGCGGCCCGAGATGTACGGTGCCACCTTGTCGCTGTTCACTGCGATGATGTAGCGGGGCTCGACGAAGATGCCCGAGAGCTTGAGACTCACGTCGAAGCCGGACAGATCGACCTCGTTCTCGTCGATCCCGTGCGTGGTCCACTGGAACCCGCCACCGATCGAGAAGGCGCTCGGGCTGTAGCGGACCTGGGCCTCGAAGCCGACGCCCGAACCCCAGCCGGTGAACTCGTCGCCGAACACGGTCGCGCTGAGCCCCGAGAGCTGGAGCGAGATCTTCTGGGCCGATTGCGCACGGGCGCTGGTCGTCAGACCCAGCAGGAGGCAGAGGCCCCCGAGGATGCGGATGGTGCGTCTCATTGTGCGTACTCTCCTTGTCCGGTGATCGGGTTTGGTCGGGTGCTCAGTTGAGGTCGGGGGTGCCGAGGAATCGCCACGAGGAGAACGCCCAGCCGCCGTTCTGCCAGCGATAGAGGGCCCAGATGCGCACGTCGGTCCGCCGGGTGTTCCCGAACGACGACCGCCAGCGGAGTGAGGCCGTATGCTCGACGGCGGCGCGACCGCCCGGCTCGGGGCTGACCGCGGCCACCGCCGGATTCTCCAGCTGGGACGAGAACTTCCCGAGCAGCGCGACGATCGCGTCGCGGTTGCCGGTGTCGTCCGCGGAGCGCACCGCGTAGCTCCTGCCGACCTGATCCGCCGCCCGATCGCGAAGCCATTTGTCGAGGGTCGAGAGGCCGCGGCCGAAGTCCGCCGCGGTCGGCGTCGGTGCGCCGTTGTTCGACTCCTCGGGCGGCGGTGGCGGCGGTGGTGGCGGCTCCGGTGGAGGAGCTGGCGGCGGCGCCGGAGGCGGGGCGGGCGCCGGACTCGGCGTCACCGGCCCGCGCTTGGGCGGATCGCTCTTCTTTGGAGCCGCCGGCGGCCCCGGAGGCACCAGGACTCCGTAGGGCTTGTCGGGATCGGAAGAGCGCGGGGTCGGTGCGGGAGCGGGCGCCGGCGGCAGCACGGCCACGACCTCGGGTCCTGGCGGCGGTGGAGGCGTCACGTCTCCGGTGGTCGCCGGTGCGGAGGTCGCCGTCGAGTCCCCGGCGGTCGCCATCGCGGCGGTGTCGGGGCGCCGGGCAGGTCCGTCGGTCGCCCCGCCGCCCCGCGAGGCGACAGCCCATGCGAGTCCGGCCACGACCACCGCAGCACCGGCGAGAGCGGGAACCCGAAGCCCGGCCGGCAGCCGATCCCGCCAGCCGGGCCGAGCCGGGTCACCCCCGGCGATCCGGGACTCCGGCGCGCCCGAGCCTGCGCCTGCGACGCGAGTCGGTCCTGCCTCCGGCTCCGCCACCCGAGTGGGGCCGGCAGTGGCGGGCTCGGCCACGCGGGTCGGGCCGGCGACCAGTGCGGCCCCCGCCTCGGTCGGGCGCTTCGCCACTTCCGGGGCCGGGGCGGCCGGACGCTCGGCCTTCTCCGGGGTCGGGGCCGCCGGGCGCTCGGCCGTCTCGGGTTCGGCCACCCGGGTGGCCGGGGCGGGTCCGGCCGGCTTGGCCGGCGTCCGTTCCTGCCGCTCCTCCGGATTCCGGGTGAGCGGCTCCGGCACGATGGTGCCGAGCGCTCGACGGAATTCCCTGGCGGAACCCCACCGGGTGTTGCGCTCCTTGCTGAGCGCGCGCGCCAGGGCCTGGTCGAGTGAGACCGGGATCCCGGCCACGAAGCGGCTCGGCGGCGCGGGCGTCTGGCTGAGCTGCGCCATCAGGAGGGCGTAGTCGCTGTCGGCCTCGAAGGCCTCGCGCCCGGTAAGGAGCTCGAACAGCACCACCGCGAGCGAGTAGACGTCGGAGCGCCCGTCCACTTCCTCGCCCCGGAGCTGCTCCGGCGACATGTAGAGCGGGGTCCCGACTACGCGGCCGAACTCGGTGTGTCGGCTGGTCCCGATCATCCGGGCGATTCCGAAATCCATGACCTTGACCGTCCCGGTCCGGGTCAGCATCAGGTTCGCGGGCTTCAGGTCGCGGTGGACCACCCCGGCGGCGTGGGCGTGCTCGAGGGCCGCGAGGGTGTCGCGCGCCACCTGGACCGCGCGCTGCCAGGGGAGCCGCCCCTCGCGATGGAGGATCGCCTCGAGGGTCTCGCCCTCGACGTACTCCAGCACCATGAAGTAATCGGCGCCCTGCTGGATCAGGCCGTGCACCGTCGCGATGTTCGGGTGGTTGAGCCGCGCCAGCGCCACCGCCTCGGTGCGGAATCGCTCGACCAGCGCCTTCTGCCTGGCGAGCTCGGGCCGGAGGACCTTGATCGCGACCTGGCGCTCGAGCATCCGATCTTCGGCGCGGTAGACGGCGCCCATGCCGCCCTCGCCCAGCTTGGCGAGGATCCGATACTGGCCGACGGTCTTGCCGATCATGATGGCGCTCTCTCGCCCGGCAGACCCGCCGCGAACGGAATCGTCATCGGTCCCGGCTCCCCGCCGATCGAGAGGATGCCGATCGAGATGTTGTCGTGGCCGCCGCGCTCGCGGGCCAGACCCACCAGCAACCGGCACGCGGTTTCCGGGTCGTAGCTGGTCACGCTCTCGCAGAGCTCGTCGTCCGAGACCAGGTCGTGGAGCCCGTCGGTGGAGGCCAGGAAGCGATCGCCGTGGCGGACGAAGAGCGGGCGAGACCACTCGGAAACCTGAACGTCGGGCCGGCTGCCGAGCGCGCGGACGATCACGTTGCGGTCGGGATGGTGACGGGCGGCGTCACGATCGATCACCCCGCGGCGCACCAGATCGAAGACGGCGGAGTCGTCCTCGGTCATCTGGAGGATGGCGCCGTCGCGGATCAGGTAGAGGCGACTGTCGCCCACGTGCGAGCAGTAGGCCCACCCCTGGCGCACCACGAGCGCCGTGCAGGTGGTCCCCATTCCCGTCCGGCCGTCGTCGGAAGCCGCGGCCTCGCGGATCCGCTGGTTGGCCGTCAGCACGCCCCGGGTGAGGGCGGTCTGGGGATCGCCGTTGTTGATGCCGTACTGCTCCACCACGGTCTCGACCGCGAGCCGGCTCGCCACCTCGCCCGCGGAGTGACCGCCCATGCCGTCGGCGACGACCAGGAGCGTGCCCTTCTGTTCGAGCAGGGCGGCCTCGGTCGGATGGCAGTAGGCGATCGCGTCCTCGTTCGAGTCGCGCACGCAACCGACGTCGCTCAGCACCTCGACCGCGATCGTCGCGCCGCCCGGCCCGGCGGCCGCGCCGAAGCCGGTCTCCTTGCCAACCGCTGCGCCCAGCCGGGTCTCCTTCACGGCCCCGCGCTGGCCGTTCTTGCGCCGTCGGCCGAAGAAGGGGAGCCATCCCGCCATCAGGAGCGGCACCGTCTCCCCCGGCGCCGAGCGCTCGGCGGCCCCGTCGGTGGCGCGCATCCGGATCAGAAACCCGGTGGTGCTCGCGGTCGGGACGAAGGGGATCGTGGTGTCGCGATAGCCCGCCTGGCGGAGCGTCACGGACACGGGTTGGCCGATCACGACGGGCAAGTCGAACGGAGTGAAGCCGAGGCGCCGGCCGCCACAGAACACCTCGGCCCGGCCGCTCATCGCCCGGATCGAGACCTCGCGCACCTCCCGGCCCACCGCGCCGATCGCGGCTCCGCACCCCGACTCTCCGGGGGCGCGCGGCTCCGCGGCGGCGACCGGGCCCGCGGACGCGGCCGGAGGCAGCGGTGCCGGCGCGGGCGGCGGATCGGGCGGCGGTGACGGGCGGACCCAGGTGGCCAGGAGCACCACCACCGCGGCCGCCGAGAGCAGGCCGGCGACCGCGAGCCCGGTCCGTGGCCGACGGAGGGCCGCGCCGACTCGAGCCACGAAGGACTCGGCGGACCCGTCCTTGCGCGCCGGCCGACCGCCCGACTGCACCGACTCGATCATCCGGCGGAGCGCGGCCGCGCTCGCCACCCGGTTCTTCGGCTCGGCCTCGAGGCACGACGCGATGATCTTGTCGACCGCGGTCGGCACCGCGGGATTGAGCGTCGACGCGGCGAAGTAGCGACCCCGAGTGACCTGGCCGATCAGCTCGACCGGGTCGCGCGCGGCGAACGGGAGCCGCCCGGTGACCATCTCGTAGAGGATCACGCCGAGAGCCCAGAGGTCGGTCCGGCCGTCGAGCGGCTGCATGCTCAGCTGCTCGGGGGCCATGTACTCGAGCGTGCCCACCACCAGCCCCGTCTGGGTGAACCGAGGGGTGTGGTGGGACTTGGCGAGGCCGAAGTCGAGCAACTTGATCCGGCCGTCGCTGGTCAACTTGATGTTGCTGCACTTGAGGTCCCGGTGGATGATGCCCCGGGCGTGGAGGTAGTCGAGCCCGTCGGTCGCCGCGCGGATCAGCTCCAGCGCCTCGGCCGGCGGGATCGCCCCTTGCTGTCGGATTCGCTGGTCGATGGTGACCCCGTCGACGTACTCCATCACGATGCAGGGCCGGCCGCCGATTTCGAGGAAGTCGTAGAGCGCAACGATATTGGGGTGAGTGAGTCCGCTCTGGAGCTGCGCCTCGTTCCGAAAGCGCTGCTCGAGGCGGGCCGCAGAGCCGGTGGTGGAGAGCACCTTCACCGCCACCACCCGGCCCAGCGATTCGTGGATCCCGCGATACACCTCGCCCATGCCACCGGCCCCCAGGAAGTCCACCAGGCGATACGGGCCGACGGACGCGTTGGTCAGGGAACCGGCGATCATGGTCGAGTCTCCCCGGCGATCGTGGTCGAGTGACTAGCGGAGCGGGACGTTCGGGTCGACGCCGATCAGCTCCATCGCGTACCGGATCGGCACCGCGAAGGTCACCCGCTCGCCGCGAGACGGGTTGTAGGTCGAGGCGAAGAAGATCCCGACCACCTTGCCGTCGCTGTCGAACATCGGGCCGCCGCTGTTGCCCGAGCCGGTGGCGAGCACCGAGAGCTGGTAGCGGTCGCCCGAGACCGCGAAGGTCGGATCGCTGCCGTCGGTGGTCATGTTCCGGGCGCGGATCACCTTCGAGATGATCCCGGAGTTGAGCGTCGGGTCCGGCACGATCCGGAGCTCGCGGCCCTTCTTGAAGGCGTCCGAGGAGCGGATCTCGGTGTAGAGGTCGTCGGAGATGCCGGGGTAGCCGAGCACGGTCACCTTCGAGCCGACCTGGATGGTCTCGTAGTTGTCGTTCAGCTCAACGGGTTGGAGCGGCGCAGCCGAGGCGATCTTGATGAGCGCCACGTCGTGACGGTCCGAGACCCGGGGCTGATCGTTGGTGCGGAACGCCGTGGTGTTGCCCTTGAGGTAGACGTTCATGTAGTCGAGCTCGCCCTCGATCCCGCCCTGCAGGGTCTGGCCGACGGCCTCCGACGGCACCCAGTTGTACGGGGCGCGGACCAGCACCGGATCGCCGTCGCCGTCGAGCACGATCCGATCGTCGGAGGTGAGCAGGACGCCGATTCCCTGGAGCTCGTTCCAGCTGCTGTAGGTGGTCTTCCAGCCGGAGGCCACGTGCCGGTTGGTGACGATGAAGCCGTCGTTGGTGACGATGAAGCCCGAGCCGCTGCCCTCGAACCCGATCGGCCAGCCAGCGTCGCCGTCCAGGGTGAGCGAGGGGACGATCCGTCCATCGTTGGTCTGGTAATACACCGCCACGACCTGGCGCCCGTCGAGCATGATCGGACGGGTCTTGCCGCTCGCGTCCTTGAACGAGTTGCCGACGTAGCGGTGATAGACCTGCTGGCCGGTCCGGGTGTACTTGAGGTGCCAGCCTACCTGGATCAGCACGACCGACCGGGAGTACCGCTCGGAGATCTCCGACTCGGTCATCCCGACCTTGCCGGCCAGGGTGCTGATGTTGGTGTTGAGCGAGTCGACCCGGGTGCGCTCCAACGCGGCGAGCGAGTCCTGCTCCTGCTTCTTGGCCACCAGCTCGGCCATCGCCGCGTCGATCTTCCCGCCGATCTCGTTCTGCGAAGCCTTGGCCTGCGTGGTCTGCCAGATCGCCACCGCGGCGATCAGCGCGGCGGCGGCGCCGCCGACCAGCCAGAGGTTCTTCTTCGACTCCTTCTGCGCGCCCGTGATCATCCGCTCGACGGTCGCCTTGCCGACCGACGACTTGGGCGCGCCGCCGGCGCTCGAGAACGGCGACTCGGCCTCACGGGTGGCCGCCGCGCCGGCCATCTCGGCGCCGCTCACCGCGAGCCGGGTCGACTTGGCCAGATGGGCCGGTCGGGGCTCGATGTCGAACTGGATCTCGGGGCCGCCGGCGCCGAGCTGGATCACGTCACCCGGAGCGATCGCGGCCTTGCCGGTGATCCGCTGCCGATTGAGGAAGGTCCCGTTTCGGCTGTCCATGTCGACCAGCTCGTAGCGGAACTTGTCCTTCCCGTCCTGCACCAGCTGGGCGTGGAGCCGGCCTACCACGTCGTCCCGATCGGGATCGAAGCGCACCCCGGCCGTGGACTCGCGGCCCATGGTGAGCTCTTTGGCTTCGGTGAGGGGGAACTCCTCCATCTGCCCCGCCTTCGACCCCTTCAAGTGCCGCAGGATGATCTTCTCCATGTCTCGTTGCCTCCCTGGTGGCGCCCGCCTGTGGCGGCGCGGTCTCGATGCCGAGCGGTGCTGGTGACATCGGAAGACGCGGGAAAGCCAGGGGAAGGGGATCACGCCGCCCGGGATCGCCGGGCCGCGCGGCACTTCGGAGGGGTCAGGGGGTGGGTTCGTCGACCAGCCGAGCCCGGACGGCGGACGCCTGCTCGGCCCGTCCGGTCCGCTCGTAGGCGTCGCCCAGGAGCTTCAGCGCCAGCTGGGTCCGGACCTGGGTCTCGCCCCGGGTCTCGGCGAGGACCTTCTCGGCCTGCTCGAGGAGCGGTATCGCCCTGGCGTCCTGGCCGGTCTGGAGCCAGAGCTCACCGAGGTTCACTTCAGCGGACGCGATCAGCCAGTGGCCGGCGGGCAGCACCCGGCGGCGCACTTCGACGGCTTCCTCCAGCGCCCGGCCGGCCCCCTCCTGGTCGCCGGTCGCGCCGAGGCTCCGCCCCAGCATGAGGAGGGCGGCGCCGATCGCGGGGTGCTCGTCCGTGAGGGAGCCGCCACGGTTGGCCAGGATCTCACGGCAGACCCGGATCCCATCCTCGTAGCGGCCGTCGTCGACCAGCATCGAGGCGTAGCCGATCTGGGTCCAGGCGTGGGTCGGGTGCTCGGGGCCGAGGGTCCGCCGGCTGATGTCGATCGCCTCCCTGAAGGCGCTGTCCGCCGCGCCGGTCTCGCCGTTCAGGTCGAGTGCCCCGGCCAGGGCGCTCAACAGCCCGGCGAGCTCGGGGCGGTTGCTACCGAAGACCTTGCGGCCAACGGCCGCCGCCTCGCGGTGCATGGGGACCGCCTCGGCCCACCGACCGAGGTTGCCCAGCGTGACCGCCAGGTTGTTGACCGCGATCAGATATGCCTCGTGCTCGGACCCGTGCACCGCGCGCTGGATCTCCACCGACTCCCGGTGGTAGCGCTCGGAGGCGGCGAAATCGCCGAGGTTGTCCTTGACTCGACCGAGGTTGTCGGCCAGCAACGCGTAAAGTGTGTCGCGGTCCGTGCCCGACCGGCGATAGAGGGAGGTCGCCAGGGTGAGCACGCTGTCGGCCTGGAGGTAGCTCCCGCGGGCGTCGTAGGTGTTCGCCAGGTTGTTGAGCAGGATGATGATCCGGTCGTCGCGCTCCCCGTAGAGCCCCTGCCGGATCGCGAGCGACGCCTTGATCTGCTGCTCTGCCTCGGCCAGCTGGCCGAGCGCGAGGTAGCTGTAGCCCAGGGTGGATTGGATCTCCGCCAGGGTCTCGGGCTGGTCGGCCAGCTCGGTCGCCACCCGGTGGGCCGCCGAGTCGAGCAGCTGCACCACCGTGACGTGCCGGCCGTCCACCTCGGGGTCGGGCGACTGCAACATCCCGATCAGGAAGTCGTTGATCTGCTGGGCGCGGGCGCGCTCCCGCTCGGCCCGGCGTGCCGAGGCCGTGGTGACCAGCAGCCCGGTCACCACGGAGGCCAGCAGGAGGACGCCGGTCGCGAGGGGAATCGGGTGCCGCCGGGCGAACTTGAGCGAGCGATAGCTCCAGCGATCCCGCTGGGCCGAGACCGGGAGACCCTGGAGATAGCGCTTCAGGTCCTCGCTCAGCGCCTCCACCGAGGGATAGCGTCGCTCGGGCTCCTTCCGGAGCGCCATCTGGACGATGGTGTCGAGATCGCCGGAGAGCTGCTTGGCCAGGCGGCCCGTGCTCCTGCTGCCCGCGATCCAGGCCATCTGCTCGGTGACCAGCGCGCTGGGCTTGGGCGCCGGGGTCCGGCAGACCACCTGCTCGATCCCGGCGAGGGTCAGCTGATCGAAGCGGAACGGCCGGCGCCCCGCGAGCAGCTCGAACAGGACCACGCCGAGGCCGTACACGTCCGCCGCCGTCGTGATCGGCTCGCCACGGACCATCTCGGGGCTCGCGTACTCCGGGGTGAGCGCCCGGAAGCCGCCGCGGGTGAGCGGCGCGCTCTCCGGTCCCTCCTCCTCGCCCAGGAGCTTTGCGATGCCGAAGTCGAGCAGCTTGACGGTTCCGTCGGCGGCCACCAGGATGTTGCCGGGCTTCAGGTCGCGGTGCACCACCAGATTCCGGTGGGCGTGCTCGACGGCGTTGCAGACCTGCCGGAAGAGCTCGACCCGCGCCTGGACCGAGAGCCGCTGCCGATCGCAGTAGGCGGTGATCGGTTCGCCCTCGACGTATTCCATCACGAAGTACGGCCGGCCGTCCTCGGTCACGCCGCCGTCGAGCAGCGCGGCGATGTTCCGGTGGTTGAGGTTGGCCAGGATTTGTCGCTCGTGCTTGAAGCGCCGCACGGCCAGATCGGTGTCCATCCCCCGCTTGATCAGCTTGATCGCGACGCGCTTCTGGTAGGTGTCGTCGGCGCGGACCGCCTCGTAGACGGCGCCCATTCCGCCGAAGCCGATCAGCCCGGTGACCTCGTAGACCCCGATCCGGCGGCCGATCATCGCTTCGGCCGGGTCCTCGGGCAGCCTGGCGAACGCGGCCGGCGGCGGCGCCTCGAACGGATCGTCATCCTCCCGGGCGGCGGCCAGGAGCTCGGCGACCTCCTGCCGAAGCACGGTGTCCGGGCCGCACTCGGCGTCCAGGAACGCGTCCCTGGTCTCGGGACTGCGCTCCAACGCGGCGTCGAAGAGCCGCTTCACTTCTCGAAAGCGTTCGGCGGTGCTGTCCATGGTCTCGGGAAACAACGCGCCGAAACCCACGGACAGGGATCACGGTCGGGTCAGCCGAGCTCCCGTTTGAGCCAGGCCTTGGCGAACTGCCAGTCGCGCTTGACCGTGGCCGGCGAGGTGCCTAGCGCTTCGGCAGTCTCCTCCACCGAGAGACCCGCGAAGAAGCGGAGCTCGACCACCTTCGCCTGCCTCGCGTCGAGCGCGGCCAGCTTGTTGAGCGCGTCGTCGAGGAGCACCAGGTCGAGGCTCGCCGGGCTTCCCACGTCGGCGGCCACGTCGTCCAGGGTCACCTGGACGTCGCCGCCTCCGCGCTTCTGGGCCCGGCGCCGCCGGGCGTGGTCGACCAGGATCCGGCGCATCACCTGCGCGGCCACGCCGAAGAACTGGGCCCGGTTCTGCCAACCGGCCCGCTGGTCGACCAGCTTGAGAAAGGCCTCGTGGACCAGCGCCGTCGGTTGGAGCGTGTGCCCCTCGCGCTCGTTCCGCATCTGGCGCTCGGCGATGCCGTGGAGCTCGGAGTAGATCAACGGCACCAGGCGCTCGACGGCGCTCTCGTCGCCGGCCTGGAGGTCGCCGAGCAGTCTGGTGACGACGTGGGTGGTGGGTGAGGTCGATTCGCTCATCGAGGGCACTCCGCAGCGGATTCCGGGCCAGGCCCTCCAGACGCGCGGTTCCGCGGAGAATGGGCTCACGACCGCGCCAGGGCCGCCGTGTCAGCGATCCCGTGCGGGCTCAGTCCATCTCCGCCCGGCGGAAGATCGGATGGTTGAGGAGGGACTGAATCAGGGCAGAGCGCGAGCGTCCTCGCAGCACGATCGGGCCCCGCCATCGGTCTCCCGGGGCCCCGCTTTCGCGGGTCACCACCACCAGCATCTGAGCCAGGCCGCTCGAGGCCGTGACCGGGCGGCCAACCTCGATCGGGCCGAGTCGTGTCACCGAGTCCAGCGAGGGCGTCGCCAGCCAGACCACGTACCGCTCACCCGGCGCGGTCGGCGGCAGGGAGTCGATCTCGATCGAAAGCTCGTGCAGCACTTCGCCGGCCTC
>JBFXAS010000069.1:0-21683 GCA_050184075.1 Gemmatimonadales bacterium
GAGGGAGCGACCGACGGCCCGCCGGACGCCGCCCACCGAGGCCGCGGCGCCGACGTCCAGGACCCAGTCGCCCAGCGCGACCGCGGTCGAGACCGGGAACGAGAGCTGCCAGACCCGATCGATGGAGAGCGAGTCCTGCGCGAGCGGCTCCGAGAAGCGCCAGAGCATCCCGACCGGCTCGAACACGGTCCGTCCGCGCTCGATCAGCCGCTCCTGCGCGGTGAGCGGCGCGGCGGCGGCGGCGAGACCGAGGACGAGGCCGATGGTCCGCCGGCTCACGGGAGGCTCAGGATGATGATGACGGTGCCGGTGAGCTGTTGCCGGAAGGCCGGGTCGCCCGCGCCGACAACGTTAGGCGGCATCCGACGGTTGATGCCCTCGACCGCCAGGATGCCCGCGCGCTCCACCACGAGGCGGTCGGCGCCGAGGGCGCTGCCGAGCTGGGCGAGGCGCTCGGCGGGGTTGGCGAAGCCCGGGTCGCGCTCGAGCGCGTCGCGGTACTGCCGCCGCGCGGAGCGGAAGTCGCCGCGGGCTTCGTCCCGGATGCCGCGACTGTAGGCGAGGAGGGCCGCCAGGTGGCGCGTCGGCCGCTGCTCCACCAGCGCCCGCTCGGCCGGCGACAGCGTCACCCCGAGCCGCTCGAAGATGGCGAAGGCCAGGTCCTTCTCCGCGTCCAGGATCCGATCGAGCGAGGAGCTGGCGCCGCGAACCGCGCGCACCAAGCCCGACGCCACGTCGCCCAGGCGACCGTCGAGGCGCACCTCGGACGGCGAGGGGGCGACCACGGCGCCGGAGACGATCTGTCGAGCGCCGATCAGTCGGCCCAGCCGCGGGGCGGTGGCCGAGTCGACGAAGCCCCGGGCGACCAGCCCGGTCTCGCGGAGGAAAGCGTCGACCCGCAGGCGGTCGACCACCCGGAGAGAGGCGCTCCGGCTGAGATCCGTGATCAGGAGGTCGGCGAGGCCGTAGCCGAGGACCGCGAGGCTGGTGTCGGTGGCCGAGACGCGGAACGGCGCGACGCCGATGGTCCGGGGCGGGAAGGAGGCCGGGTCGATCGAGCGCTCGGTGGCGATCGCCGCCTCGAGCGCCGAATCGGCCGCCACCACGGCGGCCGGCGTGAGCGAGGCCCCGCCGCCCACCGCGCACGCCTGCACCGCCACACCCAGGGCGAGGGGGATCGACGATCTTCGGAGACGGCGGAGCATTGGCGGCTCGTCGGCGCGAGTTTCTCTGACGACCGGTTCTCGGTCAGCGCGGGCGATCGATCCTGGTGTCGGAAGATGATAACCCGATTCCAGGCCATAAAGGGGTCATCCTTCGGTGGCCGCCGAATCGAGCGGCTTGCCGCCGAGCTCGCGCCGCAGGCTCAGATGGGTCCAGAGCGCGCCGAGCACATCGATGGCGGCGAAGAGCAGCAGCGCCGGTGGCGCCCAGCCCAGCGCGACGAACGCCCCAAAGAAGAGCAGCACCGAGCCGCGGAGCCGGACCGAGGTCTCCATGAAGGGCAGCGAGTTGATCCGCGCGGCCACCACGTAGTAGACGCCGAGGAACATGACCAGCATCCCGACGATCCGGATCCATACCTCGGTCGTGGCGGGCATCCCGACGAGCCCGAGCAGCGTGTTGGGGACCACCACCAGCGCGGCCCCGAGGAGGATCAGGTAGATCGCGAAGACGAAGAGGGTGGTCGCGGGCTTGGTCATCATCGGAAAAGTCCTCGCTCTCATCGCAGCGGGGGACGGAACGAAGCGGGGGAACGGGCTTACGTTGCCTGTCGCGGCCCGACGGGGCAAGGGCGACCGGCTCGGAGCGGTGACGCGGCCGGCTCCCAGCGGGTCAGAGGAATGAACCGCTCGGCTGTAGGCCGCCGGGCGAAATCGGAGGAAGGGCATGCTTCGGGTGACCGGTGTCGCGGTCCTGGCGCTGTGCGCGGCCGCGGCCAAGCTCTCTGCTCAGCAGGTGCGGATCGGCCTCGGCCCCGTATGGCGAGGCACCGCCTCCGGTTTCGGGCTCGCGCATCGGATCGACCAGGATGCGATGGTGCTCGATCTCGGTGTGACCCGGATCCGCGGATCACTCGGCTGGATGGTGCGCGCCAGCGCCGTCATGGGCGAGGAGACCGAGGCGATTCCGGACTGTCTCCCGTCGCCGGCTCCCTGCACGGCCCGCACGATCGTCGCGGGACGCCTCCTCGACGCCCGCGCCGGGCTCGTCTACGCCCCGGCCCGCTTCGACCACCGTCTCGAGTTGGTGCTCGGGCCCGCCCTCGCGCATGCGCCCGACCTGGCCGATCCGGCCCAGAGCCGCACGACCGCCGCTCTCCATGCGGGCGCCATGCTGCGGCCGTTGGGCCGGCACTTCGCCGTCGGGCTCGACGCCATCCACTACGCCTCGCGCTTGAGCGCGGTCCGCTGGTGGATCGCGCCACGAGTGGAGCTCAGACTGTGAGGTGACCGGCCGTCCGAGCGAGAACAAGCGCCGCTCCCGTTCCTGGTCCGTGGGGCTCTCGGCGCTCGCTCGCTTCGGGGTGGCGCCAGGGCGTGGGTGCCCAGTCGGGCGGCGGTCCGGGCGATCGCCGCGCCGATCAGTCGGGGAGGGCGGCGAAAAAGCGGTAGATCGAGCCTGGCGCGTTCGCCAGGTAGTGGGTGAGCAGGAGCTCGTCCCGATCGGCCGGACCCACCAGCAGGGTCGGGACCAGACAGAACGCGAGCGGCGGGCAGAGGTCGATGGTCAGCTCGCCGTCGGTGACCCGGTAGTTGAGATCGATCCGCACCTCCTGCTCGGTCTGGTCGGCCAGCCGGATCCGTCGGATGTAGCCCGCCAGCGCGGTTTCGCCGTCGCGGGCGCGACCGGCTCGTGGGAACGACAGCGTCGCCGCCACCACGACCGCTCCCTCCGGCACCTCGTCATCGGGCGCGGGAAGCAGCTGGCCGTCGATCGTCGAGAGGAAATAGCTCGAGTAGAGTGACGAGCCCGGTCCGAGCCCTTCGTCGCAGCCGACGACCGCCAGGGACACGAGCAGCAACGCCGCGGCGAGGCGCATCGGGGTGCCCTCCTACTCGGGTAGAGCCGCCTCGTACCGGTAGACCGCTTGTGCCTGGCCGGCGAGGAAATGCGTGAGCAGGAGCTCCCGCGCATCGACCTGACCGATCAGCTCGGTGGTCAGGATGCAGAGCGCGAGCGGCGGGCAGAGGTTGATCCGCAGCTCGCCGTCTTCCACCGTGTAGTCCAGCTGCAGCGTCAATCGCTCGACCGTCTGGTCCGCCATTCGAATCCAGCGGGTATAGGAAACCAGTTGGCTCTGCTCGCCTCGCGAGCGGTCCGGGCGAGGAAAGGCGAGGCTCGCCGAGATGATCTCCGCGCCGTCGGGGATGTCGTTGTCCGGCGCGGGAATGACCTGACCGTTGATGGTGAGCAGCGAGTAGCCGGGATAGAGGCCGTCGGGGCCGATCGGATCGCTGGTGCAGGAGGCCAGCAAGAGCGAGAGCAACAGTGCCGTTTTCTTCATGATGTCTTCCGCCGCAACCCTCGGGCCGTTCGGTTCGTGTCGCGAAGCCCGTGTGACTACACGATCTCCGATTCTTCTTGCGAGCCGGGCCGTGCCGGACCGACACGGCGCGCGTGTGGAGAGGACACGCTCCAGATCTCCTGCCCCTACGGCGATGGCGCGGTAGATTCCACCGTCCGATTCCGGGACGCCGCCCTCGAGGTAGCCGCTCCGGGCGCCGTCGATCACCTCCAGAGGGGCCCAGCCGATGCACGGACTGCTCAACGCCGCGTTGCTCGCGGTGGCCGCCTACCAGCAACCCCTTGCGATCACCGAGGTGCGCCTGATCGATGGCAACGGCGGGACGCCCCTCGAGCGCGCTACCGTGGTCGTCCGCGACGCCAGGATCGCCTCCGTGGGACGCGTGGGGCAGGTCACGATACCCGCCGACGCGAGGGTGATCGACGGGCGGGGCCGATCGCTCCTGCCCGGGCTCGCTGATCTCCATTCCCACCTGGTCGGGGGCTGGGACGGCGAGTCGGCCGACTATCTCGGCTATCGCGTGACCCTGGGCGCGTTCCTCTACAACGGCGTCACGACCGTGCTCGATCCGGGCAACGTGACCAGCTTCGTCAAGCAGCTGCGCGACGAGATCCAGGCCGGACGGCTTGCCGGCCCGAGGCTCTACTATGCGGGGCCGGTGCTCGACGGCCCGAAGCCGGTCTGGCCGGACATTTCGGCCGCGGTGACCACCCCCGAACAGGCGGAGCACTTCGTCCACGCGCTGTCCCGGGTCGGGGTGAGCGTGATCAAGGCGTACGGGGGCCTGTCCACCGATCTGGTCCGGGCGGTGGTGGCGGCGGCGGCCAAGGACTCGCTCCGGGTGATCGCCGACCTCTGGCAGCGGAACGGAACGCTGCCCGACGCGGCCACCGGGATCGCGGCGTTCGCGCACGCGGGCGGCGTGTCGATGACGGACGAGACGATCACGTACATGGCCGAGCACGGGGTCGCCAACATCACCACGCTCGCGGTGTACGAGAGCTTCGCCCGCCGGCGATTCGCCGACCTCGGCTTTCTCGACCACCCGTTGCTGAGGGACGTGCTGCCGCCGACCTATCGGGCGCAGATCCTCGAGCACGGGCGCGCGCGGCTCGACGGCCGCGACTCCGGCATCGCGGCCCGGAACGCCGCCCGCCTCGAGACCGCCAAGGCCAACGTCCGGAGGATGCAGGCGGCCGGAGTGCTGCTGGCGGCCGGCACCGACGCCCCCTATCCGGGCGATTTCTACGGCGAGGGTCTCCAGCGCGAGCTGGAGCTGTTGGTCGAGGCCGGGCTCACGCCGCTCGAGGCGATCAGCGCGGCGACCAGGAACGCCGCGCGGCTGATGCAGGCCGACGCCGAATGGGGCACGATCGAGCCCGGCAAGGCGGCGGACCTGTTCCTGGTCCGCGGCGATCCGTCGATCCGGATCGGCGACACCCGCAATGTCGAGCTGGTGGTGCAGGGCGGCCGGATCGTGGATCGGGTCGCCCTTCGTTATGATCCGGTCCGCGACCCGGACCATCCTCCGGTGGTCCTCCGGCCCCACTGATTTTCCCTCGGAGCGCTCCTGTGCGAGCCGTACAAACCGTGGCTCACGGCGATCGGAGTCAGCTGGTCTACCGGTCCGATCTGCCCGATCCCGTACCCGGGCCCGGCGAGGTCGTCATCGCCGTCGCCGCCACGGCAGTCAACTTCCACGACGTCTTCACCCGGCGCGGGATGCCGGGGATCACGATCCCGCTTCCGGTGATCGTCGGCTCCGACATCGCCGGCACGATCGTGGAAGTCGGTGAGGGTGTCGTGGGCTGGCGCGAGGGTGACCGGGTGCTGGTCGATCCGGTGAGCCGAGACGGGAAGCGATTCGGGATGCTGGGTGAGGTGGCCGACGGCGGCCGGGCGGAGCGCTGCGCGGTGCCGGCGCTCCAGCTCCTCAGGGTGCCGGACGGAGTCTCGCTGGAGCACGCGGCGTCGCTGCCGCTCGCGTACGGTACCGCGCATCGGATGCTCACCACGCGGGGTCGGGTCACCGCAGGGGAGCGGGTGCTGGTGCTCGGCGCGAGCGGCGGCGTGGGCGTGGCCTGCGTGCAGCTGGCCAAGATGCTGGGCGCGGAGGTGGTGGCCTGCGCGAGCACCGCCCCGAAGCTGGAGCGCTTGCGTGGCCTGGGGGCGGATCACGTCGTCAACTACAGCGAGACCCGCTTTCTCGACGCGGTCAGGGCGCTCTACGGCAAGCCGCGGATCGTGGGCGGCGGAGGCGTCGACGTCGCCGTCAACTTCACCGGCGGCGACACCTGGCTGGACACCCAGAAGTGCGTCGGGCTCGGCGGTCGGATCCTCACCTGCGGCGCGACGGCCGGCTTCGAGCTCGCCACCGACGCCCGCTATCTCTGGACCTTCGAGCACGAGATCATCGGCTCGAACGGGTGGACGCCGGAGGGCCTCTCCGAGCTGATGGATCAGATCGCCCTGGGGACGCTGGTGCCGGAGATCGATCGGATCCTCCCGCTCGAGGAAACGGCGGAGGCCGAGCGGCTGCTCGAAGATCGGGAGGTGGTCGGGAAGGTCCTGATCAAGCCCTGACCGATGCTCGACCGAACCAACCTGGGCGACATCGCCCCGCGCGAGGCGCCCGATCATCCCCTCTTCGTCGATCTCCGCGAGCCGGAGCGCCCCCGCCGATGGCGCACGGCCGAGCTGGAGGAGGCCGCCGGTGCGGTGGCTCGGGGTCTCCTGGCGCGAGGCTTTCGTCGGGGCAACCGGATCGCGATCGTTTCCGCCAACCGGGCCGAGTTCCTGGTGGCGTACTTCGGGACGATGCGAGCCGGGCTCACCGCCGTGCCCCTCAACTACAAGCTACCTGAGGAGACGGTCGGCTACATCTTCCGCGACGCAGAGATCGGCGCCGCCTTCGTCGACCGGGAGCGGCGGGCGCTGCTTCCCGATGGGATCGCGACCTTCGACTTCGACGACGGCTCGTACGACGCGCTCCTCGACCCCGGGCCGTTCGAGAGCGTCGATCCCGCGCCGGAGGACATCGCCAAGATTCTCTACACCTCGGGGTCGACCGGCCGGCCGAAAGGCGTCCCGCTCCCTCACGCGGGCCAGCTCTGGGCGCTGGCCAAGTACTTCGTGGGGGCGGACGAGGGGCGGCGGGATCGGACGCTGGTGGTCGCCCCGACCTATCACAAGAACGGCCTCTTCTTCTCGATGATGGCGATCTCGAACCAGATGACCATCGTCTCGATGCCGCGGTTCGAGACCCGGGCCTACCTGCGAGCCGTCGCGGAGCATCGCTGCACCGTGCTCACCGGGATCCCCACCATGTTCGCCCTGATCGCGCGGGAGACGGATCTGCTCGGGTCGCTCGACCTGAGCGCCGTGCGACTGGTCACCATCGGGTCGGCGCCGCTCACGGACGCGCTCTACGAGCAGGTCGGGTCGATCTTCCCGAACGCGGTCGTCCAGAACGGGTATGGCACGACCGAAGCCGGGCCGTGCGCGTTTGGCCCGCACCCCGACCGCTTCGAGCGCCCGCCCCTTTCGCTCGGCTATCCACTGGTCGACATCGAGTGGCGCCTGGTGGGCGGGCCCTCGCCCGAGCAGGGCGCCTTCGAGCTCCGAACGCCGGCTCTGATGCCCGGCTACCTCAACCTGCCCGACAAGACGGCGGAGCGGATCCACGACGGATGGTACGCCACCGGCGACGTGATGCGTCACGACGACCGGGGCTTCTTCTACTTCGTCGGTCGGGTGGACGACATGTTCGTCTGCGGCGGCGAGAACGTCTATCCGGGCGAGGTCGAGAAGCTGCTGGAGCGCTGTCCGGGCGTGGCCCAGGCGGCGGTGGTTCCGGTGCCGGACGAGATCAAGGGGGAGATCCCGGTGGCGTTCGTGGTGGCGAGTGGTGGGGAGTCGGTCGATCCCGAGCGGGTCAAACGTTTCGCGCTCGAGCACGGGCCGGCTTACGCCCATCCGCGGCTGGTGCTCGTGGTCGACGAGATCCCGGTGGCGACCACCCACAAGGTCGACCGGCGACTGTTGATCGACCGGGCCACCGCGGCAGTTCGCCGAACCGGGCGCCGCTGAGCGCGGGCGGCCCGCCAACGCTGCGCCGGACCAGGGTATCTACTGAGGCGACTCCATCGGACTGCTGCCTGTGTCGCGCCTCCTCGCCACCACCTGGCTGCTGACGCTTCTCGCGCCCCCGCCGGCCGCCGCCCAGGCCGCGTCGGGCACGATCGACGTGAGCGGCCTCGAACGCTACTGGCGGATCCAGGCCGTCCTGGCCCGAGGGGCGGAGCCGGCCGCGGCCGCGTGGGACTCGCTGTTCGAGACGCCGGGCTACGCGGCCCTCGAGAAGCGCGAGCGCCGTCGATCGGCGCTGCGCCAGGCGATTCGGCTCGCCGCCCTGCCGGCGTTGCGCGACAGCGCGGTCAGCGTGATGGCGAAGCCCGGCTTTCTGGCGAGCTCGGTGGCCCATCTGCGGGCGGCCAACGACGATCGCGAGCGACTGATCGACGGCACGTCCGAGTTCGTCTCCGTCATGAAGACCGAGTATCAGGCCGGCGCCCGCCGGGTGGCGACGCTGCTGGGCGACTCCCTGGTCCGGAGCGTCCCGCCTCCACCGGTTGCGCTGATCCTCTTCGCGCCCGATGGCCGGGGCTACCCGCAGCTGATCATCGGCGATCTCCGGAATCTGCTGGGTCGGGAGGGGCGTGAAGGGTTCTTCGCGCACGAGCTTTTCCACTTCTATCGCCGCCGGATCGGGAGGCCGCGGGTGGGGGAGGCCGGGGCCGACAGGCACTGGCTCGACGCGATCGGCAACGTCGAAGAGGAGGGCATCGCCGACCAGCTGGACAAGGCGGAGATTCCCGGGCTCAGCGTCGAGGCGCTCCGGGTCCGGTTTCCCGACTCGCTCAGCTTCGATTTCTACCGCCAGTATCGGGAGCTCGTGCTGGACGGGGCGAGGTGGATCCGATTCGCCGACAGCGCGCTGGCCACGATGCCCGCCGGCGACTCCGCCCGACTCGCGGCCGGCCGCCGATTCGCCTCGGCGCTTCCGATCTCGGGCCGGCCTCTTGGCGCCTACATGGCCGGGGTGATCCGCGAGCGGTCCGGCGGCTGGGCGCCCCTCCGCGCCGTCGCGGGAAACCCAATCGCCTTCTGGCTGGCCTACGATCGGGCGGCGACCGGCGAGCCGGCGGCGCCGCGACTGAGCGAGCCGGCGAGGGCGGCCCTCGAGCGGCTGCGGCGCCACTACGGCTCGGTTGGCGACGCGCCATCCGGTGACTGAGCAGGTTGCAGCGCGTTGGTCGATGTCGGCGAGGCGCTGGCGCGCGCGGAGGGCGTCAGGCGCCGGCCTGCCGGCGGCCCGAGCCGATCGGGTGGCGCCTGGATGCCGTGGCTTGGGGAGCTTCCCTCAGCGGGGTGGGGTGACCGGGTGGGTGGCGACGGCCGTGAGGGCTTCCGGCGCCCGCCATCCGCCTCGGAGACGGGCCTGGAGCAGCGCGCTGAAGAACTCCCAGCAGGTCGAGGCCCGAACGTGTGACAATCCGGCGCCGCGCATCCGGGCAAAGACGTTGAGCTCGAGCACCCGCAAGCCGGCATAGTGCGCCTTGACCAGCAGCTCGGGGTCGAGCAGCCACCCCTTCGACTCGAGCCGCATGGCCCGGAGGATGTCGCGGCGGAGCAGCTTGGGCGTGCCGTTCACGTCGAGGGTGCCGAGACCGGGCCAGAGCATCCGCACGAAGAGCTGATAGGCGGTGGAGACGACCTTCCGGTAGAACCCGTCCATGCGGAACCGGCGCCGCACCTTGGCGACCACCCGCCCATTGCTCGCCTGCGCGGCCTCGAAGAGACGGACCACGTCCTCCGCGTCGACCTGGCCATCGCACGGGATGTACCCGACCCAGGGCCCCGTGGCTCGGGCGATGCCCTGGAGGATGCCATTGCCGTAGCCCTCGTTCACCTCGACCCGGACCGGGACGATCTCCGGATAGCGCCGCGCGAGGTCGGCGATCAGCTCGCCGGTCCGATCGGTGGAGCCGTTGTCGACCGCCACCAGCTCCAGTCGATAGCCGGCCGCTCGGAAGGCGGCGACGAACTTCGGCACCGTGTACTCGAGGACTTCCTCCTCGTTGTAGCACGGCATCACGAAGGTGAGATCGGGTGTCGAGGTCTCAGGCTGATTCACGCGACTCGTCCCGCTCGGGTAAGGGGGCCACGGCGATTCGCCTCGAGGGCGTCCGGAGTGGCTAGTTCCGAAGATAACCCGGCGTCGGACCGGGCTCGGACGCCGGATGCGCAGGATGGCGCGCTGCGACCTTCGTGCCGCCTCGGCCCGCCGGGCGGGGGTCTTCGGGTTTCTTGCGGCTTCCCGGTCGGAGGATCGGGACGGGTTGCAGACCGGTCCTGGCCTGGGGCCAGGTTTTGCGGCACAAATCCTTGTATGGCAAGGCTTTCTGGCGACCTGTCGCGGCGCGCCGGGCGGCGGCGCCACCCCGGAGTGCCCGGCCCCACCGACCCCCCGGGGGCGGCTGCGTCCGGCCGGGAGTTGCGCCGACGCCATAGGAAGCTGCTTGGTGTCGTGTCTTCGAGGCCTCTGACGCAGTCGTACCTGCAAAGCAACCCGGGATCGCCAACGATGAGAGCCTCGAGACCCGTGATCGCCTCCCTCGCCGCCGCCCTGTTCCTGGCCTGCTCGGATCAGGGGCCCGAGGCTGGGGCCCTTGTCACCTTCGGCTTCGACGGCCGGACTGAGACCATGCGGGTCCTGATCGCCGACCCCGGCACGATCGCGGAGGCGGAGGAGTGGATCGCGACCGGCATGGGGCCGAGCTTTCCGATCGGGCCGATTGTCCGAGGGACGGGCGTCGACCCTCGCTATCCGTTCCACTTCGTGCCCGACAAGGTGCGCCTGGCCGAGCTGGCCATCGAGGTCTGCGACGGCGCCCCGATGAAGACACCCGAGCAGGTCGACGACTTCTTCGAGGGCGCCACCGGCAACCGCTTCGCCGATTCGGCCACCTGGTGCCCGTGGGGTGCCTATCCGATCTCGATCGAGCGATAGCCCGGCGCGCTAGCGCACCACCCGCCCACCCTTGAGCACGCGCGTCACCCGACGCGCGTTGCCGATCGCGATCGAGGGATCGGCGTCGAGGACCACCAGGTCGGCCAGCTTGCCGACCTCGACCGACCCGAGGCGGTCCCCGGCGCCGACGGCGCGCGCGGCGCTCGCCGTCGCCGCCGTGATTGCCTCGAGCGGAGAGAGCCCCGCGTCCTCGACCAGCGCGGCGAGCTCCGCGTGAACGGCCGGGGCGCCGTCCACGAAGTGCTCGCGGTCGGTTCCCGCCACGATCGAAACGCCCATCCGGTGAGCCTCCGCCGTCACGGCGACCGCCCAACGATACGCCTCCTCGGAGACGGCGCGTCGCATGGTCGAGATGGTGGCGTCGAGGATCGTCCCGCGATCCCGCATGGCTTCGAGCACCCCGAGCACCGCGGGCGAATCGGGCGGTACGGAGGCATAGGGCGCCGGCGGACCGAACGCGTTGAACGGGTGACCCTGGTTGTAGCGGCGCGGCACCGAGTCGGCGCCCTCCCAGACCAGGAGCGCCGCGTGGGAGACGACGTCCACGCCGGCGCGAACCACCTCCGACGGTCGCGTCGGGAAGATCACGGGGTGGCTCCAGACCCGCATGCCGGCGGTGTGCGCCTCGCCGACGATCGCGGCCACCGTCGCCGGCACCAGATTCGAGTAGATCTTGATCCCGGTCGCGCCCGCCGCCTTGGCCGCTCGGATCGCGGCTGGGAGGTCCGTGCTGTCGGTGACGCCGAGCAGCCAGGGCGCCGTTCCGGCACCGGGGGTGCTCGAGACCCGGGGGTCCACCCGAAAGAACACCGGATCGGCCCAGAACGCCGAGTAGAAGATGCGCGGCATCGCCGTCGAGTCCGCCTGCGACTCGAGCGGCCGATAGAGGTCGGCGCAACAGGCCATCTCCCGCACGGAGGTGAGGCCGCTTCGGAGGAGCGAGTCGAGGATCTGGCGCAGGGTCGCCGCGTCCTGGCCGAGGTGCACGTGGGTGTCGAACATTCCTGGGATCACGAAACCCCCGGCCACCCCGAGCGAGTCCCGGTCGTCGGGCCGGGCCGGGCGGATCGCGACGATCGCTCCGTCCCGGATCTCGATGGTCCGGTTCGCGAGGGGTTGTCCGCCGAGCCCGTCGATCACGGTGACGTCGGGAAGGAGCAGGTCGGCCGGCTCGCCGGCGGGGGTCGACGAGCGACAGGCGAGCAGCGCCATCGCCAGGGCCGCGAAGGGAGTTCGTCTCTGCATTGGGCCGGGAGCTCCTCGTGGCTCGGTGCCGCGTCGATCTGGCGCTCGGGACTCGGCCTCAAGGTAAGCCCGAATCGGCTCGCCGCTACCGAAGCGGCGCTCTTGCGGAGCCTCGGCCTCGACGATAGCCTCGCGCGGTCGGTCGCCCGCCCCCAGGAACGCCCTCAACCGAGAGGAAGGCCTCGTGGCGCTCGAGCTTCGCCCCAGCCAAACGACCCGTCAGGATCACCATCAGTTCGACGTGGTCGCCGAAGGTCTCGGGCGCTACGTCGTCGACCTCTCGCTTCCGCCGGGACGCGCCGGACGCGACGCGACGTATCCCGTGATCCTGGTGGTCGACGGCAACCTCTTCTTCGACGCGGTCGCCTCGCAGGTGCATGGCGGGATGGCGCGGGCGGGGACGACCCTCCCACCTTCGATCGTGGTCGGCGTCGGCTACCCGGCCGACGAGGGCATGGCCGGCTTCTACCGACGCCGGAACTTCGACTTCCACGGCCCCTGGTCGATGACCGATCCACTGGGCGAGACCCTGAAGCGGATCTTCACCGCCCTGAAGACGGCGGAAGGGAAGCCGGAGCTCGAGATCCACGCCGGCGGGTACGATCGCTTTCTGGGGTTCCTGCGCGACGAGCTGCTCCCGACTCTCGCCAGCCGCTTCCCGATCGACCTCCGCGCGCGCCACACCCTGATCGGCGACTCCTCGGGCGGCCACTTCGCGCTCCGCGCGCTCTACGATCCGAGTAGCCCGTTCCGCCGCTACGTCGCCATCAGCCCGGGGTTCGGATCCGCTGAGCGTGCGATCGAACGCGCCGAGGCCGAGTATGCCGCGAGCCACTCTGACCTGGACGTGGATCTCTTCCTCTGCTGCGGCACGGTGGAGGTGGATCAGAATCCGATGTCGGCGCTCTGCCGCTTCGGGAGCGGCGTGACCTGGGTTGCCGAACAGTTCGCGATTCGCCAGTGGCCGAGCGCGCGGGTGCAGTGGGAGGTGATGAACAACGAGGACCACGCTTCGATCGCGCCTCGGGCGATCGCCGCGGGGCTGCGTTCGGTGCACCGGGTGAGACCCGGGGTACACACGGCGGAGCTGGAGCGACGGGACGCCGCCATGCGCGAGGCTCTCGGCCTTCGCGGCGGCTGAACCGTGCCGGGGCGCGGCCGGCCAGCATCTGCGACCTGACCTTCGCCGTGGGTCTCGAGGTGGCGAAGCGGCCCCGCGCGCGAGCGCACTCTCGTCGGGCAGGTCCTGCCGCGTCAGCGACTCGGGCTTGCGCTCGGCCTCGAGCAGCTTGGCCCGTCCGTCGCTGATCCGCCGAGCCAGCGCGGCGAATCGTGATTCTTACGGCGTGTACTGCGCCGGGCAGAGCGATACCAAGGTCGTGCTCGGCGCCGCGCTGGGCGGCGCGGCGGGGGCAGCGGTCGGAGCGCTCGTCTTCAAGCGGCGGCGCTGGCGCCCGATCGACGGACTCTAGCGGTCGGGTGGTGGCGGGTTCCCGCCGCCCGGCGGCCTCGGCCCGTGGCGCGGCCGCTCGTCCGCCGCGTCGGGTGAGCGCTCAGCGGCAGATCGCGCGGTCGCGATCGGCGAGGTCTCGAATCACCCGCTCGGCCACTTCCGTCACCCGAGCGAGGCGCGCGAAGTCGATCCGCTCGACGTCATCGGTCGGGCGGTGGTAGTCCTCGCTGCCCAGGTCGGTCAGAAAGATCGCCGGAATGCCCGCGGCGAAGAAGTTGTGGTGGTCGCTCGCGCGGAACCAGTTGTTGGGGTCGTCGGTCCGAACTCCGAACCGCGGAGAGCGCGCCACCGCCCCCTGCAGCACGGCCACGAAGTCGGGGCAGGCCTGCTCGGCCCCGATCGCGTAGATCACCGTCGAGTCCGGCGGCGAGCGATCGAAGCGGCCGACGCCGTCGAGGTTGACGTGGGCCACGATCCGCGCGAGGTCTACGGTGGGATGGGCCATGAAGTGACGGGAGCCGTGGAGCCCGCCTTCCTCGGCGCCCCAGAGCGCCACCAGCACCGATCGCCGTGGCGGCGTCGAGTGGAGCACCCGCGCCAGCTCGAGCACGGCGACGCTTCCGGTGCCATTGTCGTTGGCTCCGTTGTGCACCTGACCCAGACGGAGACCGAGCCCATCGAGGTGGGCTCCGACGGAGACGACCTCGGCCCGGAGCGCGGGATCCCCACCCTCGATCAGGGCGAGCACGTTGAACGAGACTGTCGGCGGATTGCTCGGCCCTGGCGGAACGGTGAAGGTCTGGATGAAACTCCGGGTGGTGCCGGCCCGATTGCCGGCGGGGTCGATCTCGTCGCCCGCGGGGGCGAGGCCAGCCCGGGCGAGTGCGGCGGCCGCGTATCGGGTGGCCTCGAGATAGCCGTCCGAGCCCTGCCCGCGCCCGCCGAGCAGGTCGGAGGCGAGCAGGGTCAGGTCGCGCCGGAGGGTGTCGGCGTCGATCCTGGCCCGAGGCACCTGGGCGGGGATGGCGGTGCTCGAGAGCGAGACGGCCAACACGGCCGCTCCGCATCGCCAGATTGTGGGTTGCATGTGTAGTCCAACGAGATCGAGCGGGCGGGGGATTCACCCGTGCCGCGCTCCGGAGCAACGTCCCATGCGCTTGCCTGTCGCGTTCCAACTGTTCGTGATCGCCACCTCGCCGCTCTCCGCTCAGGTCGGCGCCCACGCGCCGCTCGACCACGAGGCCATCGCCAGGAAGGTGATCGCCGCGCTCGACCTCCAGCCGGGCGAGCGGGTGCTGCTCGTGGGGCACCCGCAGTTTGCCCGGGAGCTGGTGCGGCCGATGCGTCTCGAGATCGTCCGGCAGGGCGGCGTCGATCTCGGCTTCATGGAAGTGCTCTCCGATCCGCGTGCCGGCGACGACGCCTCCCGCCGCGCGGCCCGGGCGGCGCTCCGGGTCCTGATGAATGAGGTCGACGCCGCCGTGATGATGCCCGGCTCGAGCTCGGACCATCCCGAGTATCAGGCCATGCAGGACGTGTTGCAGAGCGGCCGGGGACGGACCATCCATCTCCACTGGGACGCGAACGGCAGCATCGGTCTCCTCCCCGGACATCCGGCGCCGCCGCTCCACCAGGTCGATCTCGCCTATCAGCGGGCCCTGCTCGAGACCGATCTCGCCGCGCTTCGGCAGAGCCAGGACCGCTTCATCGCCGCGATGCGCGCCGGTGAGGTGCGGGTCACCTCGCCCGCGGGGACCGACATCCGATTCCGAATCGGCGATCGGCCGGTGAACCGCCAGGACGGAGATGCCTCCGCCGCTCGCGCCGCGCGCGGGCGGATCCTGATCGACCGGGAGATCGAGCTCCCTGCCGGCGCGATCCGGGTGGCACCGCTCGAGGAGAGCGTGAGCGGCACGGTGGTCTTTCCGATCTCGTCCTGGTCCAATCGGGACGTGCGGGACCTCCGGCTGGTGTTTCGCGAAGGACGGGTGGTCGAGCTCACGGCCGCCTCCGGAGCGGACGCGGTGCGGGCGGAGCTGGCCGCCGGCGGCGACGGCGCCAGCCGTTTTCGCGAGTTCGCGCTCGGGATGAACCCGCTGCTCGCGGTGCCGGACCGGCAGCCGTGGATTCCCTACTACGGCTACGGCGCCGGCGTGGTCCGGCTCTCTCTCGGCGACAACAGCGAGCTCGGCGGCAGAGTCGGGGGCGGCTACGTCCGCTGGAACTTCTTCGTCGACACTTCGGTCTGGATCGACGGCGAGCAGTGGGTGAGGGATGGTCGCCTGATTCGCTGAGGCCGCGTTTGCTCCCCCCGCCGGGGGGCCGTCCGGGCGGAGGCGAAGCGCCAGCGGGTCTCGTCTCGGCCCGGGTCACCGTGACCGACTCGCCCGAGGAGAGCGCGGTGATGTCGTCGGTGGTGTCGTCGAGGTCGCTGCTCTCGCCGGGCCCACGCAGATAGACCTGGCCCAGGGCGTCTCCGTAGTCCTTCGACTGCTTGGTATTCCGGTCGGCGGGCCCGGCCACGGTGTTCTCGCGATCGGTCACTCGATAGGCGAAGTTGCCCTTCCCGGCATCGCCGAAGAGGTTCTTGCCGTCGCGGCCGCCTTCGACGTCGATCCGGCGAAGGACGACCGAGGCGTTGCGCCGCCGCTCGGGTTGGGACCGCTGATTCGCATCGGGATCCGGTTCGTTCGGGCCCATCGGGGCCTGGCAGGCGGTGGCCGCGATGACCCGGAGTGCGGCGGTCAGCTGGGGGGTGAGGTCGGTGCGGCGCATCCTGGGTGCCTCCCTTCGAGCGAATCGTCTTGTCGGTGGTCACCCTGAGATGGGTCGGCCGTTGTCGGATCTCCTCATTTATCACTTCCGGGTTGGGCCGCTGCTGATCGGCGGCGTGAGGGGCCCGGTTTGCTGGCGGAGCGCCCCGTGGGCTCCGGATCGCGGGCGGGAAGCCGCGACGAGCGCCTGATGTGGTTGGAGCGGCTCGCGCGCGCGGGCGAGCCCGGGACGGCATCGTACTTGCCGGGACGATCGGGCAACCGTTGGCATGGGGGCCCCAATGGAGGACCGATCGTTCAACCGGGAGAGCGGTAAGGCCAACGCGGTGCTGCTGGCCGCGGTCCTGGTGCTGGGGGCCGCGGCGGTGCTCAGCAAGCGGGGCGGCGAGGAGCCGGTCGAGCCCGTGCCGGCTGAGCGGATCGCGAACGATCCGGCGGCCAACATGCGGGCAGCGCAGGCCGCGGCCCGCAGAGCGGACAGCGTTCGGAACGAGGTCATTCGTCAGACGCGCGCCGGCGATCGGCGCGAGTACGCCCCACCGCCCCCGTCGAGTGCCACCTTGGACCCCAATCGCCTGGTGCGGCTCGACGCCGCGCTACGCGACGTCCGGAGGCTGGTGGACGCCGGTCGCCGTGAGGCGATGGCCATTCCCGAGGCCGAGGCCGACGCGGGCCTCAACAGCAGCGCCGCGCGCTCGGCGACGGCGCAGTGGGATCAGTGGAGTCGGACCTGGAGCCAGCGGATCGATCAGGCGGGCAAGCAGCTCGGTGGAGCGGGGCAGGGGATCGGCTTCGACGATCCGGCCTATCAGGTCTACCAGGAGATCTCGTTCTGCCTGAACGATCTCCGCGCCGTGGCCGTGAATCCGGCGAGCACCACCAACATCCCGCTCAAGTCGCGACGGCAGTCTCAATTCGACGCCGCGGCTGATCGCCTGAATCGGGCGGCCTCGACCCTGGCCGGGATCAGCCGGCGCTAGCGCCGCGGCGCTAGCGGGCGATCACGTTGATCGCCCCGGCGTGGAAGTCGATCCCGTAGCGGTTGACCGCGTCGGGGCCGCTCATGTGGCGGATCTCCTTCACGGCTCCGAGCGGGATGGTGCGGAGCTCGCCGATGCCCCCGCGGGGCACCCCGTCCATCAGCACGCCAGGGCCCTGGCCCCAGACCGGGTTGCCTCCGGCCGTTCCGCCGCGCACCCGCGATTGGAGCCAGCGGGGTCGGAGCAGCGTCACCAGGGCGAACGCGTCCTGAACGTGGCCCTGGACCTCGGTGATCTCCCAGGTCGCGATCAGGTTGTTCAGCTTCTTGAGCTTCTTGGGAGGCGGCGTCGAGTCTTGCGCCATCGCGCCGAACGTCGGGGTGAGCGCCAGGACGCAACCGACCAGGATCGCGAGTCGCATGAATCCGCCCGCTGTTGGGGATTTCGGAAGCTAACACCCGGGCTTCCCGGCCGCCGCCTTGCCCTCGAGCGTCCGGCGCCGTAGGATCGGGCGCCCGCTGGAACTCGGCGTGGCCCACCAGGGACGGCTCATGGCACTCGGCGCGCGGCGACCTACGCTCTGGTTCTTCCTGATCGCCTTTGGGATGCCGTGGATCGGCTGGTCGGCGATCCGTGTCTTTGGGCTCCAGCCCTCACCGCTTCGAACGGCACTCTTCTACACCGGCGACTTCTGCTCGGTCGGCGGCCTGGTCGCGATGTACTTGCACAGCGGCAAGGCCGGCTTGCAGGACCTGCTGCGGCGGGCCGTCCGAATCAAGGTCTCGCCGCTCTGGTGGCTCTTGACCATCGCCATCCCGCTGACGCTCGGGATCGGCGGGTATCTGATTGCCGGCCTGCTGCGCGATGGCGTCGGCTCGATCGCGCTCGCCGGGTTCGCCACCTACGGAACCCGCCCGGTGCTGATGAACTTCACGACCGGGCCCTGGGGCGAGGAGCTCGGCTGGCGCGGCTACCTCACGCCGCGACTGCTGCAGACCAGGAACGCCGTCGTGGTCAGCCTGATCGTCGGCTTCCTCTGGGGCATCTGGCACGTGCCGCTCTACGTCGATTCGGTCTTCAGCACCTTCGGCGGCGGTGCGCTCTTCACCCTCAACACGATGCTGTCCTCGGTCATCATGACCGCCATCCTGCTGCACACCCGCGGCAGCGTGCTGGTGGCGGTGATCTATCACTGGCTGATCAATGCCACCGGGTGGGTGCTGCCGCGGGTGTTCGTGGGATTCGGTCATGGGGCGGAGCAGATTCGGAGCTCCGCCGAGCTTGGTGTCAAGGTGACCGTGGTGCTCGTCCTGATCGCGGTGCTGGGCAAGAACCTGACCCGCGATCCCGAGGCTCCCGAGCAGGTCCGCAGCTGGTGGGGCGGGTCGCGGGACGGCGTCTGACCGCGCCCCGAACGACCTTCTTCGAGGAGCAGGCTCGGCACCGGCGCCGCTCGCTCCGCTTTCTGATCTTCGGTCTCCTGGCCGTCACGCTGACCGGGATTCCCGTCAGCCTGATCGTCACGCCGGTTCTCTTCCTCATCGTCCTCACCGCGCTCCACCTGGTGAACCTCGCCGCGCCGATTCCGCCGGCGGTGTGGGACGCGATCCGCGATGCCGCCCGGCTCCTGCCGGATCTGCTCGACCCGCTCGATCGGGGCCTCAACCAGGGCGACTGGTCGGGCCTCGACTGGCTCGGCTTCGGCCGACTCGGGCTCGCGCTGGTGCTGCCGGGCATGGCCTTCATGCTCTTCCTCTGGCTCTGGGTCCGGGCCCTCTTTCGCCGGGCGGGCGCGGGCGGCGTGTTGCTCTCGATCGGCGCCCGTCCTCCGCGGGAGCGCTACCCCGAAGAGCGACAGCTGGTCAACATCGTCGAGGAGATGGGCATCGCGGCCGGACTGCCGCCCCCGGCGGTGATGCTGCTCGACCGCCCCGAGCCCAACGCCGCGGTGGTCGGCACCGATCCCCGTCGCGCCACCTTCGTGGTGACCACCGGCTTGCTCGAGAGGCTCGATCGCGACGAGACCCAGGGCGTACTCGCCCATCTGACGGCGTCGGCCTGCAATGGCGACCTCCGGATCGCGATGCTGCTGCTCTCGGTCACCCAGACCTTCGCGCTCCTCACCGCCACGCTCTCGGCCGGCACGGCGAGGAGCGCGCGACGGATTCTCTTCGGCGCCATGCGGGGCGTCTTCGCGCCCGACGAGTACGCCGCGCGGAAGCTCGCGGACCTGCTGACCCAGGACGCAGAAATCGAGGACCAGAAGTCGCGTCAGGGCTGTCTCACCCTCGCCAAGGCGCCGTTCGTGCTCGCGGCTGCGACCACCAACTTCCTGGCCGCGATGGCCCAGATGCTGTTCTTCGGCCCGTTTCTCGCCGCGATGTGGCGGGCTCGGCGCTACCTCGCCGACGCGTCGGCCGTCAGACTGACTCGGAATCCGCACGGGCTGGCCAACGCCCTGCAGCGGCTCCAACCGCTCGAGCTGACCTTCGCCGCCGGCCACTCGAGCGGGCTCCTCTTCCTCCACTGGGCGGGCGAGACCGGCGCGCCGGCGGGCGGGTGGCACCCGAGCTTGGCGAGACGAGTCGGTCGCCTGGTCGCCCAGGGAGCCAGGCTGCGCCCGGTGGCCACGGGGCAGGCCCCCGCGCGGGCAAACCCCATTCTCCGCGCGCTGGTCGGCCTGTTGATGGTGCTGGTCTGGGCCCTGTTCGGCGTCGGGATCGCCGTCATGGTCGTGGCCGCCGTGCTGGTGATGAGCGTGACGCTCGCGTTCCAGGCCGTCGCTCTCTTCGCGATCCACGGCTTCTTCACGGCGCTTCCGGATATCCTGCACTGGCTGCGATACGACGCGGTGCCCCTCTTCGAGCGGATGGTTGGCTTCGTCAGGCAGCTCCTGGGCTAGGCGCGGCCGAGCGGATGTCCGATGGCTCGATGGCGCTCGACGCGGTCTGACCGGGGCTCATGAGCGAAGCCCGGGGAATCAGCACCCGGCAGGCGCGTTGGCGCTCCTCTCGACGGGGCCCTACGTTGTTCCGACCGACCCCTGCGCCGAGGGCCGGAGCCCTCGCAACCAAGGAGCGACACGATGACGGACCCGAGTCCGATCGCCCGGTTCGATCCCGCCCGGCCCGTGGGCATCGTCGGCGCGGGAGTGATGGGAGCGAAGGTGGCGTGGGCCTCCGCGCGAGCGGGACTCGAGACCCGCCTCTATGACGTGGAGCCCGGCAAGGCCAAGCGGGCTGCCGCGTCCGCGGCCGAATGGGGCACCGTCGAGGAGCGGAAGCGGGTCTGGGACCGACTCATCGTGGCGGATACGCTCGAGGACGCGATGGCGGGCGCCCAGCTCGGCTTCGAGAACGTGCCCGAGCGGCTCGAGCTCAAGCGCGAGGTGCACGCCGCGATGTCGGCGGAGTTGCCGGCCGACGCCTGCCTCGGCACCAACGCGTCGTCACTCACCTGCACGCCGATGGCGGAGACCAGCGGCCGGCCGGATCGCTTCTTCAACCTGAACTGGAGCGACCCGCGCTCGATGCGGCTGGTCGAGTTGATGACCTCGCCGGTGACCGCGCCGGCGACCCGGGAGTTCGCGCGGGCCTGGGCCAGGCACGTGGGCATGGTGGTCGTCGAGACCCGGAAGGAGCAGCTCGGCTACAGCTTCAACCGGCTCTGGCGGGTGATCAAGAAGGAGGCGCTCCGGCAGGTCGCTGGCGGGTATGCCACGCCCGAGGACCTGGACAAGGCGTGGATGCTGGCGTTCGGGACTCCGTTTGGCCCGTGCGGGCTGATGGACGAGGTCGGCTTGGGCAGCGTGCTCGCGATCGAGAAGGTCTACTTCGCCGACTCGGGCGACGAATCCGATCGGCCGCCGGCCTTGCTCGAGGGAATGGTAGCCAGGGGCGAGCTCGGCGCCCAGTCCGGCCGCGGCTTCTACGAGCATCCCGACCCCCCATATCGCCGCCCGGGATTTCTCGACGCCTAACGCTCCGGCCGGAGAAACTCTCGCGGCAACCCGGCCGTAGAGGGGGCCTGACCAGAAAGGCCCCGCATGCATCGACCCTTCCTCCGGCCGACCCTGCTGGTCGGCGCGGCCCTCGCCCTCGCGCGGCCCGGTGTCGGCCAGCCGATCACGCCCGAGCGGGCCGCCCTGGTCGACAGCATCGTTGCCACCCTGCTCGAGACCGCGGCGCTCCCCAGCTTCTCGATGTCGGTCGCGAGGGACGGCCGGATCGTCTTCGCCCGAGCCTATGGCTGGGCCGACCTCGAGCGTCGGATCCCGGCGGACACCGCCACCCGCTACCGGATCGGGTCGGTGTCGAAGATGGTCACCGCCACGGCGGTGGCGCGTCTGGTCCAGGCGGGCAGGCTCGACCTCGACGCGCCGCTCTCCAATCTGGTGCCCTCCTTTCCAAACGCCGATGGCAGCACCCCACGGTTGCTCGCCGGCCATCTCGCGGGCATCGGCCACTACCAGCGCGAGGACCAGATCGATCGGCGGCATCAGTATGCCTCGGTCGTGGAGGCGCTCGGCAGCTTCTGCCGGAGCCCGCGGGTCGGCCGGCCCGGGGGGCGCTGCGCCTCCTCGACCCGCGGCGACACCCGGCGCTCGAGA
>JBFXAS010000070.1:0-21236 GCA_050184075.1 Gemmatimonadales bacterium
TGGATGGGGTGGGAGCGCAAGCGGGGCAAGCTGGCGGAGTTCAACCGGTTCGTGCGGGGGGCGGGGCAGGAGGCGTTCTCGGTCGTGGTGGGCAACCTCGACGCGCTCCGGGGCCTGCGCTACGTGATCACGCTCGACGCCGACACGGTGCTGCCACCGGATGCCGCGCCCGACTTGGTCGGCGCGATCGCGCACCCGCTCAACCGCGCGCAGTACGATCCGGAGCGGGGCAGGGTGGTACGGGGCTACGGCATCCTCCAACCGCGGGTCGGCGTCTCGCTGCCCAGCGCGTATCGGTCGCGGTTCGCGGCCGCCTACTCCGGTCGGCCCGGTGTCGATCCCTATACCACGGCGGTCTCCGACGTCTATCAGGACCTCTACGGCGAAGGCAGCTTCACCGGCAAGGGGATCTACGACCTCGACGCCTTCGAGCAGGCCACCCACGGCCGCTTCCCGGAAAACCGGCTGCTCTCGCACGACCTGATCGAAGGCAACTATGCCCGCACCGGTCTGCTCACCGACGTCAACATCTACGACGACTATCCCACCGGCTACCTCACCTACACCCGGCGGAAGCACCGCTGGATCCGAGGCGACTGGCAGCTGCTCCAGTGGCTGACGGCCACGGTGCCGGGGCCCGACGGCCCGGAGCCCAATCGGCTGTCGATGCTCTCCCGCTGGAAGATCTTCGACAATCTCCGCCGGAGCGTCATCGAGGTCGCCCAGCTCGCCTTCCTCGTGGCGGGCTGGACCATCCTGCCCGGATCGCCGCTCCGCTGGACGCTGCTCGGGCTCGCCGCCATTGCCGTGCCCTGGATCGTGGCCACGGCGCTCGCGCTCCTCCGCCCGCCGCTCGGCAAGTCGCTCCGAGCCTACTACGGCGCCGTCGGCCTCGACGCGATCCGGAGCGCCGGCCAGCTCGGCCTCGCGATCGTGTTTCTTCCCCACCAGGCGTGGGTCTCGGCGGACGCGGTGGCACGGACCCTCTGGCGGCTCTTCGTCTCCCGGCGCCACCTCCTGGAGTGGCAGACGGCCTCGAGGGCCGAGCAGGTCACCTCGGACACCCGCCGGGCCACCTGGCGCGCGATGCTGCCGGCCGTCGGCCTGGTCGCGGTCATCGCCGCGCTGGTCGGGTACCGGCTGGCCACGTCGGGCGACCCCGGTCTGGTCTGGTCGCTGGGGCTGGGGGCCGTGCCCCTCCTCGTGGCCTGGGCGCTGTCGCCGGTCGTCGCCTCCGCGCTGGGCAGCCCGGTGGTGCGGCCGGGGCGTCGCCTCCCGCCCGCGAGCCGGCGGCAGGCGCTGCGTTATGCGCTCCTCCACTGGCGCTTCTTCGAGCGGTTCGTCGGGCCCGAAACCCACTGGCTCGCACCCGACAACTTCCAGGAGGATCCGGCCCCGGTGACGGCGCTGCGAACCTCCCCGACCAACATCGGCCTCCAGCTCCTGGCGACGGTCAGCGCCCACGACCTCGGCCTGATCCACCTCGAGGAGATGATCGTCCGCCTGGAGCGGGTCTTCTCCACCCTCGACCGGATGCCCCGCTTCCGCGGTCACTTCTACAACTGGTACGCCCTCGGCGATCTCTCCGTGCTCCAGCCGGCCTACGTCTCCACGGTCGACAGTGGCAATCTCGCCGGTCACCTGATCGCGATCCGCCAGGCCTGCCTGACGCTGCCTGACGAGCCGCCGGCGCCGGGTCGGGTGCGCGACGCGCTGGCGGCCGCGCTCGGCATGGTCGAGGCGCAGCTCGAGCGACTCGGCGACTCACGAGCTGGGCCGGTGACCAAGACCCGGGACGGCCTGGCGGCGGCGCGGACCCAGCTGGGCCTCGCGCGCGCCGCGCTGCGATCGGCCGGCGACGAGGCCGACCCGGACGCCGTTGTCGGCGGGCTGGTGGCTCCACTCAGCCGGGCGCTGGATCTGATCGCCACGACCGAGCTGCCGGGCGAGGAGACCGAGCCCGCGTCGGCATGGATCCGCTGGGCCCTGCGACTGATCGCGGCGCGTCCCGCCGGCGGTGGGCGACCAGACACTTTGCGCCAGCGGGCCGCTCGATCGGAGGCGGATCGCGCGCTGGTGACCCGACTCGAGGTGATCGCCGAGCTGGCCCGCGGCTACACCGCGCAGATGGAGTTCGGCTTCCTGCTCGACCCGGAGCGGAAGCTGCTCTCCATCGGCTACCAGCTGGCCAACCACTCGCTCGACGCCGCGTCCTACGATCTCCTCGCCTCCGAGGCCCGGCTCGCCAGCTTCGTGGCGATCGCCAAGAACGACGTGCCCGTCGAACACTGGTTCCGACTCGGTCGGACGCTCACCTACGCCTCCGGTGCTCCGGCCATGGTGTCGTGGAGCGGGAGCATGTTCGAGTACCTGATGCCCTCGCTGGTGATGCAGTCGTTCCCGTTCACGCTGCTGGACCAGACCTATCGCGGCGCGCTCCGGCGACAGATCGCCTACGGCGCCGCGCGCGGCGTGCCCTGGGGCTTCAGCGAAAGCGCGTACAACGGTCGCGATCGGCATTTCACCTATCAGTATCGGGCGTTCGGGGTGCCTGATCTCGCGCTCAAGCGCGGGCTCGCGCGCGACCTCGTGGTCGCGCCGTACGCCTCGCTGCTCGCCATCATGGTCGACCCGGAGCGTGCCCTCCACAATCTGAGCGCGATCGAGCGACTGGCGGCCCTGGGCCGGTTCGGGTTCTACGACGCGATCGACTATACCAGGCCGGCACCGGAGTCGGACCACGCCCTGGTGCGCAACTACATGGCCCACCACGTCGGGATGAGCCTCGTGGCGCTCACCAACGCGCTCGCGGAGGGGATCTGGCAGCGCCGGTTCCATGCGGACCCCGTGGTCCGATCGGCCGAGCTGCTGCTCCACGAGCGGATTCCCCAACGGCTGCTGCTGCGGGAAGCGCGGGCCGCCGCCGATGGCGACGCCCGCTCCACCCCGGTGTTCGCCGGCCCCGCGGTGCGGGAGCTGGAATCGACCCAGACGTCGAAGCCGCACGTCGCCCTGCTCGGCCGGCCCCCGTTCACCGTGATGGTGAGTCACTGTGGGGGTGGCTACAGTCGCTACCAGGACCTCGCCGTGTCGCGCTGGCGGGCCGACGGCACCAAGGACGACACCGGGCAGTTCTGCTATCTCAAGGACCTGAGTCGGGGCCGAGTCTGGTCGGCGGCCCATCAGCCCGTCTGCGCGCCGGCCGACTGGTACCGGGCCACCCTCGCCGCCGATCGGGTGACCTTCCATCGCACCGACGGCGAGATCGAGACCCGCACCGAGATCGCCGTCGTGCCCGAAGACGCGGCGGAAGTGCGGCGGGTCTTCCTCACCAACAACGGAACCGAGGCGCGCGAGATCGAGCTGACCAGCTACGGCGAGCTGGTGCTCGCGCCCCCCGACGCCGACGATGCCCACCCCGCGTTCGGCAACCTCTTCGTCGAGACCGAGTGGCACGAGTGGTGTACCGCGATCACCGCCGTCCGGCGGCCCCGATCGCCCTCCGACCCGATGCTTTGGTGCGTGCACGTCGTCGATACCGGCCAGGAGCGGGTCGGCCCGGTGTCCTGCGAGACCGATCGAGCGCGGTTCCAGGGCCGGGGACGGTCGCTCCGGGATCCCGTGGCGCTGGAGGAGGACGGCCCCTTGGCGGGCACGACCGGCGCCGTGCTCGACCCGATCTTCGCCCTCCGGACCCGCGTGCGGATCGATCCGGGCGCGTCGGCGTCGGTCACCTTCACGACCCTGGTCGCCACCAGCCGCGAGCGGGCGTTCGAGCTGGCCGGCCGCTATCACGATCCCCATGCCGCCCAGCGGGCGCTCGACCTGGCCTGGACTTCGAGTCAGCTCGAGCTGCGAGAGCTCGGCCTCACGCCAGCCGACGCCACCGTCTTCCAGGAGCTCGCTGGCCACGTCTTCTTCGGCAACCCGGCCGCCCGGGCTCCGGCGGCCGAGCTGCGCCAGAATCGCGGCTCGCAGCCCCGGCTCTGGGCCCATGGGATCTCGGGTGACTGGCCGATCGTCCTTGCCACCATCACCACGGCGGAGGGCATCGCCACCCTCCGTCAGGTCCTCGCCGCGCACCAGTACTGGCGCCGCCGCGGCCTGGTCGTGGATCTCGTCGTCCTCAACGCCCACCCGACCACCTACCAGGCCGAGCTCGAAGCGGAAATCTCGGCGGCGATCGCCGACCTGAGCCCCGTCGGCACTCTCGACCGCCCGGGCGGGGTGTTCCTCCGGCGGCGCGACCATCTCGAGGCGCCGGATCTCCTGATGATCCGGGCTACGGCGCGCGTCCTGATACCCTGCGACAGTCGCTCGCTCGGTCGGATCGTGCAGGCGATGCGTTCGGAGCCCGAGCCCGGCGGCGACGACCTCGGCCCGCTCCCGTCCCAACCGCGTCGGGCGGAACGAAGCAGCGCCCTGCTGGAGGATCACCCGTGGCGGCTGCCGCCCGAGTCACCGGTCCAACCGGATCCGACGGGCGAGAGTGGTGGAGCGCACGGCGCCGACCGGGGCCCCGGTGTGGGGACCGCGCCGGGCTTCGACAACGGCTTGGGTGGACTGACCCCGGACGGCGCTTACGAGATCCGGGTCGCTGGCGATCGACTGCCGCCCGCCCCCTGGGTCAACGTGATCGCCAACCCGCACGGCGGCTTCATCGTGAGCGAGCGGGGCGCCGGGTTCACCTGGGCTGAGAACAGCTACTTCTTCCGACTCACCCCCTGGCACAACGACCCCGTGGGCGATCCTCCCACCGAGGTGATCTACCTCCGCGACGCTGCGAGCGGTGAGCTTTGGTGCCCGACGCCCGCCCCGGTGCGGACCGCGAGCCCGTACACCGTCCGCCACGCGCCGGGCAGCTCAACCTTTCGTCACCAGCATCGCGGCATCGCGACCCGGCTGCGACTCGGGATGGCACCCGACCGCGCGGTCAAATGCGCGGTGCTCGAGCTGACCAATCTGGGGAGCGCGCCGCGCCGGCTGACGATGACGGCGTTCGCCGAATGGACCCTTGGCGTCCGGCGCGAGCGGACCCAGTCGCACGTCCTGACCCGTTTCGAGCCGGAGTCGGGCGCGATCTTCGCGCGCAACTCGTTCGATCCCCAGTACGCCGAGTGGGTCGGGTTCCACGCGATCAGCGAGCCGGTGACGAGCCACACCGGAGACCGCCGCGAATTTCTCGGTCAAAACGGCCACCTCGGCGCGCCGGAGGCGCTGGCGCGGCTCGCCGCCGACGGCGGGAGTCTGAGCGACACCACCGGCGCCGGCATGGACCCCTGCTCGGCGCTCCAGTGCGAGCTTGAGCTGGCCGCCTCCGAAACCCGCCGGATCGTCGTGCTGCTCGGCGCCACACCCGACGCGACCCGCGCGAGGCAGGCGATCGCCGATTGCCTCGCCCCCGCGCGCGCCGTCGCGGCCATCGCGGCGAGCGCCGTGGCCTGGGACACCCGTCTCTCCCAGATCACCGTGAGGACCCCCGATCCCGCGTTCGACGCGATCCAGAACCGCTGGTCGCTCTACCAGGCGCTCGGCTGCCGGATGTGGGCCCGGTCGGCGCTCTATCAGAGCAGCGGCGCCTACGGCTTTCGCGATCAGCTGCAGGACGTGATGGCGTTCGTCTACGCCGAGCCGGGTATCGCCCGCGAGCACATCCTGCGCTCGGCCGCGCGCCAGTTTCTCGAGGGCGACGTCCAGCACTGGTGGCATCCCGAGACCGGGCGGGGCGTCCGGACCCGATTCTCCGACGACCTGGTCTGGCTGCCCTATGTCGTCGATCACTACGTCCGGGTCACCGGCGACCGGTCGGTGCTCGACGAGTCGGTGCCGTTTCTCCGGATGCGCGAGCTCAGGCCCGACGAGCACGAGGTGTACGATCTTCCCGAGGTGGCGGCCGAGCGGGCCACCGTTCACGAGCACTGCGTCCGGGCGCTCCGGCGGGCGGCCACGGCCGGTGCCCACGGCTTGCCGCTGATCGGCGGCGGCGACTGGAACGACGGGATGAACCGGGTCGGGAGCGAAGGCCGGGGCGAGAGCGTCTGGCTCGCGTGGTTCCTGATCACCACCTTGCGGAGTTATGCGGCGCAGGCGGAGCACCATGGCGACGTATCGGTGGCGGACGAGTTCCGTGCCCAAGCCGATCGCTACGCCGAGGCGGTCGAGGCGCACGGATGGGACGGCGCCTGGTACCGCCGGGCCTATTTCGACGACGGCACCGCGCTCGGCTCACGCGCCAACGACGAGTGCCGGATCGACTCGCTCGCCCAGAGTTGGAGCGTCATCTCGGGTGCCGGCGATCCGAAGCGCCAGGAGTGGGCGATGCAGGCGGTGGAGCGATATCTGGTGCGCGATGACGCCCGCCTGATTCAGCTGCTCGACCCGCCCTTCGACTCGACCCCGCACGATCCGGGCTACATCAGGGGTTATCTCCCGGGCGTTCGCGAAAACGGCGCGCAGTACACCCACGCCGCTCTCTGGGTCGTGCTGGCCACGGCCCTCCGGGGCGATGGCGACCGCGCCTTCGAGCTCTATCAGATGCTCAACCCGCTCACCCACACCCGAACTCCGGCGGAGGTCGAGACCTACAAGGTCGAGCCCTATGTGATCGCGGCCGACGTCTACACCGCGCGGGGCCGGCTCGGGCAGGGCGGCTGGACCTGGTATACCGGCTCGGCCAGCTGGATGTACCGGGTGGGGTTGGAGTCGATTCTCGGCCTGACCAAGCGGGGCGATACCCTCTCCTTCAAGCCCGCCGTTCCCGCCCGGTGGGCCGAGTTTTCGCTCGTCTACCGGCACGGGGGCAGCAGCTACTCCATCCTCGTGCGCCATCCGGCTCGGGTGACCCCCGACTTGGCCGAGGTCGTGCTCGACGGGCGGCGGCTGGACGGGGCTTCGATTCCTCTGGTGGACGACGGCGGACGACACGAGGTCGTCGTGACAGGCCTCGCGGACCCGACGAGTGCCGGCACCTCCGCGCGGGTCCAGGGAGGCCCGGTCCGCCCCGAGTGATTCCCGGTCGCGGCGCTCACTGCCGGCGCAATCTGAACGAGCTCAACTTCGCGCGCTTCGACGCCAAGGTCGAGCAGCGGTTTGCGGCGTTCGAGCTCAAGGTCGAGCAGCGCTTGGGACAGTTCGAGCAGCGCTTGGGGCACTTCGAGCAACGCCTCGCAGGCACCAAGGCCGAGCTGATCTGGTGGATGTTCGGTTTCTGGGTCGGGACGGTCGCGCTGTTCTTCCTGGCCAGGCTGCCTTAGCCTAGCCGAGGGCAAGGCTGGAGCCCATTCGGTCGAGCGGTGGTAAGGCCCTACCGGCTCCCTCCCGCCGCGGCCCGCGCGCCCGGCTTCCGGGTGAACACGGCGCCCTGCGCGTACGGCGTCGCGAACGGCGGCCCCCGCATCTCGATCGCGGTCACCCTGGCGTTGGGATCCAGCCGGAACATCGCGAAGGTGTTGACGTCGCGCGTTCGAGACACGTTCCAGATCGCCCCGAACGTATCGAAGTGCCAGTGCTCGAGCCGGGCCCACTGCTCGGCGCTCCGCTTGAGCGCGAGGCCCGAGCCCTCCTGCTCGATCCGCAGCTCACCATAGAACGGGTTGTCGTAGGTGCCGACGTACTGATCGAGCGGGAGCGACGGCTTGGTGCCCGTGACCCGCTGCGCCGCCAGCGTGGCGCGCACCGAGTCGGCGCGGCGCCGCTGCTGCTGCGCCCGGGTCAGGAACAGCGCGCTCCAGTCGCGGGCCGGCGCATCGATGAACCGGTCGAGGATCGCGAACGGCAGCGCGTTCTGGAGGTTCTGCCCGTCGGTGTTGGTGAGCACCACCACGCCCACGTCGGCTTCCGGGAGCCAGGCCATCTGGGACAGCATGCCGTCGATGCCGCCGCCGTGCGACACCAGCAGCTTGCCGTAGTAGTCACGGAGCCAGAGGCCGAGCCCGTAGGTGTCGAAGTGGACCATCGGGAGCAGGGTGTCACGCCCGGCGCTGGAAATCATCTGCGCCGTCTCCATCTCGTCCTGGAACCGCTTGCTCAGGAGTTGGGCGCCTCGGTAGCGGCCGTCGCGCAGGTGGAACCGGAGGTACTGCGCCATCTCGAGCGCGCTGGCGTTGATCGAGCCGGCCGGCCCGACGTTGTCGATGTTCCGGTAGTCGATGGGGACCGGCTTGCCGTCGACCATCGCATGGGGTCGGGCCACGTCGGCCCCGGTCTGCGCCGTCGCGCTCGTATTGCTGGTGGTCATGCCGAGCGGGGAGAAAATCCGGCGCTTGACGAAATCGTCCCAGGCGGTGCCCGCGACCTTGCCCACGATCTGGCCGGCGGCGAGGAACATGATGTTGTTGTAGCCGAAGGCGGACCGGAAGCTCGTGCTCGCGGGTTGCTGAAGCGTTCGGCGCAGGATCTCGTCGCGGCTGAAGCCGCTTCCCATCCAGACCGCGTCGCCCCGGAAAAAGCCGCTCCGGTGGGTGACCAGATCGCGGATCGTGAGCTCCCGGGTGATGTACGGGTCGGACACCGCGAATTCCGGGAGGTGCTTCATCATCTTGTCGTCGAGGTCGAGCTTGCCCTCGTCTGCGAGCATCCCGAGCGCGACGACGGTGAACGACTTGGAGTTGGACCCGATGGCGAAGCGGGTGCGCTCGTCCACCTTGTCCGGCTTGCCGGCCTCCTTCACGCCGAAGCCCTTGGCGTAGATGACCGAGTCGCCCCGGACGATGGCGACGCCGAGCCCGGCGACGTTCCAGTCCAGCCGGGCCTTTTCGATGTAGGCATCGAGGCCGCGGAGCGGATCGGCCTTCTGAGCCGCGGCGGGCGTCGGGAGGACCCCGAGGGACACGAGAGCGAGCGCGGGGAACAGGGAGGAGCGGATCATGGGGTGCCTCGACAGGCTCACAGGGTTGCGCGGGACCCCTTGAAGATCGCGGGTCGCGGACCGCTCGCAAGGCCGCAGCTTCAGCGCGCCTCGATCAGCCAGTTCCTCCTCGAGGTCAACCCACCCTGCAGATTCCCGGTCACCGGATCGATCGTCACGCCGACCCACAGGCCGGCACCGGAAGCCAGCCGCCGGTCCTCGACGATCTCGAGGTCGATGCCGAGCGCGCGGACCGTCGCCAGCAGGTCTCTCGTGAACTCGCCCTCGCCCAGCGGCTGTCGCAGCGGTTCCCCCGGAGGCCACGCCCGCCGGAACTGAGGCCGCCGCGCCGCCGTCTACATGTAGGCGGCGCCCTCCGACGCGATCCGGCGCAGCGTCTCGGCCAGGGCCGGCTGACGGAACAGCTCCCCCTCACCCGGGCAGCGCGTCGGGGTTGCCGAAGATCGCCCGTCCTTCGGGACGTCTCGTCACCACGTGCTCTCGCTGGCGGAGCATGGCCGCCATCGAGGCGTTGACGGTCACGCCGCTGTCGGCGAGATGGATCGCCGGCGCGAACAGCGCCGCGAAAGGGAGCTTGCCGAAGCGCGTGTGGAGCGCCTCGACCCCCGCGATGAAGCCCGGCACCATGACGGCGCGTCCGCCGCGGTCCCGCCCTGCCGCAGCGCCTCGAGGCCGGCGTGCGTCGCGAGCGAGCCCGTGGTGCTCGCGACGATGCCGCCTCGACCGACGGGTGCCGCCGCGCCGACCTCGCCGCCATCGCGGTCCAGCGTCAGGCGCGCGGAGTATTCGTCGGTTGGCCACCGCGCCGGATCGAGATCGATCCGGGGGACGGACGGGCCACGGCACCCGAGGACCAGCCCGAGCAGCGCGCTTGCGACCGACAACCGGTCGACCGCGCTAACCGCCTTGCCCCCAGACTTCCCGGAACAGCTCGGGCAGGTCGACAGTGAGCGCGGGAACCTCGGGCCGGGGCTGCCAGCGAACCCGCTCGGTCTGAATCTCCGGCCGCTCCTCGTCGGGGCGCCAGCATTCCACCAGGCGGGCGTCGAGATCCACGATCCAGTAGAGCTCGACGCCCGAGCGCTGATACCGGCGCCGCTTGGTGATCCGATCGAACCGCGCCGTCCCGGGCGAGACGACCTCGGCGACCAGCAGCGGGATGCCGAAGTCGGGCCATTCGACGGGCTCGTGCCCACCCACCAGCGGCACGACGAACAGATCCGGCTGCGACACCTGCTCGCCGCCGAGAGCCAGATCGGCGGGCGCCAGGCAGGTGTAACCGAGGCCGTGCTCGCGGCAGTAGCGGTCGACCTGGCGAAACAGAATGAGCACCGCGCGCTGGTGAGGCCCGGCGGGGCTTGCCGTCACCAGCAGCTCGCCGTCGATGAGCTCGTAGCGCCTCCCGTCGTCGGGGAGGGCGAGAACCTCGGCGCGGGTCCAGCGCTTGACCTCGGAGGCCATGTCCATAGAGTAGGCTCGGCGCGGGGTGAGCGGCAAGAGGCCATGCCCTACACTGGGGTCACCCTCGGGGCAACCGACAACCGCATCCCCGCCGACCGGTGGCGATCCGATGCGGCCACCGCGCTCGATCGCTCGCGCCACCGAGACGGTGACGGTCTTGGCGACGTGGCTGGATCGGGGCTGGGTCTACCGCGGGGAGCGAGCGCTCGACGCGGCCTGGCGACGAGCCGCCTCCTCCAGCCGGCGGATCAGCTCGTGCCCCGGGCGAAGCGTCAGGGCCCTCGCGAACGCCTCCACCGCCTCGCGGGGCCGCCGCGAGCCCGCCACTCCGATAGAGCGCGAGCAGTCGCTCGGACAGTGACGCACCGGGTTGCCAGGCCCGGATGGCGGCCATTGCGCTGTCCCTGCCGGCCACCAGGTCCGCGAACCGGGGCGCGATGGCCAGCTCGGGCTCCTGCTCCTCGCGCACGTCGGTCGGCCGCACGCCGGTGTCCCAATGCAGGGTGGAGACGTAGAGGTCGAGTCCTGATGCCGGCAGCGAGAAGGCGGTGGCGTCGCCGTAATGCGACGGCGAGCCGCCGGGCGGCTCGCCGACGAAGATCGCCTCGGTGCGGTCCTCCAGCAGCGAGACGAAGTTCATCGCCGCGCTGTAGGTGGCTCGGCCGGTGATCACGAACAGCCGCCCCCGCTGATTGATCGCCGGGCGGGCGGCCAGCCCCGCCACCAATGGCACGATCAACCCGTTGTTGCCCCCGGGGTTGTTGCGAAGGTCGAGCACGAGCGCGTGCACCTGGCCGGAGTCGATCCGAGCCAGCACGGCCTGCCCGAACTCCCTGAGCGAGAGCCGCGCCGTGTCCTGATCGAGGCGGACCGGGTTGCCGTCGTCGAACACCTGGTCGATCTGCGCGTAGAGCAGCCCGCTCTCCCGCTCCTGCCGAAGCCAGTATCCATCGTTAGGCCTCTGGAATACCAGCGCTCGCGTTGCGGCGGTCGGAAGGGCGATGCTCCGCCCGCCAGGCACCGCCCGACCGAGCAGCGCGTCCACTCCGGCTTGCGCGGTGATCGACGGGATCGTCTCGACCCGTGCCGTGCCGCCGAGTCGGACCTCCAGACGAAGCCCATCCCGGGTCCCGAGCCCGAGACCCGTCACCACTTCGGGCATCATCAGCAGCAGCGGCACCCCGGCCATCTTCGAGAAGCGATTGTCCCCGGCCGACACCCGCTCGGCCCGCGGCCCAGGCGTCCGCGGCGCGCCGGTCGCCGAGTCGCAGGACCTCGGCGCCGAGCAGGGCGCGATGCGCCGAATCCGTGGCGACGACGAAGATCCCGTCGGCAAAGCGGTCGATCCGCACCGGAAACCAGCGATTGTCCGGCGCCATGATCGCCCGGGACGCGAGCCGCGTGTGGCCGTCGTGCACCAGCGCCACCAGGCCCATCAGCGCGACCATCGCCTCCTCGCCGGACATCCTCGGCAGCGCCACCCGCACCGCCGCCGCCGCGCTGTCGAAGCTGGCCTCCAGCACCCGATGGAAGGGACGGGGATGCACCGCCTTGATCCCGGCTACGACGAACTCGAGGTCTCGCCGCCAGCCATCGGGCCCGACCGGCGCGCTCTGGGCGTGCACCGACCCGACCGAGATCGTGGCGAGCAGTCCCAGCAACCGCTCCGACTCGAACGGCTGTCGATCCCGCGTTACGGGTGCCAGGCTCGCGTTGCCCCGGCGGGCACGATTGGCAGCAGGACGTGCGAGGGATGGTCGACACTGTGCTCGATCCGCGTGTGGGCGACCCGATAGTCCGATCCCGTATCCGAGTCCATCGTGTTCAGATTACGCCCGAAGTTCGGGAAGTCGCTCCCGGCGATCTCGATCCGGATTCGGTGTCCAGCTTCGAAGAAGTTGCTGGTCGGAAAGAGCTCGATGGTGAGGGCGTAGACGCGATCCGGTGTCAGGGCGGCCGGCTCGGCAAACGAGTCGCGGTACTTGGCGCGGGCGATGCCCTCAGCCAGGTTGAGCGCCCGGCCGTCCGGTGCCACGTCCAGGAGCTTGACCGCGAGATCCGTGTCGAGAACATCGGTCGCGAAGTAGATCTGGGCCTGAACCGGGCCGGTCACCTCGATCCCGGACTCGAGGGGGGCGGTGGTGTAGACAAGGACGTCGTCCCGGGTCTCCACGGCCCGATTGTCGACCGAGCCCTGCGGCAGGCCCCCACGCGCGCCGGCCGTCCGGCTGCTGACCGAGGGCACGGGGTTCGCGGGATCGTAGGTGAACCGGTCCGCGGGCCCCGCTCCGGGCTCATCGCGTCGCAGAATCCCGTCGCCCAGAAGCGTGTTCGCCCGGCCCTTGCTGTCCAGGAAGAACTTGACGAATTGGGTGCCGGGAATCGGCCACCCATCGGCCGCACGCCATTCGTTCTTCACCGGCAGGAAATACACCACATTGGGCTGATTGACGGGCCGCGAGCCGAGCAGCTGGGCGTCCAGCCAGGCGTCGCGAAGGCGATCGAGGTCGATCGTGGCCATCGGCCCGCCGTCGCGCTCGCCGACGACGCGGTTGCGGTTCACGCTGTGGAGCCAGGGGCCCACGACCAACTTGTGGACGTCGGGGTTCGCGGAGGTCGCCGCCGTGGACTGGTAGTTCTGGATCTGTCCCTTGAGCTGCCCTTCGTACCAGCCGGTGACGTTGAAGGAAGGTATGTCGAAGGACCGGTAGCTGCCCCGAAGCTGCAGGGGCGCCCAGTAATCGTCGAGTCGGTCGTGCTCCATCGCGAGCCGCCACCACGAGACCTCGCGCCCGACGGCCGCGCCGAGCGTGCTGAGCGGCAGGCCTCTCATCACCTGGCCCCAATCCCATCCCTCCCGGGACTGACCCACACGGCCGTCCATTCCCATCATCCACGTGAACATCAGGTCGAGCTTCGGCACTCCGTTGTACCGGGTGCCGTCGTTGAAGTCGTCGGCCGGCGACACATACGAGACGATCGCCTGGTGCGCCGGGTGCCGTTCCTGCGCCATCTCCCACTGTACCTTGCCCAAGTAGGAGCCGCCCATCGTGGCGACCCGCCCGTCCGACCATGGCTGGGCGGCGATCCAGGACATCACGTCGGCGCCATCGCTGCCATCATGCCGAAACGGCGCGAACTCCCCATCCGAGTCGTATCGGCCGCGAACGTCGACGGTAATGAAGACATACCCGCGGCGGACGTGCTGCCAGGCGGAAGCCATCGAAGTGGGCGAGTTGTTGTTGTACGGCGTCAGCTCGAAGATCGTCGGGTGCTTGCGATCGTCCGCGGGGCGATAAAGGTCCGCCGACAGGCGCACCTGATCGCGCATCGGGACCTTGACGTTGTAGCGGATCGTCATCGGGTAGGCGGCCGCAGGCTGCGCCTGAGCCGCGACCGGGCAGGGCACCGTGGGTGCGATCAGGAGACCTGCGAGCAGCGCGATCGGTCGTGCACCGGTGCCAGGCATCGGCGTCAGTTCGTGTTCGGGTTGTTCAAGCGCTCTGCATCCGGAAGCGGGAGGCAGGTGGTGTCGCCGTAGGTGACTCCCTTGTGGTTGAGTCCGGTGTCGAATGGGATGCCGAAGCGCAGCATATCGTGCAGCCGATGGCCCTCGAGAAAGAGCTCGCGGCGGCGCTCCTCGCGGATCTGTTGCTGGATCGCCGCGGGGTCGGTGCTCGAGAACAGCGGCAGATCGGCGGCCGTGCGGAGCAGGTTGATGGCATCCACCGCGGCCTGGCCGCCCTCCGCTTCGGCGATGATCAACTGGGCCTCCCGCCAGGTGGCGAGCGGCACGGATGCGGACTCGCTGGTGTACTTCTGCTGGAAGAACACGGGGGTGACGCCGTCGTGCCCGTTCCGGCCCGCGGGCACGGTCGCCACTCTGGTGTCCGGCATCCCGTCGACGGTCAGATCCCGATAACGGGCGTCCACCGAGATGTAGAAATTGCGCTGACCCTCGGCGTAGGTCCGGTTCCAGCGCCGCTCGTTCACGGACGACCGGGTGGCGTTCCGCACGAAGCCGACGGGGACGGCCTTGGCATCGATCGCCGCGTCGGTCAGCTTCCCGAGACTGAGCCGGACCCGGGCCCGCCCCACCCGCGACATGTTGAGGATCGCATCGTCACCCGCCGTCGTAGCCAGCGTGATCGCGCTGGTGAACCGTTCCTCCGCCAGCTGGAAGACCTCGTCGGGCGTCAGCAGCGGGCCAGCGTCCACCGTCAACTCGCAAAAGCCCTCGCCGAGCAGGGTCAAGGCGTAGCCGGCGTACGCCGCGGCCGTGGCGAGGAGGCTGGTCTTGTTCGAGACGGAGGCATCCTCGAAGTCGGAGACCCGGCTGAAGGCATCCTCGGCCTGGAAGCGCGCCGTCTGGAGCGGCGTGAAGATGCCGTACCCGAGGTCGGTGCAGGTCCCGGTGGCCAGATTGCCGTTGTCCGGGAAGATCCGGCGCTGGTCCCAGCTGAACACGGCGATCCAGCCGGTCGTTTCGATCAGCTCGTCGCCGACCAGGCCGGTCGCCGTGATGTAGTTGGTCAGCGCGCACTCGAAGTCGCCGACCGCGCCAGCGACCAGTGTCGTCGCGAGAGCGGGGTTGTCGAGCGTCTCGGCCGGCACCCGGGTCGGAAGCTCGACGTCGAGGAGACTATTGCAGCCGACGAGCAGGGCCGTGGTCGCGATGGCGGCCGCGACCGTCCGTGGGCGACCGCGATGGGGGGAGCATCGTAGCATGGCGTCCTCGTGCCTCAGAAGGCGAGCCGAAGCGTGGTGATCAATTGGGTAAATGGCGGCAGTACCGTCTGCACGTACCCGGACAGCTCCGCGCCAGGCGTCCGGATCTCCGGGTCCGGGATTGGCTCGCCGTAGATCTCGCGCTGCCCCCGCCACAGGTAGCCGAGGTTGCGGACCGCCACGTTGAGCGACGCCCGCGACGCCCGGAAGGACCGGGCGACGTGATCGGGGAGGGAGTAGGTCGCGGAGAGCTCCCGGAGCTTGGCGAAGCCGGCGTCGAAGAACCCGACCGGCGCGCGGATCCCGAGCTGGTCGTACGCGAGCAGGATGGGATCCTGCGCCTCGTTGATGGCCTTCGAGTTGCGGAACGCGGTGTGCATCGCCTCGATGTCGCCGTGCTCGATCATGAACCCGCCCCGGAAGTCGAGCAGACCGTAGAGCCGCAGGTTCTTGAAGAGCGTCACGGTCGAGGACAGGGCCCCCTCCCACTTCGGCGTCGGGACCCCGTAGTACACCCGAGGCGCGCCCGAGCACGACACCCCGGCGGAGCCGCCGTCCGGGCCCGGGTCGCAGAGGATGTTGACCGCGCGTCCGTTCGCGTCGAGCTCGGCGCTGATGACCCGGCGGTCGAAGAAGGCGCCGATGGGGTAGCCCTCGCGATGCTGCTGCGACCCGAAGACGATCGGCGGGACGCCGCCCAGGCTGCCGATGTTGCTGCTGTTGGTCGAGAACTTGAACCCGAGGTCCCAGCCCACGGTGCGGGCCCGAACGATCCCGGCGTTGACCTCCAGCTCGAAGCCCTTGTTGCTCACCTCCCCGAGATTCACGAACTGGAAGCCCGGAAACCCAGTCGACGGTGGCACCCGCTTGAGGATGATCGCGTCGGTCCGTTTCTGGCGGAAATAGGTCACGCTCAGACCGAGTCGATCATCCCAGAGACCCGCGTCGAAGCCGAGCTCGATCTCTTCCCCGCGCTCGGGCTTGAGGTCCGGGTTGCCCACGGCCTGGGGAGTCAGGACCGAGACGTCACCCGGGCCCGTCGTGGGCTGATAGAGGCGGATCGCGGCGAACACGTCGGGCTGCTGGCCGGCCCGACCCCAGGCGGTGCGGAGCTTCAGGGTCGAGACCTGGGACACGGTCCAGAACGGCTCCTCGCTCAGCACCCAGCTGGCGCTGACCTTCGGGTAGACCACGAAGTCGTAGTTGGTCCCGAAGGCGCTGTTGTCGTCTCCCCGTAGCGCGGCCGTCAAGAACGCGCGGTTCTTGAATCCGAACTGCTGCTGGACGAACAGACCGAAGGTCTTGTTCTCGATGATGTCCTCGGAGCCGGTGGTCACCGCCGCGCCCCCGACCGTCGTCACCGGCGGCGCCGGGAATTGCTGCCCGACCACCTCGACGCTCTCGATCCGCTTGGTGTAGTACTGGAGGCCGGCGGACGTGGTCGATTTCAGGGCGGAGGTGAGATTGGCCTCGGCGCTGGCCGCGTAGTCGATCGAGTAGTATTGGATCCGCCGCCGCTCGACGCTCTTCTGCCCCAGGCTCAACGCGCCGAAGAAATAGCTCGATCCTGCCGGGTTTCTCGGGAACAGAATCGAGTTGGTCTCGTCGTTGATGTCGACGCCGGCGTTCACCTTGTGGGTCAGCCACGGCTGCGAGCGCCAGGTCGCGGTCAGGCCGCCGGTGAACCGGTCCAGCTTGGCCAGGGACTCGATCTCGCCGGCCGCTTCGGGCGTGGCCCGGAGAAACCCCCGCGTGGGCGTCGAGAGCCGGGCGGGTGAGCCCCAGACGAGTTGATCCCAGATGCCCCAGCCGGCCGCTGCCTGCGCGAACCGGGTTCGACTGGTCACGAACCCCAGATTGCCCGAGATCTCCAGCTGATCGTTGGGAATCAGCGTGAGGTTGGCTCGGGTGCTCGCCTTGCGGAGGGTGTTGTAGTCGACCACACCCTCGCCGCGGGCGTAGTCGCCCGACACGAAGTAGCGGACCTGATCGCTTCCCCCCCGGAGGCTCGCACCGTAGGACTGATTGTATCCCGTCTGGAAGACCGGCCGGCCCGCCGACTCCTCGTTGGCGAGCAAGTTCACGCTCTCGAGCTGACCGGAGCTGTTGCGGCTGTAGACGGTCGGCACCTTGTCCATGGCGTTGGCAAGCCAGGTGCCGCCCTGTTGGATCGTCAGGTCCAGCGAGGGGCGTCCGGACAAGCCGCGCTTGGTGATGATCTGAATCACCCCACTCGACGCTTCGGTCCCATAGAGGGTCGCCGCGGCAGGGCCCTTGATGATCTCGATGCTCTCGATGTCGTCGGGGTTGATGTCGTTCATGCGGGATACCTGGCGGCCCTGCCGGATGTTCGGGCCCGAGGCCGGGTCGTTGTTGACCCGGACCCCGTCGATGTACAGCAAGGGCTCGTTGGGGAGCGACAGGCTGGCCACCCCTCGGATTCGGGTCACGCCTCCGGTACCGAGGTTGCCCGAGCCTGGCAGGACCACCACCCCGGCGGTGCGACTGTCCAAGAGGTTCTGCACGTTGGCAATGGGCGCGCGCTCGGCAATGAAGCTCGCGTCCACCTGGCCGACGGCGTTGCCCAGCGTCCGCTTGGACGCGGCGCCGGCCGTTCCGGTCACGATCACTTCATCGAGAGTGACCGCCTGATCGTCGAGGGTGATCCGCAGGCTCTGGTTGCCGACGGCGGCCTGGACCGTCGCCAACCGAAAGCCGATCATCCGCACCTGGAGCGTCACCTGGGAGCCGCTCAGCGACCCGATACGGAACCGCCCTCGGACGTCGGTCGAGGCGGTCTGGTCGGTGCCGCTGACCGAGACTCGCGCTCCCGCCACGGGCTGCTGAGTCTTTGCCGATATCACGGTGCCGGCCACGGACCCCTCTTGCGCCGACGCGGTCGCGGCGGGAAGCGCCAGCGCCAGCGCTATGGCCAGGCGCACCAACGTGGTCGATTGGCGACGACGGAGTCTGGGCAGCCGAGACATCGGCGACCTCCTGGAGTGAGCACGATCGGGGTGCGGACCGAGCCCGCGTAGTCGCGGGGCGACGGCGAGCCAGGGGAAGGCGGAGAGCAGAGTCGGCACAAGCGGGTCGCTCATATGCCCATGCTCCTGCTGTTGGGCGATGAGACCAGCTGACTTGCGCGAAGGTACCGTCCGATCGGGCGGGTCACAAGTTGCTGATTGGTTGCCACCGCTCCACCCGAATCGGCCGCCTACGCCTTGACGGAGGTTCGCGACCGACCGTGCGTGACGGCGTTGGAGTCGCCCGGAGCGAGGTTCCCGCGACGGAGCGCGTTGGAGCCGGGACCGGTGCAGGACGCCTGAGCTGCTGACGGCGTGTGGCTACCGGCGCGCGGGCAAGGCTGGAGCCATGCCGAGCGCCGACCCATTGGCGAGCACCCGCTCATCGAGCGACAGCAGAGAGAGCTGACCGATCGCTTCGAGGAAGATCGCGGCCGTGGCGAGATGCAGCGCGTCCGACGTCCGCACGGGCTCGACCGGGAACGGAAGCCGAGCCCGCGACAGCACCCGCTCGGTCAGATCGTGGACGTCCCAATTCCCCGTGGCGACATCCAGGAGCCGGAGCGCCGCCAGCTCGTCTCGCGAGGTCACCCGTCCGCTGGCGCGACCCCGCGCCAGCGCCCGAGCGCACTCGACGGCGGTGAGCGAGGAGGAGACCACCCGCTCCGCGCCACCGAGGGCGGTCCGCACGGCCGTGGCCGTTGGCTCACCGAGGAGCCAGGCGAGCACGGCGCTCGACTCGGCGTAGACGATCACCGCTCGGATCGGTCCTGGTCGAGCAGCTCCCGCGCGGTACCCGGCTTGGACTTGATGGGGGAGGCGGCGTAGGGCTCTGGCGTTGGCTCGGCGAGACGGAGCGCTCCCGCGGCGGCCATGGCGCGGATGGCACGCTCAACGGGGGATTCGGCCAGGACCTCCGCGCCGGGCTGGCGCAACTCGGCCACCACCCGTCCGCGGTCCGTTACCAAGATCGACTCGCCCGCCTGGACCTGCCGGAGGATCCGGCTCAGGTGGGCCTTGAGCTCGCGCACGCCGACGGAACGCATGCTCTCAATGTAGTCACAGGTAACTACATTGTCGATAGCCGACATGGAGCGTGGTGTCGAGTCGTTCGATTCGAACCCGACTCGACCTCCGACGGCCGCGTCGTCAGGGCCGGCGGCGAATCCGGTCTTTCGGACGCGGCGTCTGCTTGGCCCGGCTGGTGGTCGGGTCCGGAGAGACCTTCGGCGCTTTCGCCGCCTTCTTCCGAGCCAGCAGAGCCCGAAAGCCCGCGAGGTTCGGATCTTCGGGTTTCTTGTCCATGGTCGAATATAGCTGAGGCTCTCGCCACCCCTGGCGCTTCGCGCTCAGCTGGCCAGCCGTGGTGGGCGGCGTTGCGGTGGTCTTCGGGCTGGTCAGCGTCGGCTGGCTGCTTGCCGGCCGCGACCGGGGCAAGGAAGCGGAGCGGGTGGGGTTGGGGCGGCGCCGCTAACCCTTGGCCCAGAGCCCGATCACCGCTGCCAGGATCGAAACCCACCCCGCGATCAGCCAGCGTCCCTGGACGGCCAATCGCTGCTCGACCGAGGCGGTGATGCTGGCGGCCCGCTCGTCGATCCGCGCCTCGAGCTGACCGATCTTGACCTCGATGCGTGCGAGCTCGGTCCGAAGCTCGGTCCGCAGCTCCGCGCGTAGCTCGGCGAGCCGCTGCTCGAGCTTGGCGTCGAAGCGGCCGAAGTTGAGCTCGTTGAGCTCCCGGAGGTCCGCGCGGTAGGTGGCGTCCACGGCGTTGAACCAGTCCACCAGCTCATTCGCGACCTGCTCCCCGAGACGGTCGTAGAACAACTGCGACAGCTTGGCCGTGACGGGCATCGGCGGACTCCGGTGGGTTGGCCCGCCGACATCATACAAGCTACGCTCGGCTCCAGCGATACCGGAAGCTTGCACGATCGTGCGCAACGAGCGCGGAGTCTCCGCGGGCCGCCACGGTTACGGCCCGGGCCGCCGGCCAGCGCCGTGACCAGGGGCCTACCATTGCGGAGCTGCCCATGGCCCAGGCCCGGACGACGCGCTGGCGCAAGCCAGGCGGGTGATGCCGGGGTTCGTGTCGTTGGATCCGCGGTATGATCCGCTTCGGGGAGAAGCGCGGTTCGCCGAGGTGGTGGAGCTACTCCGCCCAGACCTCGCGGAAGTAGCGAGACAGCTCGATCTCGAGGGGAGGCAGGCTGGCCTCAGGCCTCCACTCGAGGCCCGCATCCCTGATCCCCGGTCGATCCGCGTCCGGGGTCCACACCTCGACCAGCCGGGCATCGATGTCGACGATCCAGTAGTTGGGCACTCCGGCCCGCTGGAAGGCGCGTCGCTTGGTCAGGCGATCGTACCGTGCCGTGGACGGGGAGAGGACTTCGGCGACCAGCAGCGGCACCCCGCACTCCGACCAGTCGAGCGGGTCCCGCCCGTCGACCAGCCCGGCGACGAACAAGTCGGGTTGGGCGAGCTGGCCGGCGTGGAGGTCGAGATCGGCCGGCGCGAGACCGGTCCAGCCGAGGCGGTGGGTTCGGACGTAGGGATCGATCCGCTGGTGCAGCAGTATCACGGCGCGCTGGTGCAGCAGGCGCGGGCTCGGGCTCACCAGGAGCTCGCCATCGAACAGCTCGTAGCGGGCGCCGTCGTCCGGCAGGGCGAGGACCTCGTCGCGGGTCCAGGACCGGGTCGCTGGGGCCATGTCCATACGGTACGCTCGGCGGGAGAGCAGGGGCAAGAGGCCACGCCGCCAAGCTCGTACCGGTGGGGGGCCGGGGGCTAACCGGATCAGCGCACGGCAGGTGCGAATGACTCCGCCGCCGATTGCCGGCTTCCCGCACCTTCCGGCGGGTCGCCGTCATGCGCCGGAGAAGCGCCCGTCCGTCACCAGCGCCTCGGCGCCAGACCGCGGCCCCGGCCCCCGACCCTAGGGAACGGTCACTTTCACCTCCGCCTCGATGTTCGCGAACGTCGTGGCGTACAGGTCCTGCCGGAAGGTGATGGCGAACTGCTGGGTGGCGCAGCCCGAGGTCATCCCCACCCGCCATTGCGACCCCAGGTCGACGATATCCTGCATTCCGGTGCCCGTCGCGGCCGACCAGGTCCGGTTGAACGTCGTGCCGAATCCCGAGAGGCTGAAGTTGTCCGACTTG